>JAJZGD010000237.1 GCA_021804985.1 Planctomycetota bacterium
GGCTTAATGACGCCGACAAGCAGGCGAGACGCCTGCGGTACCCGACGGCGCGCCCGGGCTTGCTGCCCGCGAGCAGCCTCTGTGCCTCTGCCGCTCTGTGTGAGACAATAAATCACGTCAGTTGGTTTGATTAATCATGCCGGTGTGAAGAGCAAATATAAGGTTAACGCTTAAGCCCCGCGGGGTGGCGTGCTTTTTGCCCCCCCTCTGCGGCGCGGCTCCTCGGTGTACCGTCTGCGTCAGGTACGCCATCGTCGCCGCTGCTTGATGGGCGCCAAAAATCACGCCGTCGCAACCCGGCGATTACTCGGACAGCCTCCTACGGCGGAGGTTGATGGCCCGCGCACCCCAATGCATTTACGCATGATCTCGATTATGCGCGGCGAGACCGTTTAAGAAGAAGTAACGACAGCGCACATCCAATCAACCCGAAGGCGGTTGGCTCCGGCGAGGGGGCCACCGGAGTAACCGATACATCGCTGAAGTTGGCAAATCCATTTGTGAAGGTAAAAGGTTCGCTGTTGTTGAAGAGCAGAATATCTGTTGACGCACTATCGGCTGTAAACTGAAAGCTGGCCTGAGTGAAATTCCCCAAGCCTGTGTCGGAAACCGTATCGCCGTATACGTAGCTGGTCGGAGCCGAAGTGCTGGCCGAAAAATTGGACGCGTCGACCATGTACACCGACATTTGTGCCGGGGTGCCATTCTCTGCCGCATATTCGAAACTAACCTTATACGCTGCACCTGCAGCGGTGGAGAGCGTTTGGTAAAGTTGGCCGCCGCTGCTGCCAAGCCAGGCAAAATCTGCTGGAGTGCCGTTCCATGAAGCGGGCGCGAAAGCCCCCTGGACGTTACTACCAGTATTCAAACCGTTTACGCCTGCGTTACCACTGGTGTAGAACGGGTCTACCCAGCCGGCTGGGCTATTGGGGTTGCGTGCAGGAAGGGCTGGGGGCGGGCTCGGATTTACGGCCCAGTCAGCCCCACTGACGAAAAGATAATTGGGCGCATTGGATGCAAAGTTTCCGTTGGTCACCAAGTTGGCCTGCGCCAACGGCAGACCCGAGGCGAGTGCCCCAAACACCATGACCATTCCCAAGCGACGTGGATTTTTCATGCTATCTTCTCCCTCAAAATAAACAACGGGCAGCCAGCCATAGCTTTTTCGGCTGCATGGCGCCACAAGAGCTGACGGCCCAAAATCCGTCACCCATAACGCCTCAGTATGAGTTTAAAGCAGCGCCGATAAAAAGCAAGTGATTCTTTAGAAAAAGCATGGAGATTGCGCCTCCGTATTGCCGCCTATGTGTCCCATAATAAAAAACTGAGGCGGCAGAGGATTAAGCCCGACAACTTAATGGCCTCTTGCGCAGAGGTTCAATTCACCGGGGTAAGAAGCCATTTCCTTACCGTTAATGCGAAAATCGGATGGCCCGAATAGTGACCCGCGTCAAACGTCAGCATATTTTTGCCCTTATGGAGCCTGATTTCCGCAGGCTTCGTCATCTGCCACATGCCATTGGTCCATGGAATCGTTATGGCCACCGGATCGAGACTCGGCGCGACGGAAACATTCAGATATTCCGTGGGTTTAACCGACACAATTTGCGCTGTAAGTTTGTACCTGCCAGAATGCGATACGTCGATCGCATAGTGAAACTGAATATTGCCGCGTGAGACAGGCTCAGCGTTGTGATAAGTAATTTGGGTGCCACCCAAATCGCTTTTGCTGATGATGATGCCATGGAGGCCGTAGATTTGCCGTTGGCCATAGGCTGCCGGAACGGTGATGACGCCGGTCGCGCTCACGGTAATATGCATCGCCGATCGAGACACCGCAGCCGCCTCGATTCTTTCAATTAATGTATGCCCATACTTCCGCGCCAAAGCGGCGTTGCTCGGGGTGATGTAAGTCGGCTTGCCGGAGGCGACAATCGCGCGCTCTTCGCTTTCGGCGATGGCGTACCAAAATCCGCCGGTGCCAAACGACGTCAAATCGGGCTTTTTCTCGCCAAGCGCAGCGGCGATCCATTGTGCCCGAAGTACTTTTTTAAATTGATTCGGGCAGCGCCTTGCCCGCGATTCCAAATAGAAATGCAAACCGCTGCGATGGTGCCACCATAGCCACTCCCACCCGGCGCTGAAGCGGGTAATCCAGCCGTTACGCGTCCAATGGCTTAACGCTGCGTGACCGCGCTGTTTGACGCCCCAGGTCGGAATCCCAAAGGAACGCTCAGCCAGCCGTCCTATCCACGCGCGAGCCCCACACTCCCCGCCACCGGCAATCAGCTGCGCCGCTTTGGAACCGGGCACGCAGCCCAAATCTTCATCGTTGTATCCCACATCCGTGTGAACGATATTGACATAATGCTCACTGGCGATGTTATACGGTTCATAATTCAGATACATTTTGCGGAACCAACTGATCTCTTTATTGCTAAATGGATCATCCACCACAAAACGGCATTGCCAGGTGGTTAAAGTCGGAAATGCCGGATCAAGCTGTTTCTTCAGGTATGCAGTTTGATAGTTCAGATACCGTTTCACAGGATTGTAGGTTTTTTGCCACCGCAGTGTCGGTTCCTGCATAAGGGCCGTGGCCAACGCCAAACGCTGGAGGATGCCGCCGTGCGCGTAAGAGCTGCTCTTTTCGATCGCTGCATATATCCCCATCGTCAAACCGTAGTTTCCGTTGCGAGCGCCATCCGCCGACTGCATCTGTTTCATCAAAGCGGGGTTGGCCAGCAGGGAATCGATCAACCGCTCGTTGGCCTGCGCCTTTTGAGCAAATGCCGCCAATCTCCGTGGCGTGGCGTCGGCAATGACGGATGCTTCCGCCAATTTATTGTCCCACCGGCTGCTGGAGAGAAATTTATTCACCACTGAAAGAACGGGTGCCCCAACATATTGGCAGCGGGCAACCGCTTTCATAAAGGGGTGGTCTGTTGTCAGGTACGGCCGGTGCGAACCTTCTGATCGGTAGGCCTCCATGAACAAGTGCACCATACCGGGATCGACGTGTGGTAAGGCGTTCGAAATTTCCCTGCGCAGCGTTTTCAAAATGGCAGCATAATGGGCCATAAGCTTTTTGCCGTTGGCATTTAGCGCGGGGGGCCGGAGGTTGCGCCGTCGCGCTATGGCAGAAACTGGAAATGCCAGAATCAAAGCGGCGACCAAAATGAACCCCATGCGGAAGTTGCACGTCTTCATACACACACCTCTCACCAGCCAAAGCCGCCCATAAAGTGTAGCATTAAACTGAGGAGCGGCGGTGAAG
>JAJZGD010000238.1 GCA_021804985.1 Planctomycetota bacterium
GGGGCTGTCCGCGGCCGCGGCCGGGCGTTACCGCACCCTCCCAATTCATGATGGTTCATGGTGGTATTGGCACGCCAGCGATGCCCCCTGCAAAACCAGATCCGGCACCAGCGAATCAACGAGTTCACTCTCACCGAGAATCCGCTGCGCATCGCCCCCCGTCGCGACCACATGCGGCCACGCACCAAGCAGGTCGGCATACAGTTCCAACAGATACCGCACGGCGCCGCGCATCTGGGCATACAGCCCGAGATTTATCGCTTCCATAGTCGTAAGGCCCATGGGGCCCGACGGCAGTTCCAAGTCGGCCACCGGCAGCTGGGCGGTAGATGCGTGCAAACACCGGGCCGCAGCCGCTAGCCCCGGGGCAATCGCCCCTCCGCGAAAAACACCTTCCGCGTCAATGCAATCGACCACCAGCGCGGTGCCACAGCTCACCACAGCGCACGCCGACTGCGTATTGACGTAGGCGGTCAGCGCGCCAAGCAGCCGATCTACCCCCACGGTCGATGCGTCTTTTAATCGCAATTCCAGTGGAATGGGCACATCCCGGCCAACCACTTCAACATCCATACCCAGCGCGGTTTGTACGGCACGCTCAGCTGGCCCGATGGCGGCCGGCACCACTGATGCGAGCACCACCTGCGATATGGGATCCTTGTATCGCTGGATCAAATCGCGAATTGCCTCGGGTAATTGGGTGGCAATCTGGTCGGTGGCGATGCGAATGGCGGGATCCTGTGATTTGCCATCGAGATAAATGCCGGCGCCGGTGCGCGAATTACCAATATCAAGGGCCAAAATTCCCATAATTGGGCAAACTCCTGCATCAATATTATTTTTTTCCGCGGCGGTAAAACCGCCCCTTGCGTACATCGTCGGCTTTCATGGCCTGTATTTCCGCCAGCAGCGCCGCATCCTCGGCATCTGGCTCCGCTTTGGCCGCAGGCTCCGTCAACTTGCGACGCACCGGCCGCGGCTGGTCAGGAACCTTTTCCGGCAGCGGCTGATCGACGATCACCTGGCCATCGGGCGCGCGCTCAACCGAAGCCCACAGCATCTCGAGCAGCGGCCGCAAGCCACTACCCGCCACTGCACTGATAGCATAAATCTGGCGACCTGGCATGGCCTGCCGCAGATCCGCCAAGGCCTCGGCCGCGCCGGAGAGATCCATTTTATTGGCGACCAGAATCTCGGGCTTGGCGGCGAGCCTGGGGCTGTAGTTGAAAAGCTCCTGCCGGATCGTCTGATACGCCTCGAGGGGTGATTGGCCATCAAGCGGCAAGATGTCTACCAAATGCACCAACATGCGGGTGCGCTCAATATGCCGCAAAAAATCCAATCCCAGCCCCGCGCCTTCCGCAGCGCCGCCGATAAGCCCCGGAATATCCGCGAGCACCAGCCGCCGATCCGCATCCAATTCGGCAATGCCCAACTGGGGCACAAGAGTGGTAAAGGGATAATCCGCAATTTTGGGCCGCGCCGCCGACAGCCTTGAAAGCAGCGTCGATTTTCCGGCATTGGGCTTGCCGATAAGGCCGACATCCGCAATCAGCCGCAGTTGAAGTTTAAGATCGCGTGAATCGCCGGGCAGCCCGGGCTGCGCATAATCCGGTGCCTGCCGGGTGGCGGTGGTGAAACGGTAATTGCCTTTTCCCCCGCGGCCGCCGTGTGCAATGCACACGCTCCGGCCAGCCGGCACCATATCGGCGAGCAAGAGGCCGGTGATGGCATCATAAACCAACGTTCCCGGTGGCAAGCGGATGATGAGGTCGGGGCCGTTTTTCCCGGCCTTTTTCTTGCCTTGGCCCGGGCTCCCATCCGTCGCCGACCAATGGTGGCGGCCCACCATGTCTAAAAGGGTGTCCACGCCGGCTACGGCCTCAAGGAAAACGCTGCCGCCATCCCCACCATCGCCCCCGTCCGGACCGCCGAGTGGAACATATTTTTCGCGCCGCATGGAGCTGCACCCGTCGCCGCCGCGGCCCGCTTTAACTGTAATGGTTGCTTCATCGATAAACATATGATCATCTTAGCGGGTTTGGCCCAAGGATGGCAGTTGGGTGCCTGCCCGACTGATGGCCGGGATTGCGATGGCGATTAATTGAAGAGGCTCCCCGGTGCGTATCCGTCGCTATAATGCACGAGAACACCTTGGGAGCTCCCGCATATGACAGAAGAAGTCTGCGACGTTTTGGTGATCGGTGGTGGACCGGCGGGGGCCACGGCGGCGGCCCTGCTTGCGGCGGGCGGTGTTTCCGTGATCGTGGCCGAACAAAAGTTGTTCCCGCGGCAAAAAGTCTGCGGTGAATTTTTGTCACCGGGCGCCTTTCCTGTTCTTTCCCGCCTCGGCGTGCTCGATGAAGTTTTTTCCACCGCCGGGCCGGATATTTCTCAACTGCGCGTTTACCCCAGCGTGGGCCTTACCATGAAAACGGCCATGCCGCCGGACCGCATGGGTCGCTTTGCCCGCGGCGTGGGGCGACACCATCTCGATACGATTTTATTGGAGAGAGCCCGAAAACTTGGGGCCCAGATATTTTCACCCTGCCATGTTCGCAAAGTTGTCGGAAATGCCGGCGACGGGTTTGTGGTTTATACGGATCAATATGGCTCCATAAATTCCAAATTGGTCATTTTTGCCAACGGCCTGCCGCCAATGCCTGCCGGCCCAACCGGCACCTCATCCGGCGCGCCGCCCCGACGGTCATCGCAGTCGCTGATCGGCTTTAAAACTTATTTCACCAATTGCCGCATGGATGAGCACTGCATCGGGCTGTACGGATCGCGCGGCATCTATGGCGGCCTGCTGCGCAGCGGTGACGCGCTTGGCCAGGGGCGCTACAACTTCGCCTTCGTAGCCAAGCGCTCGCTGCTTGAATCTTTGGCTGGTGCCGACGGCCTGCTTGCGCGGCTTAGGCAGTTTAACAATCCGCTGGATCGAGCCCTGGCTCACGCCCAACGCGTGGATCGCTGGTACGCCTGGGGCCCGCTGATGCCCGGCGTACGACGCCTTTATGATGATGGGCGGTTCTACGCCGGCAATGCCGCGGGCGAGGTTCAACCGCTGGTTGGTGAAGGAATGACTTTGGCCATTCGCTCGGGTGCACTTATCGCCGACACCATCTGCCTTGGCCTGCGCGGAAACCTTAGCCATCGCGAGATTGAACAGCGTTATGAGGTGCTGTGGCGGGAGGAATTTTCGCAGCGGCATTTCTGGGGAAACTGGTTTGCCTGGATGCTGATGGAGCCTATCGCAGGGATCGG
>JAJZGD010000239.1 GCA_021804985.1 Planctomycetota bacterium
CGATGGGCATAATCTGGAAAATGCCTTTTTGTCGCAGGTGCTGCGCTGGGCCAGTGGAACACAGCTGCCGATCGGCGGCAAGCTTGTTCGCTTCGGCACCAATCAAACCCATTTTCGTTTCGGTCAAACCATCCACGTGCGGGCCCGCATTCTCAAAGCCAATCTGCTGCCGGAATCGCATCTGCACTTTAATGTTCAGGCTCGCATCATCCACGACACCCAAAACGCCAGGCGTGTGGGCCGCCTGCAATCCGCACCCATGATCGCGGCGCCCGGCGCGCCCGGATTTTATGATGGCGTTCTCACAGGCCTTGAACCGGGAACTTATTCCATCACGCTCAAAGGCAATGGCGTCGCTGCCAAACTCGCCAATGATCCGACGACGGTAAACCATAGCGAAATTATTCGCATAAAAGCTGCGAAAAATCTTGAAATGCTCGATCCATCTGCCGATCCCCGTGCGCTACGCCGGCTGGCCAGCGCCGGGCACGGGCTTATGCTCCAAGGGCCGGATTTCCCGGTACTTGCCGCCTGTTTGCCCCCCCAAAAGCATATTTTAAAAAGTGTGCAACGCGCAGGCCTTTTCACCAACCCGAAAAATGCCGATACGCGGATGCTCCATTGGCTTTTTCTCCTGATCTTTGTGCTGCTGGCAACCTGTGAATGGATCATCCGAAAATTCAAGGGTTTGATATGATATTAGCATGTCGGCAACCCCACAGCCCTGGGTGTGGCGAACGGTCGGCATGGGGCGACCATGGCCGGCAAGACATTCTGCGGAGACCGCCACCGCGGTACGCTGCTAGCAGCCTGTCCGAGTAATCGAGGTATGCCCCTGTGAGCACCTATCATGATTCGCTGGTACCCGACGGGCTCTCCGCCCCCTTGCTCGCCGTCGCGACACGCCAAAGGCAATTCCGAATTCTCAGCGCTGTATTTAAAGCCATCGGCGTTGCGGCCGCCATTTGCCTGATTGCCGTTCTGATTCTCGGAAGTTCACCCAACCTGCCGGTGTCGCTGCGATGGATAGTGGCCGTTACCGCATGGGCCGCCATGACGCTGATGGCATGGCGTATTTTGCGCGGCAGCTTTGCACCGATGAACCTGCTCTCCGCCGCCGCCGTCGTCGAATCGCGCCAGCAGGCACATGAAGAAAAACTTCGCAGCGCTGTGGAGTTTTCATCCGATGACAAGGCCCGACACCTGGCTTCAGGCGAGTTGATCGACCGCGTGATTGATGACGCCCGCATTGCCGCATCCAAAATTGATATACGTGAGGTGGTTACCGGCGAAAGGCTAATTAAGGCAGCCGCTATCTGCGTGCCGGCACTTCTGGCTTGGACGCTTCTGTGGCCGCTGATACCGGGGACCGTGGATCTCGGCGTGCGGCGAACCTTAATGCCATGGTCGGCTCAGATGCCGCTTTCGGCAATGAATCTCAAGGTAACGCCCGGCAATATTAAGCTTGGGCAGGGGAGCACCCTCATGGTGATCGCGCGGGACCAGGCGCGCACGATTGCGAAAAAGCCGCTGCATCTAAAACTCGCTGCAAAATTTGCCGACGGGCGCGGGATTGTCGATGCCATGACGGCCACCGGGCCACGATCCTATCGGCATACGTTTGCCAAAGTGCAGGAATCTTTCCACTATCGGATTATGTCCGGACGGGGCGAATCCCGCTGGTACACGGTTCAGGTGATACAGCGGCCGGCGATTACTGGCATTACCATCCGCTACACCTACCCCCCCTACACGCACCTGCCGATGCACACCGTTTCGGGTGTGGATGGAACCATATCCGGCCTGCGCGGCACGCAGATACGGTTAACGGTTGATAGCACGCAGCCGCTCGGCCCCACCAGTGCCCTGCAGTTTGCCGCGATGCCCGGAATGCCTTCATTTGCCGCCCCACTGCACCGGAGTAACGGCACCACTTATCAGGCTGGTTTTGTTCTGGAAAATACCACGCATTATCGGATTGATTTATATAATCATGAGCATGTTTCTAACGACGACAACCGCCCGTGGCCGGTGCTGGTGCAGGCCGACCCCCTGCCCACAGTTCACGTGATAAGCCCGCGCGGCGTCATCAAGGCATTGCCGGATGACATCATTCCGATTCATTATGAAGCGCAAGACACCTATGGCATCACGGCCGTGCGCGTGCGAATCAAAATTGCCGGGGCGCCAAGTATGTCTTATCCAATCGCGATTGGAACATTGAACAATCGCCAGTACGCAGGGGTATGGCATTTTAACGTTGCCGATCAGTTGCTCGCGGCGAACGAACCGCACGCCCGGCGTCTCTTGTATCGCCTGATTGTCGTAGATAATTGCGAGCCCGCCCACCAAACCGGCGTCAGCGGTGAACATGAAATACAGATCGACCCCAATCTTTCGATGAGCTATCAGGGGCGCCGCGATGCCATCTTGTACAAGCGGTTTTCGCACAGCGTCAAGCGAAGCCTGCAAAAACTCACGCAGGCCCGCAATCAGATCGCCAGCCTCCAGCGTGTGCCCGCGAGCCAGCGCTTTAACCCGTGGGATATGAAGCAGGCGAATCACTCCCAGAATCTTATTGCCGGCAGTGCCCAGCAACTCAAATCCGCGGCGGCCAAGATGACGCACGGCAGCTACCGCCGACTCGCGAGCCGCGTCTCGGCAGTGGCCAACAAACCATTGCAGCGGGCCGCCAATCAATTGGCCCTCGCCGCGTTCGCCAACCCGCGCCTGACACAGAAGCGCTCGCAGCAACTCGCCGCAGCGCATCAAGCTGTCAGCCAGGCCATCCATAAGATTAAAAGTATTGAGCAGCACTTAAACGCCACTGCCAAAAATCAGGAATTAACCGATAATGTTTCGGCACTGGCGCAGCAGCAGGCAAATGTTTCCAAGGCCCTGGCCATAAATCCGACCGATCGACAGGCAATCCGCCAACAACGGCAGATTGAAAATCGCCTCCAGAATCTGGTTCGTCAGCATAAGGTTCTTCAGGCGCCCACACGACAGGCCGCAGCGCCGGCCGTGGGCGATCTGGAAAATCAGTTGGCGCAGATCATGCGTGCCCAGAAGTCGATTAAGCGTGCGCTCAACGCCCGGCTTAATAAGCAAAAGGCACTGGATCAGTTGGCAAAACTGCAGAGGCAGCAGGCCCAGCTCGGCCAGCAAATTCCGCAGTTTACTAACGCCCATAAGGGCGATCTTGCTGCCAGCCACGCGACGAGGGTGTCTCACACCGCGATGCAAAC
>JAJZGD010000082.1 GCA_021804985.1 Planctomycetota bacterium
CCTGGCCCGCCGGCGCGGCCAGGCATGCGGCGCATGCCTGGCTTTTAGGTGATCCGGGTGGGGGAGTGAGCTGATGCCATGGTTATTGATCTTTCTGCTGATTCCCATCGCCGTAGGAATGCTGCTGCGCCGCGTACCACCGCGGCAGGCCCGAAACATTATTCTGCTAAGCGAGATACCGGCAGTGTTGGCGATCGGCTGGCTTTGCCATGCGCCCGGCATCGCCATTTTTCCTGGCGCTGTGTGGGGAGAGGCTTTGTTTGCCGCCATCACCATCGTGTTTGCCGGCTTCGCGGTGCGGCAATCGCCGCCGTGGCCGTTCATCAGCTTTAATCTCATCCTGTTGGCCGGGTTTTCCACTTTGCTTGCCGCCCACACCCATTCGAATGTCGCCCTGGTTCTTCTGGCCAATCTGCCGGCAGTGCTGCTCGCCGTTCTGCGCAAGTCCGCCCACCGTTTCGGCGATGCAGATGCTCGCATCAATCCTGCGGCGTGGCCGAGCTTACTCCTTGCGATAATCTCAGTCGCAGCTGCCTCTCAAGTAGCGCCAGCCGCAGCTACTAATGTGGCACCGGCCCCCGTCCACGCGCCGCCGTCGTTCTTTGCCATGTGGATGGCCGCGATTATGGTGTTGACACTCATCTGGCAACTTCTGCTTTCGGTTGAGCTTGCCAGTTCCCTGCCCGCCGGCCACCCGTATGCCGGCAAGCCGGGATTAGAAGCCGATCAGCGCATGATGGTCACCTATCTTCAATTGGCGTCGCAGGCCGCCATCCTCGCTGCGTTATATCGCCTGAACGCTGCGACGCATTCCGTCGCTTTGGTGCACAATACGGTCTGGCTGATGGCCGGTGGAATGCTGGTCGTCGGTATGTCGATGTTGCTGATGGAACGCGCTATCCCAACGATGATCCGCTTGATGGAAATCATATGGATAGCGATTTGGCTGTTGGAATCGGTCGCGGGGAACGTCGCAGGTGCGGCGGTTTTATCGACGGGCTTCATGGCTCTGCTGATTCTTATGGCTGCTGGTCGGCTGCTTAATATAACGCTCAGTCCGCATCCGAACCGCCCGATGGATATGGATGATCTCTCGGAACTTTCCCGACAACGCCCCGCCGCAATTCTCGGCTTGTTTCTGGTGGTGCTCGGCTTCCAAATGATTCCCGTGATGCCCGGCTTTCGATTTATTAAGCCCATCATCGAATCGCCGCTGCGGCAGCACATACTTATTCTGGCGCTCGTGCTATCTGCGTGCGGGGTAATGGTCGTTACCTCGTTCCGCATTTTCGCCGCCATGCATCGCGCTTCGCCGACGGAAAAATTGCCCATGCCCAACGCCGATAATCCACATGAGATTGAGATTACCCCGAACGGCTGAACATCTCATTGAAGCGCCGTAATTCCCGCTCGGCCATGCCATCACAAACGGAAACCAAATCTGCAACCGGCACATTGGTGTACGGCAGGGTGTGCAGATATCCCGGCGGCCCAAATTCCGGAGTGAGCGTGCTTTCGCGCACGCCCCGCGCCTGCTGCGATTTCCATATCTGCTCCCACCACCCTTCGCTTATCGCCAGATGCGCCGCATATTCCGGCGCTGCTGGATCCGGCACTTGTGGCCCCTGTTCATAGCCCACCCGCGAATGAAGGTGAATGCAGCGATCCGCATACAGCCCAATCGGACATTTCCGATCCCATGTCATGCGCTCGGCCACCACACACCAGTGCGAAAAATCGCACGTCAACTTCAGATCAGTAAATTCGGCAAGCAAATCGCGCGTTATCCATGGATTAAAAAAAATGCGGCCCCGATGCGTTTCGTGTCCCACCGTTACGCCAATCTGCTTTTCAATTTTCAACGCCGCCTGCACGAACGCCCTGGCTTGATTCAAATCAAATTCATCCCGGCCACTGTGCGCTGTGACTTTAGCTGGTTGAAACGCCTTGATCTCTTGAAGCTGCGTTTCAAAGGATGCGATGTGCCCGGCGACATCATTTCCCTCGCTGAAAATCATCCCGATGAATTCCAGGTTGTGAACTTTGAGCTCGGCCGCGAATTGCTCTCTCTGCGGCGGTGGTGGCAGGCCGGCCTCAACGCCGATATATCCGGCCGCTTTAATCTGCCTGAACAAGACGTCAATACCGCCTTGCATGCCCCACAAATGGCGAAACAGTTTTAGCTGCATTTAAACTCCGAACCGCAACAAACGCTGCACCGGCGCAAGTATCGCGCCATTACGCTGCGGCGCCAACATCTGCCGCCGCTTCATTGCGGCTTTGTTCGCGGGGTGTTTTCCTTTTTGGCGGTGAAATTTGCCGGCCGGGAACACGCAGCGCCCGCATCAGGCCGCAGGCCTTTGCATCCATCCCAATCCCGCCGATTACCTGGGCGGGCTTCGTAAGTCAATGCGGTCGCATATTTAATATGATGGTTAGTTCGATGGCGATGATGACGATGGCAAAAACCAGCGCCCCGAGAAGCGCCAGCACCAGGGGGTCCGTCATTTTCTGTTGCAGCGACCGGGAACCCAAATCAATTGTCTTTTCTTCCTCGGGCGCCAGCATCTCCACGCCCTCGTCCGGTTGCAGGGTCGCGGCCTCTTTTTCCATTTTCGCCAGCGAAGACAAATCATACGACCGCCGCGCCAGCAACGGCGGCTCGCCGCGTGCCACCGCTTCGAGGTCGGAGAGCATCTCGCTGGTGCTGCCGTAACGCCGCTTGGCGTCTTTGGCCATCGCCACTTCGATGATTTCCGAGATACCGGCCGAAAGCGTAGTCACAATATGATCCGGCGGAACGAGGTCATCCTTCAAATGTTTATGCATCACCGCCGCGGGTGAGGGTGCATCAAACGGAACGCGGCCCGTGACCATGTGATAAAGCGTGGCGCCGAGGGAATAAATGTCGGAGCGGAAATCGATATTCACTTCGCCCCGAATCTGTTCCGGCGAAATATAGTAGGGGGTTCCGTATGCCTTGCCCGCTTCCGCCAGCGCCACTTCCTTGTCGCCCGCCTCACGGGCCAAACCCATGTCAGCGAGCTTCGCGTTCCCATCCGGCGTGATCATGATATTCTTCGGCTTCACATCGCGGTGAATCAGCCCCTGGGCATGGGCATGCACCAATGCCTGACAAACCTGAATGATAATTTTCAGCGCTTCTTTTTCAGGGTACGGCTTGCCGCTGTCGACGAGGTGGTCGTAAACCGTTTTTCCCTCGACAAATTCCATGACAAAATAGTGGTAACCGCCCGCCTCACCGACATCATACGCCCCGACAATGTTGGCATTGTTTAGTCTCGCCGCCGCCTTACCTTCCTGATAAAACCGATTGACGAATTCCTGACTTTCACTCATCCGCTTGGGCAGAACTTTAATGGCGACCATCCGATCCAGAGATATCTGCCGGGCCTTGTACACCGTGGCCATCGCGCCGGCGCCGAGCTTGGAAATGATCTGAAAGCCGGGAATCTGCTGAAACGTCTTTTGTTCTTCAATCGATCCCGAAATTCGGCGCAACTGGGTTTGGGTGACATACCCATTGGCCAAAAGGATGTCGGCCAGCGAACGACGATTGTTCTCCCGTTCCAACTCAGCTTGCAGCGACAAGCAATCGCCCAATTCATCTGAAGTGCAGAGCTTCTGTTCAACGACCAGCTTTCCCAGCAGACTGTCGCTGCGCGTGGAGGCCGACGGTGAAACCGGTGCGGGAGAGTCGCTGGGCATATTCAGTTATTCCTGCCTCAGAATATTGACGCAAAAGAAACCGTGGCGAAAATGGGCATCGGGTTCAGCCAGCAAAAGCGGCGCCCCGACGCGCCCACCCCGGACGCGCCCAAATTGATCTGTCCCGCGCGGGCACCGCGGACAGGGTGCTAGTTTTAAAGGCACTTGTTCCCACTTGCAAGCCGATAGCCGATAACCATCACGCCGTCGCGTCATATCCACAACATCGGCAAAATGGGGCTATACCTATAATGATCCGCTGAAAGTGGCAAAATCAAGGGGTGCCGATGGCCTTTGGCGGGCTGGCAACTCCGCGAGTTCAACGCCGCGCGGCCGTCCGCCGCCGCACTGCCAAGGCCAGGCCCCCGCATGAGAGTGCCAGCAGCCCCAACGATGTCGGCTCAGGCGTGTTGCTCGATGTGGACGTCTGGATCAGCTGAAATTGGCCGATATTTTGTACCACGGCCGTGGGGCCCGTGATCCCCTCAAAACCGAAGTTCGCATTATTGCCCAGCACGCTGCCCAGATTGACCGGATTGGTATTCGGGTTATTCAGCGCGATGGTTTGTTGCCCATTGCCCGAACTGACAATCGATAATTCCAGGGCCCCGATGGTGGGGTCGTAAAGCAGCCCGACTTTGATAAGAGTGCCGGCATAAAGGAATTTGGAGGTAATGGTGTAAGAATTGTTTCCTGCAGAAACGGAATACCCAGTTGAACCGCTGCCGCTCGCACCGGCTGCGCCGGAACCCCCCACCGAAGGGTCCAGGGTGAAAACCACTTGCGTGCCTGCGGAATTCTGCAGGAAGAATTTCGTCAGGGTGCCGTTGGGTGCGTACGAGGTTGTTGTGGCCCCGCTATAGGTGTATTCGTAATCAAACGACGCAGAGAACGCATTGCCCGGATTAAGTTGATCGTTGGAAAGAAAGGTGTTGTCCTGCGAGGCACCGCTTGAAATATTAAACGCCCCCAGCAACTGCCCGACCGTAGCGCCCGGGGCCGAAGGTGAAGTAAAACCGCCCAGATCTGCAGGAACCGCACAGGCAACCCCGGCCGAGGCAAGCACCGCCAGAGCGCCGACCGCTGAGATGTTGGAAAACCGCATCGTTGAACCCCTTTACAAACAAAAGCGCCGGGACGAAAAACGCCTCTCGCCCGCGCCCGAAAAAGATTCTCAACTCGATGCACTTCTCTTTTAGCAGCCTGTGCGACTAATCGGACAGGCTCCTGGAAACCCTCCCTTAGGATGATCTTGCCCTGACGTTCCAATCACACTTTTTCTGGGCCGCCATTCGCGTTCACCCGCGCGGCGCCCCAATGACAATTAACCAATTAACCAGCGAGTTTTCCCCGCCTCCGCGCCAGCAGCAGGCCGCCAGCGCCAAGAAGCAGCAATCCCACCGCCGATGGTTCTGGTGTGGGAATGGTCGTAGTAAACGTGCCCTGATGCGCTGTCGGTGCAGTTCCGGTTTCGGAAAATCCCTGGACCGGCTCGATGCTGCGTCCGAATTTTCTAATATTCTCGGTCGGGCCTTCCGGATATGGCGTGCCCGGCAAAAATGATGGGTTGAACGTGCCAATGCTGATAAGCCCCGCGAGATACTGCTGATCCGCATCTACCTGCGTGAGGGCTCCCCCCACGACCGAGTCCGTACCCGATTGGCCATTTTGCCCCTGATGCAGTACGTACACCCACAGCTTTTCATTTTTAACGTTGTAGTCCGCAGGGGATGGTATGCCGCCGGTCGCACTGGAAAAACCGGAATTTCCGAGGTCAATAAATTTGGTTGAACTGTCCAAACTGCCACCGAGTTCCCAATAGGTTTGAGAGTTCACGCCGGAGTAGGCCATCGCCGATGGTCCGTCGGCATCGTAATTGACGACCGTTGTCGTGGCATGAGCCGCCGCTCCGCAGGCGAGCATCACGCCCATGGCTAAGGCTACAGGCGCCGCGCTCCGCTGGCTTTTATTAAATCGCACGATGTTTCTCCAGTCGCGTAGATAAATTTGCATCTCTCCATCACTCACTTTCTACCAAGCCGCCGAATTTATCGGGCGGACCCATAACCAAAATGCTCTGATTCCGCAGCCCATACACCAATCAAGCGCCAGATGCACCCGATCGGCCACAACGGCCACGCGAAAACTTTTTTACATAAACTCGCGATCTGCCAATCCCAATTTAGGGGGCAGATGCATTCCGCATCCAAAATATAGGTTAGTACTATGCGGGGGCCAAGTCAAAAGATTTTTCAGAAAACCGATAACTTATCGTGTATTGGGCAAACAATCCGCAAATTTCGCAAATATAAACTTTAAAGTTTTTTGTCCTTTTTACCGACACCCTCCTGTTCCCGCATTGGCGTCCGCGCGCGGCGGCGCCCTCTCTCCCATTGCCATTCCCCACGGGCATTTTTATGGTTCATCGACCCCACACCGGCGTGGCCAGCCGCTGCGAATCCGCCGATCGGCACCCGCTTTGCGGTATCCCTGTATCTCCCGCATCATTAAGGACTGTCAGCTGCTCCGCCCAGTGAAGGCCCACTGGCGGCCCGCTGGCCGCCCCGTTATCGCCCCGTTATCGTCCCCTCATGAAGTGGCCATAACCCGTGCCAGAAAGCGGGGCAACGCCGCCACAATCGCCCGCCACCAGGCCCGGAACGTTGGCCGAAAAAGCGGCTGAACCGGGCAGCCGCCGACCCAGGCGGATGGGCCAAATAATTCGGAGCGCTTGACCGTCGCCAAGTGTGCGGTGATATTGAGCGCGTGCGGCGGGCTTCGATTCCTTAAGTGTGTCTGCAGGCGTGTGCCTGCGGTTGAAAAACACGGCAGCATCCCAGCCCGGTTTTGGCAATGGAGGCACGTACCGATGGCGATCAGCAAACAGAGTCGCAGCGCAGCTCCGATCGGCTCGATCATCTTCGCTTTTCTTTGGGTGGTCACGCTGGCCATCGCAATTGTTTTCTATCTGCAGGTTGGCAAACTCAGAAAAGCGGCCGCCAGCGCAAAAAGCAAACTCGCGCTCTACGTCTCGCCCGCCGGCGAAATGAGCCCCTCGATTACACCTTTGGTGTCGGCTGCTTCAGCCAACCGCACCGTCATTCAGCAGCTTCTGCGCAAAATAAGCCTGCTCAAACGGACGATCTCCAATCAAAATGAATCCGTGTCCCAGATTGTCGGCGTCAGCGGTACAGCCAATCAGTCGCTTTCCGCAGCTGGCCTGCAAACCGGCACGCCCCTTGCCGCCGCCGTCAAAACACTCGGCATGCGCGTGGCTGCGGACCGCAAGCAGTCGGATCAATACCACGCCCTGTACCGCAATTATCGCCACCGCTTCCACGCCGTGCAGGCATCATTCAATGCCAACGTGGCCGCCATGAAGGCCAAACTCACCGATGCCGAAACGCGCATTGCTTCCCTGACAACCCAGCGCGATGCCCTCGCCTCACAGGTGACCGCCCAGGCCACCGATTTTCAGAATCAGATATCCACGCAGCAATCTAAATATGTATCTGATTTAAGAACACAAGTGGTTCAGACCCAGCAGTTCAAACAAGAACTCGCCTCCAAGGCTTCGACCATCCATCAGCTCCGGGCCGACATCGCCGGCGCCCGGCCCCCCAGTCAGGGCGCCAGTGCCATTGAAGCCCAGACCGATGGAAAAATCATCAAGGTCTCCCCACTCGGAAATCTCGTCTACATCGACATCGGCAGCAAAGATCATGTCACCGTCGGCCTGAGCTTCGCCGTCTACAGCCCCCAACTCGGCGTGGGCAGCGGAACCTCCGGCGGCGGAAAAGCCTCGATCGTCGTCACCAAAGTCGGCCTTCACGCGTCGGTGGCTCGCATTACCCACGTAGCCGCCAACAAAGCCATTTACCCCGGCGACGTCATCGCCAATCCGGTTTTCACCCGCGATCGCAATCGCCACTACCAATTTGTGGTGGCTGGCGATTTCGATGTCAACGGCAACGGCGTTCCGACCGCCGCCGGCCGCACGCAGATCATCCGCATGATCAAGGCGTGGGGTGGCGTGGTGGAAAAGCATCTCACAAGCCAGACCGATTTTCTGGTGCTGGGTTCCCCCCCGTCCACCACCATTACGCCGGGAACCGCCGCCCCAGACAATGCCGCCCTCGCAAAAATGCAGCAGCAATCGCTGAGCCGTTACGACTCTTTGCAGAGCCGCGCGGAGGCGCTATCCATCCCCGTGCTCGATGCCAATCGCTTTCTGGCCATGGTTGGCTACTATGTTCACCCGCTGGAACCTGGCGACTGATTCAGTTTCGAGACGCGGCGTATCGCCGATCGAAGTTTAAACGGTCCGAAGATCCGTTGGTCTCCAGCGGATCTTCTTTTTTTAACTCTATTCCGCCCCGTTAAGGGATAATCTTCCATGAACCCCATCGATGCCGCATTTCGGCCCGGTCGCACCCTCCTGTGTCCCTTTGTAACTGCGGGCTTTCCCACCATCGATGTGCTGCCCCAAATGCTTCTGGCGATCGAACATGCCGGGGCAGGCTGCATTGAAGTCGGCATTCCATTCTCGGACCCCGTCGCCGACGGCCCCGTCATTCAGGAAAGTTATTACGCCGCCCTGTCCCATGGCCTGACCGTCGACGCCACCCTCAACGCCGTTCACCTCGCTCGATCCTTGGGCCTTACGGTGCCACTGATGGCCATGGTCAGTTTCAGCATCATCTTCAAGATCGGCACCCGCGAGATCGCTCGCAGCTTCGCCGATGCCGGTTTTACCGGTTTGGTGCTTCCCGATCTCCCCGTCGAAGAAGCCCCCGCCGTCGTCAGCGAATTAACCGCCGCCGGCCTTTCCGCATGCCTGCTCGTGGCGCCTACCACGCCCTCGCCACGCCGGGCTCAAATCATTAAATTGTGCACCGGCTTTGTTTATTACCTTTCCGTCAGTGGTATCACCGGCGAGCGATCGAACCTTCCCCCCGCTTTGGCCGCACAAATTGCAGAAGTAAAGCGGCTATCCCCGCGGCCGGTATGTGTTGGCTTTGGCATTTCTTCGCCTGAGCATGTCCGCGCCTTGGTTGGCAAGGCCGACGGCGTTATTGTGGGTAGTGCGTTGATTCGCCGAATCGCCGGGGCCGTGGCCAAAAGCGAGGACCCCATAGCGGCGGCGGCAGGCTTTATTGGGGAATTAAGCGCAGCGTTGACCGCCGACGCCCCGCGTTGACGCCCCGCGTTGACGCTCTGCATTGCGGCGTGCGGGCGCGGATAGGCCACAGGGGCAAAAAAAAGTGCTGCCAGCGCGAAAAATGCACCGGTTTTGGGACCAACGCCCACCCGCAAAATGCCTAACCTATTGAGGATTGAAGGTGTCTGATCTATGAGCGGCCGGCCTGATGGCTCATCTGAACCCGAGTTTCGACCCGACGACTCCGCAAGCCCGGACGATGCGCAATGGGAACAGGCGGAGCGCGGATTGGTGCGTTTGGCGCAGGCCGGCGATCGAGAGGCCTTCATGGTGCTCATACAAAAATACCAGCGACGCTGTGCAGCGATTGCCCTGCGCCTTCTCGATAATCCGCACGACACCGCCGATCTGCTTCAAGACTGTTTTCTCCGCGCCTTCGAGCAAATTGCCGCGCTTAAAGATGGCGCCCGCTTCGGCAGTTGGCTCATGCGTATCGTAACCAACCGGGGGCTGAATTTTCGCAGATCCCGCACGCGGCGCAAAACCGTCTCCATCGATACCCCCGGCCACGCCGGATCCGAATCCGAAGATTCACTCCGCGATATTATTGCTGCTGGCGTCGCACCTGATTTTGCCACACACTCCCGCGAATTCCGTACGGCGATCAATCGCGCCATGCAGCGCCTGCCCAAAAAACAGCGAACGGCATTGGTGCTCTTCACGCTTCAGGAAATGCCGCAGAAGCAAATTGCCGAAGTACTTGGATGCAGCATTGAGGCCGTCAAATGGTACGTCTTTTCAGCTCGGCGCACTTTGCGCCGCGAACTTGCATCGTTTCTTGAGGATTAAAATGCCGTCGGGCCGCTCATTACCCGCCAGAATTGCACACTTTTCGGCGCTGATCGCGCCAGCCTGGAGTTGATCCATGAATGAACTCGACATGGAATTTTTAATCAGTCGTTACGCCGACAATACCCTCTCCGAGCCGGAACGCCAGCGCGCCCGCCAGCTTCTGGAATCTGATCCCGCATGTCGGCAATGGTTATCCCATCATCGCCAAATTCAGGAACTGCTTTCGGATTGGGCCAGCCGCGTTCCCATGCTCGACTGGAAAACTTTTGACGCAAGACTCGAAACCCGCCTCGATCAGCACCTCGCGGCTCAGGCGCGCCATGTGGTCCACCTGCGCCGATGGCTCGCGGTCAGTGCCGCCGCCGGAATTATTCTTCTCGTCGGTATCACGCTTTGGTTGCCGCACCTCGCGGCTCGCAAAGATATTCCCTCAGTCCGCCAGCCGGTTAGCGTGGCCGCCGCACCCCATGTCATTGGCCCTGCAATACGGCCGATGGCAATAGCCAAACAGCCGGCCGGGGCCATCACCCGGCCCGCCACCATTGGTGCTGCCCGGATACCCCAGGCGGTTCCAAGTGCAAAAGTTATCAAAACGGATGTTGCGCAGGCGTCAAAACCGGGAAAAAAAATATTGTCCCATAACGACCTCGGCGTCGCTATCCGCCCGGCGCATCTGCCTGCACACCGCGGCGTGGCTGATTCGGCCATGGACCGTGCGGCCCATCATGCATCGCATGCCACGTGGCCCCGCAGTCCATCCTCCGCATTACACCCGTAAATGCCGCCCCTCACAAAACGTCGTCCGCATGGCTGTAAAGCCGGTGGTGCGCACTGATGTGAGCTTGCACGCACAGGCCGCACAAATAAAACCGCCGCCCCAATGCCCGGTCGATTCGGTCCGCATCGTCCCCCTCAATCCATTGGCGGCACGCCACGCCCCCCTTGCCGCACAATGCGCACGCAGTTGGTGATCCGCCATCCGATCGCAACAGCTGATCCGAAAGCCGCGGATGATCCTCATATTTCCCCACCCGGTCGCATCGATCGACCGAATAGCTTAAATGCTTACTTTTGAGCCATTCCGCAATATTCTCCACCTCATCGCGGCTGCAAAAAATCCGCCAGCCATCGCGATGAAAAAAACCCATATTCTCCAATTGTTCCTGCTCAATGGGCGTGGGCCAGGTTTTTAATTTCATCAGCATTCTTTCGATCATGCGGTTCATGCTAGTCGCCGGGGCGACTTCTTGGCAAGCCCCGCCCGCACGCCCATAACGCCGGCGCCCGGCCGACGCACTACTCGTCGCGATGCCGCCGCGCTGTAATGCTATTCGCCGCCTTCTGCGGCAAATTATCAGACGCGGCTGCCAACGCCGCCGCGGCGCCGGTGCAAGTTTGTTATGGGGCGGCTAACTGGCATATAAATCTCTCATCCACCTACACATCCGATCCAGCGTCTACCGATGAAACAATCATCCAGGTTTTGGATTCAATTGCCGGCGAGGGCCGGTCCGCTGGTGAAAATTTGAATTCGATTTGGCCTTAATTCAGGGGCGGAAAAGTAATGGTAGTGGCTGAAGTCGTTGATTCTCTGCGACAAATATTTCAAACCGGCACCATGCCTCGCCGCGCGATCCCCGCCAATCCACCGGTGTGCATATTCAATAACCAATCATCGAATAACGCTGCGGCTTCCCCGGTTTCGCTCGTGGCCCTTGATATGGACGGCACGCTGCTCAATCCGCGCGAGGACATTACCCCACGCGTCCATCATGCCCTGCACCGAGCCATGGAACTTGGCGTGCAGATCGTCCTCGCAACCGCCCGGCCACCGCGCTCCGTCCGTTTTTATCACCGCGCACTGAAATTGCGCACTCCGATTATCAGCCACAATGGGGCGCTCATCTGGGACGAGCGCGCTCAATGCGTACTGCGGCACAGCAGCCTTTCGCAAAAACTGGTTCGGCACGTGATCGACTTTGCCCGAAAGGTGCGCCCAGACGTAATCCCGAGTGTCGAAATTGTCGACAAGCTTTATTCGGACCATTTCGGCATCGTCCCCGTAGAGGCCATACCTCCGGGCCGCCGCTTTAGTCCGGATGTCATCGCAGAACTCGGAAGCTTTCTTCAATCGCCCGTTACACGGGTCATGTTTCACGCGCCTGCCAGTGCCCTCGATGACCTGACCAATATGCTCAATAAAAAATTCAAATCCGGCTTCAGCCTGCTGCGCAGCGAAAATCGCCTGCTCCAGGTGGTCGCCCCCGACACCGATAAAGCCGTCGCTTTGGAAATTGTCTCTGGCTGGTACAACGTCCCGAAAGCCCGCGTGCTCGCCATCGGCGACGGCCCCAACGATGTGCCCATGCTCCGCTGGGCCGGCATCAGCGTGGCAATGGCCAATGCACCCGACCGCGTCCGCCGCGTCGCCCGCCATGTGGTTCCGTCCAATGGCGATGACGGTGTGGCCGTGGCGCTCGAAAACTTCGTCCTGTCCGGTAACTGATCAAGGCAGCCCCGCCCTCCGCCGGAACGCCGCCTCCATGTCGCCCCGCAGCCGCTTCCGCCTTCTTCCCGCTCTCCCGCGTCCCCCCAGCTCCCCATTTGCTCCGCCTTCCATCGGCGAGCCGCCCCGAAAGCATCTACTTTGCCGCAAACCGCCGCAGACGCCATTACTGGCGCCCCGCCCAAGGCGTGTTACACTCTCCCCCTGCGCGCAAGCGAACGACGCGCCATACAGATTCTCGGGGTTTACCATGCGATCCTTGCCTTACCTCACCGACAAACTCCCGGGCATCGGGGGAACCATCAAAGCCCATATCGATGATTTTGTCGTCGAGGAAGTTCCCCTTTATCCCTTCGCCGGTGTCGGCGAGCACGCCTTCCTTCTGATCGAAAAGCGCGGCACCACCACGCACAACGCGATCTCCATCGTCGCTAAAGCCATCGGCCGCCGCAGTGTGGATTTTGGCTACGCCGGCCTCAAAGATGCACAGGCCGTCACACGCCAATGGATTTCCATCGAACGCGAAACCAACAGCCGCTTTGAAAAGCTCGAGCTGCCCTGCGTAAAAATCGTTGAGCAAACCCGCCACCGCAATAAAATTAAACTCGGACACCTCGCGGGCAATCGCTTTACCATCAAAATTCGCCATGAAGATTGGGACAAATCACCCGCGCTGGCCCAAGCCGCATCGGCGGGGGCCCAGGCAGTTCTTGCCGCCCTGTGTAAAACCGGCGTGCCCAACTTTTTTGGCCCCCAGCGTTTTGGCATGCGCATGGACAACCATCTTCTCGGAATGGCGCTGCTGAAAAATGATCCCAAAAAATTTATGGACCTTTGGCTTGGCCATGCCGATGAAAGCGTCGATCGCGGTGGCGTGCTCCAGGCCCGCAAACATTATGA
The DNA here is from genome assembly GCA_021804985.1 of Planctomycetota bacterium. GTDB lineage: Bacteria > Planctomycetota > Phycisphaerae > WQYP01 > WQYP01 > JAJZGD01. The sequence continues at coordinate 13,149 of JAJZGD010000082.1, forward strand.
TGCCGGAAATCTCGAAGCGGCCTACTCCGCGTGGCCCGGACACCTTCACGCCGAACGGGTCGCACTCGGTATCCTTGTGAAAAATCCCGCCCATCATGGCCGCGCGCTGAATTCTCTTGATATTCGCCTTCGCCGGTTGCTCGTCAGCGCCTTGCAGGCCCATTTGTTTAATCGAGTGCTTGAAGCCCGCCTTCCCCAACTCTGCCACCTTGAGCCCGGCGATCTGGCCTGGATACACGAAACCGGCGCGGTGTTTGAAGTGTTAGAAGATCGTCTCCCGCTCGAGCAACCACGCTGCGACCGGCATGACATTTCCCCCTCCGGCCCGCTTTTTGGTTATCGCATGACCCAGGCCGCCCATCAGCCCGGCATCACCGAAGCCCAGGTTCTCGCCGGTGCCGGCCTATCGCCGGAAATTTTCCGATCTTCCGCCGCGCAAGGCTCCAAAGGATCACGTCGTGCCATGCGTTTCTTCTTTCAGGACCATCGCATACAGATGGCATCCGACAGCCATGGCGGCTATCTGGAGCTTGTGTTCACATTGCCGGCGGGAAGTTTTGCGACCGTGATGCTCGCCGAAATAATGAAAACCGGCACCAATCAGATGCTCGATATTTAAGCCCGGCAGTAACGTCGCCCGCACAATTTAATATTCCGCGCGGCTCCGTCCGACCGCCCCCCGTCGCGCCAACGCCGGCCAATCCCGGCCATTACTCGGACAGGATTCAGGAGCCTGTCCGAGTAATCGCCGGGTTGCGACGGCGTGATTTTTGGCACCCATCAAGCAGCGGCGACGATGGCGTACCTGACACGGAGGGTACCCCGAGGAGCCGCGCCGCAGAGGGGGGACAAAAAGCACGCCGCCCTGCGGGGTGGGCCTGAAATGCCCCGCCTGCTTTGTTGTCGGATCTCGATGACTCGTTATTCAGAGTCGGCTCGATCCTCCGCC
>JAJZGD010000003.1 GCA_021804985.1 Planctomycetota bacterium
CGGACGGATCGTAGCGGTAAATGCCGCTCCCTTCGGTGGCGAGCCACAGATTGCCCTGTTTATCGCGGCACATGGCCATGATGAAGTTGTAATCGGGATCGACCCATTGCTTCGTCTTTTCCGGCCGATACGGCATATACAATGGCACCACATGGCAATTGGCCCATGGCAGCGTGGCCAACGGCACGAATTCCGGAACGGGATGGCGGGAACTCCGCTTCCACGGCACCTGGGCAAGAACCACATTCAGAGGAAGTTTGGGCGGAAGTTTGGTGGCAGCCGCCACGGCGGTCGGATTGGTTGGAAAAGCTGCGGCAGCCTGGGCGCTGGCGAATGGTAAATTCGCCATGGCAGTTAAAGCGGCAGATAACCCGAGCAGAAGCGCAGCAACGCCAACCCCACGCTGCGAAAATCTGGCGTACCTGAAATAATTTCGGGGCCGCTGGTCCATGACCACTCCGACAATGCGCCCTCATAGCGCAGCAAATTGTGAACGACAGGACGGATCATAACACGACGCGGATAGGCGTGTAAACCATTATTGGCGCAGAAAGTTTTCTTATTGGCGCAAAGTATTTTTGGCAGATCGAAGCGTGTAAACCCCTGGCGCACAGCAAGATGTGCGGCGCGAACGCCTGCAAACGCTAAAATCGCAGAGATGCGGATGCGCGCCTTTAAAGACGTTTTTACACCAGCGACCCACGGCGGCCGCGGTTTTCCGCCGGGGCCGCCGGGTAGATGGCGCGAATGCGCGGGGTGGCGCTCACACGCCCGTATAATCCCCGGCGTCGTTCTCTGCGTCTTCCCTGCTCTGCGTCTCCCCTGCTCTGCGTGAGATATTAATTAATTACATCATGCGGGAGCATGATTCCTGCGAAATATTTTCTGCATTCATTCCGAGCGGATAAACCGCTCGGCTCGTGGCATGCAGGGCTGCCGTTGCTGCCGGCGGCTCGGAGGTTCATTCAGGAACGAACCACTGGCGTCCAGTTTAGTTCATCGGAAAGGGTATCACCCGATTGGTGAGATTGTTGGGTGAACATCGCATGGTACATACCATTTTGCGCCAGCAGCGTCCGATGATTGCCATATTCAACGATGCGGCCGTCAACCAAAACGGCGATGGCGTCGGCCCCGACGACGGTGCTGAGTCGATGGGCGATGACGACGGTGGTGCGATGCTTCATGAGTTGATCGAGCGCGCTTTGAATGGCTCGTTCACTGGCCGAATCCAGGGAACTTGTGGCCTCGTCCATGATCAGGATGGGGGGATCGGCGAGAATGGCGCGGGCAATCGAAATGCGCTGCTTTTGGCCGCCGGAAAGCTTATTTCCGCGCTCGCCAATCTGCGATTCATAGCCAGCATCCATGGCGAGGATAAATTCCTCGGCATTGGCAAGCCTGGCGGCTTGAACGATTTGATCATGGGTGGCGCCGCGGCGTCCAAAGGCGATATTTTCGCCGATGGTGCCGTCGAATAGAAATACATCCTGCATAACCATGGCGAAGGCCTTGCGAAACTCAGCGAGGCGTATGTCGCGAATATCGCGCCCATCAAGCAAAATGGCGCCAGCGCGAACGTCATAAAAGCGGGCGATAAGATTAACCAGCGTGGTTTTACCGCTTCCGGACGGGCCAACAATTGCCAGGGTACTGCCTGCCGGAATTTCAAGATTCAGATCGTCAAGAACTTTTTGATCGTCGCGATAGCCGAAGGTGACATGCGAAAGATCGAAGCGGCCGCGAACCGTCGCCACGCCGACGGCGCCGGGTTTGTCGGGCATGTCGGGCGGCTGACTGAGCACATCGCATACGCGATCGAGGGAGCCAAGGTTCTGCTGCATGGCCTGCATGGAGTCAATCATTTGCGTGATGGGCCCAAGCAACATGATGCTGTAGGTTTCAAACATGACCAGATCGCCAACTTTCAATTGATGGCTGAGAACGAGCAGTCCGCCGTACCACAGGATCACAATGCCGATAGCCGGAACAAAAACGGCCCAGCCTGTGGCCAGCAGTCTTCCCAGGATGGAGGTGTAATATTGCTTGCGGACCATGGTGTGCTGGCGGGCGCCAAATTCCGCCAATTCGGTGGCGGAGCGTCGAAAGCTGCGCACCACGCGGATGCCGGCGTACATGTCGCTGACGCGCGATGAAAGCATGCTTCGATCATCCTGAATGTTACGCCACAGGGGGCGCAGGCGCCGGAATATTAAAAGATGCACCAGAATCAGCGGAGGGATAAGAACTGCGGCGACCGCAAAAAGCTTCCAGTTGGTGCTGATTAAAATGATCAGTATCAGAACCATTCGCACCACGGCACCCGCGGGCGTAACAATGGAATTCTGAATACCGCCGATGATCTGATCGGTATCGGACATAATCCGGCTGATGATGCCACCGGTGCGGTAATCGGCAAGTTGGGCCAACGAGAGCTTTGAAAGATGGGCGTGAAGGCGTTGTCGCAGATTGGCGGCGAGTTTGTAATTGAGCTTCTGCACCGCCAGAACCCGAAGCCACGAAAGGGCAACACCCATTATTTCTGCAGCGACCAGAATCAGCACGAGGGCGAGCAGGCCATGTTTGGGCGATGCGACAATCCAGCTTTGCAGGCTGCCGACGGGCAACAGGCGCGCCAGGGAAAGGGGTTTGCCGACGAATATGTCGTCAATACAGACTTTGAGAATAAACGGTGGCAGCAGCGTGATCAGCGAACTGCCCAATACTACCAGAAGTAAAATACCGACGGCCCAGTAATAGCCGTGAAGCAGCAGGGCATATTCGTTAAAGAGGTATTTGCGCGAATATTTGAATTCATGGGGCGGACCGGAAGCGCCGCGGCCGTGTCGTGGGCCACCGGCAAAGGGGCGTTGAAATTCGCGCTGCACGGCATCGGGGTCCACCAGCCGATCTCCCCGGAGATGGCCCTGGCGAACGCGGGCGAGAAATTCTTTAAATCGCAATCGGCTCGGTTTCATCGGCTAATCACCATTGGGGTTTGGGAAACATAGATACTCCGATCGTCTCTCAATGGGACAAACCGGCGTTCGAACCCGTGGTACCGCAGGCATCTTGCCTGCATCGGAAAGATGATGAGGGGAGGCGAGACGCCTGCGTTACATTTAATGTTTCCGTCCTGGCAACCGGGCATCATCAATGGCCGAGCGGGGTATGGCACGGGGCGGATGAAACGCACTGCTGCGTTAAGAAGCGGCGCGGCGGGTGGCCGACCATTCATCGGGGGAGGGCAATTCGTGGGCCATAGGCATATCAGGGGCCACGGGCACATCAATAGTTGCTCCCATCATGCCGAATATGCACCACGGGCTGGCTATGGGGCGTATCGTTTAGGCCGCCATCCTCCGCCACGCCCAGAAATAAATCGTGATCGGCGCCGAAATCCACCCGCTGGCGAAAGCGGCAGGTGATCCAGGCGCAGGCGTCGAGAAGAATATATAAGCCGTTGTCGAGCCGGCGAACCTGAATGTCGTCGGTGGCGGCGGGGCCGCACAGTGCGTGTCGAGCGTATTTTTTAAGCAGGGCTTTGTCGCCGGCTCCCACAATATTGATGACGTAATGCCCGCTGCGTTCAATGGCCTGGGCCATGGGGCGCTCACGGTGAATGGCGGTTGCGATCATCAGCGGATCGCGGGCAACCTGCTGCACGAAAGAGACCAGCATGGCGGAGAGGTCGGCCCCGTTTCCAGCGGTAAGCACAAAAAGCCCGCTGGGAATTTTTCCAATAGCGCGGAACATGGGTAATACGGGGTCGACGGTGCTGTCGATGATCATTGGTTTTCTCCATTTGAGCCGGCAGCGGCGGCTTCGATCTGGCAACTGGTTTTGGGCGTTTCCCAGAGGCGCACGCGTTTGAGCCGTACCGGCGGTGCAAAGGCGCTGGACAGGGTTTGAAAAATATTGGCTGCGATATTTTCGACCGTCGGATTAAGCGCACGGAATTCTGCCAGTTGAACGTTCAAATTTTTATGATCCATGCGGTTGATCACCAACCGATTAATAATCTCATGGAAAGTAGCGGGAGGAATAATCGTGCCATCGGCGCCGATCGGGCCGCACACGGTTACCTCCAGTTCATAATTATGGCCGTGGCCATGGGGATTGTTGCATTTTCCAAAGAGATCGGCATTTTCCTGATCAGTCAGCTGCGGACTATGCAGGCGATGCGCCGCTGAAAATTCAAACCGCTCCGTCAATTCAATCATGGCACGGTCTCCATAAACAATCCGGTGTTGCAGCCAGGGGCTTGCGGCAATTTCCAAACTTTGGAGTTTGGCTGGCATAAATCCGGGCGCGGCAATCGGCCAGAGATGTTGAAGTATGGCAGCGGCGGTCAGGTCGCCGGCGTACTGGCGAATAGCCGGCAGCAGATTGCCGCGGACGTTTTGGTCCACTTGCCGGATGTTCATGAGCATCCCGGTGCCGGCATCCATACGACCCAAAAGGCCCACGCGCAGGATTAAAACGGGCGAAAAGTGGTGCGAGATGGGGTTGCCCGCAAATGAATTGCCGCTCGCGCCTGCGGACGCGCCGCCTTCGGTGGTAAATCTAATCTCACGACACAGGGTAATCTCTTGAGCCATTGAGGAATTGTATCCCAGAAAACCGGCTGGGTTTACCCGTGTCGGCGGGATTTGCCTGAAGGGGGCTTTCCAGGCAATCGCCGTCGCAACGCGGCCATGACTCGGACAGGATATAGGCTCCGCTGCATTCGCTGGCCGATTTGGGCTAAACTAATGCGGGTAATGCCGAAGCTGCGATGGGGCGAACTGTTCCGCATGGCTGAGGTGTTGAGGCTATTTGGATAACAGGAAAAAATGGCAGTTGGATTGGAGCCATCTCTGGGCCGGCGCGATTTTGATCTGGTGATTGTGGGGGGCGGCCACGCGGGGGCCGAGGCGGCATGGGCGGCATCCACCATGCTCGCCGGCGCTGGGCGCGTGGCACTGATCACGATGGATCCGCAGGCGATCGGCCGCATGAGTTGCAATCCGGCCATCGGCGGATTGGCCAAAGGGCAAATGGTGCGCGAGATTGATGCGCTGGGCGGCCTGATGGCGCATGCCATCGACGCCACCGGCATTCAGTTCCGCATGCTTAATGAATCCAAGGGGCCGGCGGTTCGCAGTCCTCGTGCTCAAGCCGATAAATATCGTTACGCGCGGGCCGTTCAGGCATTGCTCGCGATGGGCTGCCCGAACCTGACAATCATAACCGGCAGCGTTGAGTGGATCGGCACCGAAAAAGCGGCCGCCGGCGACGTGCGCCCCGCGACCGTCCGATATGTGCGGCTGGCCGATGGTATGGAAATAGAATGCGGAACGCTGATTTTGACCACCGGTACCTTCCTGCGCGGGCTGATGCACACCGGTGAAACACAAACAGTGGGTGGCCGCGTCGGCGAGCAGGCGGCGGTCGGGCTTTCAGCATCCCTGCGTGATCTCGGCTTTGAGCTTGGACGGTTGAAAACGGGCACGCCTCCGCGGCTCGCGCGGGAAAGCATCGATTTTGGCAAGGTTTCACCGCAGCCTGGCGATACGGTTCCGCAGCCGTTTAGTTACCTCAGCGGCACGCCGGATTCGCCGCTGGCCAGCCGTTTTCCGGTTTTGCCGCAGGTTCCCTGTTACATCACTTACACCAATGCCGCCGTCCATGATCTGATTCGCAGCAATCTGCATCGCGCGCCGATGTACAGCGGGCAGATTGCCGGTCGCGGCCCCCGTTATTGCCCCAGCATCGAAGACAAAGTGGTGCGCTTTGCGGACAAAAGCCAGCACCAGATATTTCTCGAGCCGGAAAGCCTCGACACCAACGAAATATACTGCAATGGCATTTCAACCTCGCTGCCGGCAGACGTGCAAGAGCAGATCGTGCATCAGATAGTGGGGCTGGAAAAGGCTGCGATCCTGCGGTTCGGTTACGCGGTTGAATATGATTTTTCGCCCACGCACCAAATCGACGCATCGTTGGAGACGCGTTTGGTCGGCGGCCTGTTTTTTGCCGGGCAAATTAATGGAACCAGCGGTTATGAAGAGGCGGCGGGCCAAGGCCTTATGGCCGGCATCAATGCGGCGCAAAAAACCCGCGGGCAATCACCATTGATACTTCGGCGTGATCAGGCGTATATCGGCGTGATGATCGATGATCTGGTAACCAAAACTCCCACCGAGCCTTATCGTATGTTTACCAGTCGTGCCGAATATCGTCTGCAGCTGCGTGCGGACAACGCGGATCAGCGGCTTACGCCGATTGCCGAACCGCTGGGTTTGATTTCCGGAGCGCGGGCTGCGGCGCTCGCGGCTTTTCAGCGGGATGTCGCACATTTACGCGGCATTGTGGAAAAATCACACCTCAATAACGGCCAGCGGGCTCAGGATTATTTGCGGCGGCCTGATTTTGCCTGGCGAGACCTGCCGACGATGGCGTGGAACAATCCGCAGTTGGACGCAGCGGTGGCCAAGGCTGAGTTAGCCCCTGCATGGGAGCAGCTCCAGACGCAGCTGCGGTATCACGGCTATATTCAGCGCGATCAGCAGACGGCCGCGCGCATGCATGAGCTTGAGGATCGCGTGATTGATCCCCAGTTGGATTTTTCGCATGTATCTGACCTGCGCAAAGAAGCGCGCGAAGCGCTTGGCAAATTTCGTCCGCTGACATTGGGGCAGGCCTCGCGCTTGGAAGGGGTAACGCCGGCCGATTTGTTAACCCTCAGCCTGGTGCTTACCGGGAAAACGCGCCGCGTCGCAGCCCAATCGCACGATTCCGGTGTTCCCGCTGCGATGGAAAAATCGGCCGAGCCGCTTTGACGCATCCAAAAGGTGGCATCAAACGTAAAATTGGCTGTCGGCGGCTGCTGCCCAACCTATAATGACAGCGTGAGCAGCCGCTGGTGCTTCTCAAAGGTTGGGCCTCAGGAGGGCGAACCGTGCCGGAAAAAGAAACATTCCCTGATCCGCTGGAAGATTTGCCGCCGAAAGCGGGCACGCAAAGCATTGTGCTCGCCGGTGGCTGCTTCTGGTGTGTTGAGGCCGTCTACCAGCCGCTCGGGGGGGTGCTCTCCGTGATGCCGGGTTATGCCGGTGGCACCGCAGCAACGGCGAATTATAAGGCCGTTTGCACGGGCCGCACCGGCCATGCCGAAGCGGTGAAGATCGATTACGACGCGAGCCGAATATCCCTCGGCCAGCTTTTGAAAATTTTCTTTTCAGTCGCCCACGACCCGACACAACCCGACGGGCAGGGAAATGACATCGGCCCGCAATACCGCTCCGCCATTTTTTATTCTGGCGACGAACAAAAGCGTATTGCCGCGGCGTACATCGCCCTGCTGAATCAAGCGGGCGTTCTGGATGGCTCGATCGCCACCACGCTTGAACCGCTGGCGGAATTTTTCCCCGCCGAAACTTACCATCACAATTACGCCAGCGACAATCCGGATCAACCGTATATCGCCTGCGTGGCGCAACCCAAGGTTGATAAGTTGCGGCGGCTTTATCCGGCCATGCTTAAATAAATCGCGGCGATCGGGGCGGGCAAAACTTTATGGAGAAATATCTATGTCTAATAGTAAAAAGGGCGGCCCGTGGGATATTACGCCGCTGACGGCGGCGCAAAAGCAAAAATTGGCCGAGAAACTTTCTCCTGCCGAACGCGAGGTGATTCTTTTTCAAGGCACGGAGAGGCCGTTTTGTGGTGGCCTGCTTGAGCACAAGGCGGCGGGCGTTTACGTCTGCCGGTTATGCGGTCTGCCGCTGTTTTTGTCCGAGGCAAAATTTGAGTCGGGCACCGGCTGGCCGAGTTTTTATGCGCCCTTTAATGCCACCCATATGCGTGAAATCATCGACGACAGCCACGGCATGACCCGCACGGAGATCCGATGCGTGCGCTGCGACGGCCACCTTGGCCATGTGTTTGCCGACGGGCCCGCCCCCACCGGGAAGCGCTATTGTCTGAACTCGGCGGCATTGGAATTCCAAACGGATGACCAGCTTGCCAAGCGCGGCGCGGGCGCCGCGTAACCACCGATCTGCCAACGCGGCGACTGCGTCATTTAGCCGGCCACCCTGGTGGCCGCGCCGCAGCGTCGTCTCTGCGTCTCCCCTTCTCTGCGTGAGATATTAAATAATTGCATCATGCCGCAGCATGATTCCATATTTTTGCCTTTGGCAAAAATCGCTCTCCCGCTCACCCGAAACGACCGATGTCTCACACGGAGGCGCAGAGGCACAGAGGCTGGCCGGCGTAACACGCGGCGACACCACGACGCGGGCTAAGCAGCGTGAGGGGGCATCGCGGGCGATGTTCCACAAGTTGGCGCGCTTTATTCATCGAAAATCATTCCTTGAACAAATAATTACGAGCCGCCGCCGGCCGGCAAAAGCCCACCGCTTTATTCCAGCGGACGGTTTTTCTGCAAACATGCCGAGCGGATAAACCGCTCGGGCCATATGTGCGCATGACGCCGCGCGGGTGGTGACGCATTGGGGGGGGGGGGGGGGGGGGGGGGGGGGGGGGGGGGGGGGGGGGGGGGGGGGATTAGCGTCACCGAGGGCCCAATTTTAATTTTCCAATGAGTTGGTCGAGGCTGGCGACTTTGTTCGCTGCCATGTAACCGGCCATCCCTTGGCAAATATCAACATGAATGGATGGGTTGACAAAAAGGGCGGTGCCCACCGCCACGGCCGACGCACCGGCCAGAATAAATTCCGCCGCATCCTGCCAGCTCTGTATTCCCCCCATGGCGATGATGGGGATGCCGTGTTTCGCCGCCACCTCGCTGTAAACGCGATGCACCATAAAGACGGCAATAGGCTTGATGGCCGGCCCGCTTAAACCGCCGGTTTCGTTGGCCAGCACCGGTCGCTGCGTGTGAATATCAATGGCCATCGCGGTAAAGGTGTTGATGAGTGAAAGGCAGTCGGCGCCGGCCTCAAGGGCGGCCCGGGCGGTGAGGGCAATATCCGCCACATTGGGCGAAAGTTTTACGATAAGTTCCGTCCGGTGTACGCGTTTTCGTACCGCGGTCACCAGTTCCCCCAAACGCACAGGGTCGGTACCGAAACTGAGGCCGTTTTTTACATTGGGGCAGCTGACATTAAGTTCAATGCCGCGTACGACGGGCACATGCTCATCGAGATAGCCTGCCACATCCACGTAATCATCAATCGACCACCCCGGCACGTTAACAATGACGGGAAGTTTCATCGCCAGCAGGCGCGGCACTTTTTCCGCGACAAACCGATCGAGGCCAATGTTGGCTAAGCCGATGGCGTTAAGCATGCCAGCACGGGTTTCAACCACTCGGTAACTTTCATTGCCTTTGCGGGGATGGCGGCTGATGGATTTGGTGACAAACGCGCCGAGTTTGGAGAGGGGCGCAAAATCGGCATATTCATCTGCATAACCGCAGGTGCCCGATGCGGTCATGACGGGATTGGCCAGTTCCAGCCTGCCAAGGCGGGTTTTCAAGCTTGGTTGCTCAGTGCACGGCGTATCTTTTTCGGTCTGATTCATACGGCTTACGAGTTTCGCCGCCGGGGGGCGGGATGTAAAGCCCATGGGAAGCTGCCGCATTGGCCGGGCGTGGCAGTTGGGGCGGCGTTTTTCGCGCCGTTATTCCATGGATGGATCGGTCGCGGTGTAATAATTCGGGCTTTCGCGCGTGATGGTGATATCGTGCGGATGGCTTTCAATCATGCTGGCTGCGGTTACGCGCACAAACCTGGCGCGATGTTGCAGTTCGGCGATGGTTTGCGCTCCGACATACCCCATTCCGGCCCGCAGACCGCCGAGCATCTGATAGACAAAATCTCCCAATGGGCCGCGATAATGCACCAGCCCTTCCACCCCTTCGGGCACCAATTTGCTGCTGGTTTTCACGCCGCCCTGGCTGTATCGGTCCGCGCTTCCCTGCACCATCGCCCCCATCGAGCCCATGCCCCGGTAACTTTTAAACCGGCGCCCGCGGCGAATCACCAAATCACCCGGGCTTTCATCCAAGCCGGCAAACAGCGAGCCCATCATCACCACCGACGCGCCGATCGCCAGCGCCTTGGTTATATCACCGCTATGGCGGATGCCCCCGTCGGCAATCACGGGTATCCCGGCCCCCTTGCACGCCGAGACCGCATTCATAATGGCCGTGATCTGCGGCACACCAACCCCCGTAACAATGCGTGTGGTGCAGATGCTGCCCGGGCCGATACCCACTTTTACCGCATCAGCACCGGCCGCAATCAGATCGCGTGCCGCGTCGGCCGTGGCAATATTGCCTGCAATCACTTCAATCGCAAATCGCTTTTTCACCTCGCGCACGGTTTCAATTACATTGCCTGAATGGCCGTGCGCGGTATCCACCACCACCACATCCACACCTTTTTCAATCAGTGCGGCGACGCGCTCATATTGATGCACGCCCACGGCGGCCCCCACGCGCAGGCGCCCCCGGCTGTCTTTACACGCGCGCGGAAACTGATACGTCTTCTCGATATCACGCATCGTAATCATGCCGACAAGGCGGTGTCGATCATCGACCAGCAAAAGCTTTTCGACGCGCGCCTCGTTGAGTGCCAGCTCGGCCTTTTCCAGTGATGTTTCCGGCGGCGCGGTAACCAGCCCACTTTTTGTCATCAGATCGCGGACGGGCTTGGTGTCATCGCCATCGATAAATTTCAGATCCCGACGGGTCAAAATGCCGACGAGTTCGCGTTCATCCCCCTGCACAATCGGAATTCCGCTGATGTGCTGTTCTTTCATGATCTGCCGCGCCTGCCCAACGGTGGCCTGTGGCCGCAGCGTTACCGGATCGTTGATGATGCCATTGGCGGATCGCTTCACTTTTTCAACTTCGCGGCATTGCAATTCGATGGAGAGGTTTTTATGAATACACCCAAGGCCCCCTTCCTGCGCCAGCGCAATGGCCAGCGATGCTTCGGTAACGGTATCCATCGGGGCGGAAAGCAGGGGCACATTGAGTTCGATCTGGCGCGTCAGGCGGCTGCGCAAATCCACATCGCCGGGCACGACATCGCTGCGCTGCGGCACCAGCAGCAGGTCATCGAAGGTAAAGCCGTCGGGGATGGTTTTATCGTGTATTTCCATATAGCAATGATGGCAGGGCACTCTTGGAAAGTCAATGACGGGGAAAGGCGCGACCTGCGCGGCTCGGCATCGCCGCCGAACGCCCTATGGATCGGCTCAAGATTTAGGGGCCATAATTGGGGTGTGGGCAGATCAGGCGACCGATTGCAGGGGCGGTGTCAGCTCGCCGGAGTTACATTTCATCCAGCACGGCAATGCCGAGCAGATCACGCAGGCCAACCTGCAGAACCGCCGCGGTTACACGGCAAAGAATCAGCCGACTGCTGACGGTGGCGGGTTGGGGCGCCTTAAGCACCGGGCATTGCTCATAAAAGGCTGAAAAAAAGCCTGACAGCTCATAGATATAAGTGCAAATATGGTGGGGCTTTAAATCGCGGGCCGCGGCATCGACGGCATCGGCGAATTTGAGCAAATGCCGGGCGAGATTGATTTCCGCCGGCTCGATTAAATCCAGCCGGGCGGGCGCGGCATCCATCGCACCGGCCTTGCGAAAAATGCTGCAGATTCGCGTGTAAGCATATTGCAAATACGGGCCGGTGTTGCCATCCAGGGCCAATATCCGCTCCCACACAAATTCATAATCGCCCGTGCGATCCTGTTTAAGATCGGCATATTTGATCGCCCCGATCCCGACGGCCGCCGCGATGTGATGGCGCTGCGCTTCCGGCAGCGATGGATTTTTTTCCGTCACCACGCGGCCCGCCAATGCCTCGGCATGATCCAGCAATTCCCGCAGCTTGACGCTTTCGCCGGAACGCGTTTTAAATGGCTTGCCATCGGCGCCGAGCATAGATCCAAACGGCGCATAAATCATATCTACCAGATGGCCCGTTTCGGGATGAACATGCCAGCGCATGGCGCGGGCGGTATCAAAAACCATGGAAAAATGCTGCGCCTGCCGGGCGTCGGTGGTGTATATCAGTCGATCCGCATGCCACGACGCATGCAACGGCAATTGGTCTTCCGGCCGCTGTTTGTCTTCCATGATCCGAAAATGCAGGGCCGCTAAATCAGTGGTGGCATAGAGGAAGGCGCCGTCCCCCTTCTGGATAATCAATGGAAACGGCTTTTTATCTTTGTCTTCATACCCCGGCAGAAATACGCAAAGGGCGCCTTGTGAAATAGCTGCAAAAGGCTTAACCACCGGCGACGGAAGTTGTGCATCGGCCACGCGCTCGGTGGCCTGCGGGCTTTGCAGCGCTCCGGCGGCTTCAAGCTGATCGATGGCCGGAAGATGGCTGAAATCTGCGGGCGCCCCGTCGCGCCCCAGCGGCTCGCGCAGCGCGGTTTGGCTGCCCACGCCGCCGACCTCAAGGGTATTTTTAATTTGCTCGACAAGATTCGGCAGCCGGCCAGCGTAAAAGCTTTCCCCACGGTCGTCGGCTTCGGTCAGTTTCAAACCCAAGCGCTGAAATATTTCCTGCGCATGGCGCCGACTTTCCCGGCGAATCTGCTGCCAAAGTTCCACGGCCTGCGATTGACCATTTTGCAGGTCCACAACGGCGCGCCGGGCTTCGAGCGCAAATTGCGGGTCGGTTTTATCCCGTTGCGAAGCTTGCTTGTAATAGGCGTCGAGGTCCTCAATGGGGGCAAGCGCTCCGTCGGCAAGTTTCATATCCTGAGCGTGGCGAATCAGCATTCCGAATTGCGTGCCGAAATCTCCCACATGATTTTGACGCACCACCGTATGGCCGAGGAACTCAAGAATGCGGCTGATGGCATCGCCGATGATGCTGCTGCGCAGGTGTCCCACGTGCATTTCCTTGGCGATGTTGGGGCCCGCATAATCAACCACTACGGTTTGCCGATGGGCCGATTTTGCGACGCCGGCTCGGGCGAGCGCCTGCGGTTCGGCCGCGATGGCCTCAAGCGTGCGGCCGATATGGGCGGTCGTCAGGCGAAAATTAATAAATCCCGGCCCGGCGATGGTCGGAGGTTCGCAAATATCAGAAACGGAAAGATGTTCGACAATTTGAGCGGCCACCTGCCGGGGCGCCAGCCCCAGCGATTTGCCCAGCGCCATGGCCGAGTTGCACTGGTAATCCGCAAACTTCGGATCGCCGGCCTTGACGATGACCCCGGCGGCATGCTGCGCGCCAAATGCACGGCCGATCGCCAGTGCACAGCGCTGTCGTAAGTCGGCCTCGATGGATATCACTTATTTCCTTTTTTTGCCGGGGGCGGCCTTCGCCTTGCGGGGCGCGGCAGCAGCTTTCTTTGCAGGCCCCTTTTTCCCGGCAGCTTTGCGTTTCAGCGTTTTTGTGGCTGCAGAAGTCTTTGCGCGAATTTTTCCACCCGCCAACTTTTTGGCTGCGACCGTGGGTTTCGGCCGCGCTTTACCGGTGGCCGCCGCTTTGCCTGCCGTGGCGCTTTTTTTTGATGATGGCTTGCGGGCCGCAGGCTTTTTTGCCGGCTTGCCGGCCGTTTTAGATTTAACTTTCGGCTTGGCCTTGGCCGCCACCTTTTTGGCTACCTTAGTCCGTGCCTTGGCCACCTTTGCCGCCGCTTTCGGCGCCATTTTCGCCGCCGCCTTGGCCTTTTTGGCTGCGGGCTTGGCGGCTGATTTTGACTTCGCGCTTTTGGCCACAGCGGCCGGCTTCCGCGCCGGCTTCGGCGGAGCCGCAGGCGCGGGGATGCCTGGGGCATGCGGCGGCTGCGTTATATCGATGGTTATTGATTCGTAAATGATTGCATCATCGGTCGGTGGTGCCGGAATGCCGAGGAATGTGGCCGAATCGTCCGGTGTGCCGCCGGCTGGCACGCCCTCGGTGGAGAGCGGTTCTTCGAGCAGCAGCTCATCATCCATTTCAGTTGCGACTTCAATCGCTTCTTCAATGGCCTCAAGCGCGGATTGCGTTTTCTCGGTTTGCGGCCGCGTTGTTGCCGATTCGGGCAGGCCCATATCGATACGCGGGCAATCGCCCCAGAGAATTTCAAGATCGTAAAACGCGCGGCTCGCGGCATCAAACAAATGTACCACGACATCGATGCAATCAATTAGTATCCACTTGGCCGTCTCGGTGCCGCTGATCCGCCATGGCTTAAAGCCCATTTTTTCGCCGAGGTCACCAATTTGGTCGGCCACGGTGCGCATCTGCCGCGCAGAGGTGCCGGTGGCAATCAGGAAGTAACGCGTCACGTGCGAGCGCTCGCTGACATTCAGCAGCACAATATCATGGCAGCGGGTGTGCGCCGCCAACTGCCCGGCCGCAATGGCGAAGGCTACATCCCCTTGGGCATTGGGTGTTTCCGGCATGATCATCCTCCAGCGATGGGTTTCGCCCGGCGGGGCGATTTTCTACACGCGGGCGGCGCCCTGCATGAGTTTCGCCGAAAACCCGAACTTAATCCAGTACCCGCGGCCGACCGGCAATTTTGCAACTGCCCAGCGCCCATTTGGCGGCGGATGGGGGGCACGCATTCCGCTGGCGCGGCAGATTCGCTATCCCGGCCTGCGGGCATTCGCGCGCCGCCGCCACTCAGCCGGTTTTCTTGCCTCCGCGCCACTAAAAACGGCGCACCTTGCAAGGCCGGTTCCCATTTGTGACGAATCGGATTGATCCCTATAGTATGCAGCCGTGAAAAGAATTCGTTATAGCCCAATGCGCCGCGGATGGCTGATGGCGGCGGCAATCGCATGCGTGCTGCTGTCGGCATCGGTGGTGATGGCCCGTGCCGGCGGGGGAGAGGGGTTCGGCGGCGGGGGCGGAGGTGTTGGTGGTGGGGGGGGCGGCGGGGGCGGCGCCATCCTGCAACTGCTCATTTTCCTCGTGATCGAGCAGCCCGAAATCGGCATTCCCCTGATTATTATTTTCGGCATCGGCTACTGGTTTACGCATCGGAAGGTGGCGGGGGCCATCACGAACAATCGGATCGATCGGGGTATGCAGGCGGAGGGCGAAAATCTCGGCGCCGCGGCGCTGGCAAGCCTGCAAAGTGCCGATCCCGCATTTGATCCGCAGGTTTTTTATGGGCGTGTGACGCAGGCCTTTCTCAAAATGCAGGATGCGTGGTGCCAGCAAAATCTGACCACGGTCCAAGCCTTTATTTCCGATGGCGTGCGCGAGCGCTTCAGCCTGGAATTTATGCAGGCGAAGCTCCTGTGCGAGCAGGACCGCATGTCGGCAATTCAGGTGCTATCGGCAGCGCTCGCCCACGCCACGCATGATCATCTGTACGATACCGCCATTGTGGAAATACAAGCCAGTGCGATTGATCAGACGATTTCCACGAAAAACGGCTCGGTGCTTTCCGGCTCCGCCGAGGCGCAGCCATTTTGTGAATACTGGACGTTTCTTCGGCGTCGGGGGGCAAAATCTACGGACAAGCCCGGCCTGATGGAGGGGAATTGCCCCAATTGCGGCGCGCAACTTTCCATCAACCAAAGCACGCAATGCCCGAACTGCCACGCGATGATTTTCAGCGGCGAGTTTGACTGGGTGCTAACCGAAATCACGCAGGCTTCGCGCTGGCGCCCGGAATCAGAGGCGGATGTGCCGGGGGTGGAAGATCTCATCCACCGCGATGGCGATTTTTCCCTCGCAGAGCTTGAGGATACCGCATCGGTAATGTTCTGGCGGAAATCGCAGGCCGACCTGACCGGGAAAATAAACCCGCTGAAAAAAATCTGCACGCCGGAGTTCGCATCACTTTACGAAGGCCTGCTGAAACCCGCCCCAGACGGCAGTCGAACGGTCTGGGGGCATTGTGCCGTCGGTTCCGTGAGCACGTTGGGAATTATTCCCGGGGCCAGTGTGGATCGTGCCCTGATTGAAATCGTCTGGTCGGCCCAGCGGTTTACAATCCATCCAGATGGCTCGATTTCGCACACGCCCAGCGCCGAATTATCAACATCCATGCTGGTGCTGCAGCGCAACCACGACTGTAAAACCAATATCCAATCGGGCATTTCGTCCGCGCATTGTCCCAATTGTGGTGCGCCTTTAACGGATGACACCTCGGATGCATGCCCATTCTGCGGCACCGTTCTAACCGATGGCGCACAGGGGTGGGTGCTCGCCAAAATGCTGCCCCTCGCAGAGCCGGAGGCGCAAGATTTACTGCGCAGCGTCGCGGCAACCGGCGTAACGGCCGCGGCCAGTGCCGCCTCGGGTGCGGCGCCAGCGGTGGCGGCGCTTCAGCCGCCGAGTGCCCCCAAGTTGATGGCGTGGGCGACGGGATGCGTGCTCGCGGGCGATGTTGCGGACGATCAATACGATGGCCTGCTGATGCGCATCGGGCAGGATCAGGGTTTGCCAGATCAAATGGTAAGACAGATTATTTTGGCGGGCCATACCCATGGCCTGTCGGTGCCGCAGCCCACATCGCCGGCGGTGGCGATGGAATGGTTTGGCGAAATCATCAAGGCGTCGATGGAACTTGGGCCCATTACACCGGCCATGCAGCAGCTATTTACGCGCATTGGCGGCACACTGAATATGGGCCCGTACGATCTGAAGCTGCTGATCGCCCGGCAGCGCGATGCACTCAGCGGGCGCGCGGGTGCAGCCATCAAACTGCAACGCAGTCAGGCCGCGGCCTAATATTGGGGGCATAGACGTTAACTTAAGCCTGCCCTTTGCGGCTTTTTCGGCGTGTCAGCCAATGCGATGGTGATAGCGCCGTCGCCAACGCCCTCGCACCGCATGCATCTTGGCCGCCTCTCGGCGCCGCCGGGACCGCAGGCGTCCCGCCTGCTTGTCGGCGTCATATAGCCAGCCACCCTGGTGGCCGCGCGTCGCCGGATAGGTGTCTTGCGTTATGTGCGCGAGAAATAAATGAATTGCACCATGCGACCGACAGCACCCCCGGCACCGCCCGAAACGCCGATTGCCTCACGCAGAGGCGAAGAGGCTGCCTGCGGGCAGCACGCCGACCCGCGGCCACGAGGAGCCTGTCCGAGTAATGGCCGGGATTGGGATGGGTCTGAAATGCCCTGAATGCGCGGCGGAGGATCGAGCCGACTCTGAATAACGAGTCATCGAGATCCGACAACAAAGCAGGCGGGGCATTTCAGGCCCACCCCGCGGGGCGACGTGCTTTTTGTCCCCCCTCTGCGGCGCGGCGCCTCGATGTACCGTCTGCGTCAGGTACGCCATCGTCGCCGCTGCTTGATGGGTGCCAAAAATCACGCCGTCGCAACCCGGCGATTACTTGGACAGGCTCCTATGCTGGCTGGCTTAACACGCGGCGACGTGCAGTTGGTTCGGGCGACGTTCTATCGCGTATTGGGTTCCACAATCGACTGTGTGCGAACCATCACGCGGGCATCACCAATCAGATGGAAGCCTTCGATATGCACCGCACGGCGATGCAGCGTGGCCACCAGCACCGAGAGATAATCGGTCTGTCCGAGTTCGGTCTTCTGGTGGGTTATGAGGCCGTTTTGCTCCTCCGCAATGCGCTGAAGCTCAACAACCGCATTATCAAATTGCGTATCGGTGACGTGCTCTTCATTGAGCGTCAGGTAGTAGTGGTGATCCGGCCCGGCGGCCACATCAAACTGCTTATCCCCTTTGCAGGGAAGCCGCTCGACGAGCCCGCGATCCGGAAGCGACTTCTGCGGAAAGCAGGCGAGTTCGCAAATGGTCTTCCGGTGGGTAACGCCGGCCATATGGCCGCCCCCATCGAGCAACCACATGGTTACATCAAATTCGCCCATCGTACGGATGCGCCGCACGGTGGTGGTGACCAGCTCGGGATGCAGGGGGTGGTCATAAACCAGCACCGTCAACCCCGCGCTCCGCGGCTTTTTATTATTGTGGGCACTCAGCGGTAAACTTTTCAAACCTTTACCATCCATAGTCTTGATAACCTCCAAAGCAAAAGGGCAGATACGATCCATCGCATCAGTAAATTTTAAGCACCGCCGCGTCACACGGCGGCATGAAACTTAAAGCAAATCGGCAGCCAAAGCGCGGCCATTTTTCTTGTTACGCGGCCGCCACGGCAGGGGGGCATCCTGACTTTTCACCCGGGCTGCCCCCGAATCACACCCATGCGAATATCTGGCGTAAGTACATTTAAAACAATGTCTTACAGCAGATGGTGGAAGCTCCGATCCAGCCCCGAACAGGGGCCATTTGGCCATCCGCAACCGCAGCCACGGGCAATTATAAAACCTTGGAACCGAAAAGTGAAGAAAATTCTGCCCATTTTTTAGGATTGCCGCCCCAGGTCGCGCCCGGCCCCGGAAGTCCGCAGCTGCCGGGCCTGCCCACCCCGCTGCTGCCGCCCGGCTGCCAATCCCCGCCCCACCAAGCCCACCCCCTGTAAATTCGGCCGACCCGCCGCCGCTCCCAAAGGCTATTTCGCTTTGCATCGGGCCATGGGGGGCACTATAACGTCAGCATGGTCGAGATGAAGCAATGGCAAATCCGGCGACAAGGCTGGTTTTGGCTCGCGGAAAATGCCAGCCTCAGCGGGCAGGTCGTCATCGGTGACGATTGCAGCATTTGGTTTGCCGCCACCATTCGTGGTGATGTCGCCCGCATATCGCTGGGGCAAAGGGTTAACGTGCAGGATGGGGCAATCATCCACTGCGATTCCGGCGTCGATCAAATCATTGGTGATCAGGTAACGGTCGGCCACGGCGCGGTTTTGCACGGAGCACGCATCGGCAATCGCGTCCTCATCGGCATGAAGGCTGTGCTGCTCGGCCAAAGCGTGGTGGAAGATGATGCCATGGTGGCGGCCGGGGCGGTGGTGTCGCCCGGAATGCGAATTCCCGCCGGCATGGTGGCGATGGGTGTGCCCGCAAGAGTGGTCCGGCCGATTCGCGCGGGCGAACGCGCCGCCAACTTAGCCAACAACGATCATTACGTGGAATTGGCGGCCGACCATTGCCGGCACCCGGACAAATATTATTTTGGCGCCCCGACGCGTTTGGAACCGCACCCCGCCGCAAGGCCCGAATGCGGGGCCAACCCGCCGGGCCAAAATTTTTAACGGCAAACATTTAACTTCGGAGTATTGCGATGCATCTGTTTTATCTCACGCTGGTCATGCGATGGGCGCACATTATTGGCGCCGCATTATTGGTGGGCGCCCCATTTATTATGTGGCTTGGGGTATACCCCGCGCTGGAAAAATTGCCCCCGGATCAAAAGTCGAGCCTGCTCGAGGCTATCAATAAGCCCTGGCGAAAATTTCTGGGCATTCTGATACTGACGCAGATTATCTCCGGTGTGTATTGGCTGCTGGTGGTTGAAAACATGGCCAAAGAACCGCCGCTGTATCAGGCGCTTTTGGGCATCAAATTGCTGGCGGCTCTGGCCCTGTTTTTTGTGCTTGCGGTTTTGGCCGGTCGGGCCGCTGCCTTTGAAAGATTTCGCCTGCAGGGCAGAAAATGGCTCAAGGTGGCCGTGGCGCTGGGGTTGCTGGCCATTTTGTGTGCGGGCTACATGCGGCTGATTAACATGCAGCAGAGCCGCGCCGGAATCCTTCACGTGCAGATCGGTCATGCGCAAATGAACATCTCCAAATAGCCGACCGGTGCCATCGGCGCTATCGCGGGACGCCGGTTTTCCGCTAAAATGGCATGATGGCAGCGTAGATGATGACAGATGCCTCAATGGGAGTTGGCCGCGATGGCTAAGCAATCGGGGGGACGCCAAAAGCGGCCTCCATCCGCCTCAGAGCAAACCGCCGCGATTGAAAAATCGGCCGGGCAGCCCGCATCGCCCGCCCCCGCGGCCGGGCCGTCCATGGGCCTTCCCTTTGAGCAGCCAATCATCAAGCTTGAGCGGCAGGTGCAGGAACTTGTCGCGCTGCAGGAACAAAAGGGCATTGATTACAGCCAGGAAATCACCAAACTTAGAGAAAATCTCGTCGCCGTGCTGAAGAAAACTTATGAAAATCTCACGGCCTGGGAAACGGTGCAGGTGGCCCGACATCCCGGCCGTCCGCAGACCCGCGATTACATCGACATGATCATCAAAGATTTTGAAGAGCTTCACGGCGATCGCCGCTACGGCGATGACAAAGCGATTATCACCGGCACCGGCCGCGTTGGCTCGCAAAAAATACTTCTGGTCGGCCACCAAAAGGGGCGGGATACGCGTGAAAAAATCACGTGCAATTTTGGTTGCGCCCATCCCGAAGGGTACCGCAAGGCCCTGCTGAAGATGCAATTCGCCGCGAAATTCGGCCTGCCAGTGGTAACCTTCATCGATACGCCCGGCGCCTATCCAGGCCTCGGATCTGAGGAACGGGGCGTGGCAGAGGCGATCGCGGTGAATCTGCGGGAAATGTCTTGCCTGCCAACCCCGATTATCTGCATCGTGATCGGCGAAGGGGCCTCGGGCGGCGCACTCGGCATCGGCGTGGGTGATCGCCTCGCGATGATGCAATACGCCTGGTACAGCGTTATTTCGCCGGAAGGGTGCAGCGGCATTTTATGGAAGGATTCGGCCAATGCCCCGCAGGCCGCCGAAGCGCTCAAACTCACCAGTGCACACCTGCGGCAGCTGGGCATTATTGACGATGTGATTCGCGAGCCGCTTGGTGGTGCGCATCGAAACCCGCGCGCCGCGGCCGATGCGCTCGAACGCTTTATTGAGCGCACGCTCCGCGAACTCAAGGGACTTTCCGTGACGCAGTTGCTCGATCAGCGTTACAACAAAATCCGCCAATATGGCGTCAGTGCCTTAGCGGCGGGCTAAGGCGGTCGCGGCACGGAAAGCGGGCCGCCGGCCAACGCCGTTACTTTGGCAAGCGTGTGCGGTTAGGAGCCTGTCCCCTAAACCCAGAGAAAAGAATGCCGCAACATTTAAGGAGATTTGCCTATGCTCAGCAAGGAAGATCTGGCATCGCGTATTAAAGCGGTGGCATATCTTGAAGGCGACTTTACCCTGCGATCGGGGCGAAAGTCGAAATATTATTTGGACAAATATCTGTTCGAAACCCAGCCCGATATTCTTGAGGCCCTCGGCGCGTTGATGGCGCAGCGGCGGTCCGCCGGTGTCACGCGCATTGCCGGCGCCGAACTCGGCGGCGTCGCTCTCGCCGCAGCCGCAGCGCTGGCCGCGAAGCTGCCATTTTTTATCGTGCGCAATCAGAAAAAGGATTACGGCACCAGCAAGCTTATTGAGGGGGCAATCGTGCCCGGCGATCGCGTGCTGCTCGTGGAAGATATTGCAACCACTGGTGGGCAGGTGCTCGAGGCCGCCAGGGTAATCACGGCCGCCGGCGCCCACATTGATCGTATTGTGGCTGTGATTGATCGGCAGGAAGGGGCACGGGAAAATATTGAAGGGGCCGGCTTCGTATTTGAGTCGATCCTTACGCGGCAGGAGATGGGAATTTAAATGCCGCAGCCGCCCGGCGCCCATTCGGCGCACAAACATCCGCTGAGAAGAATCATTCTCTCAGCCATTAAATGGGTAATCGCGATCGTGGGACTGTGGTATGTGATTTCCCATATCGCCTGGCATGATCGCGTGACCATTCGATCCGGCGTTGAGATACGTCGGGTCACGTTCACCGCCAATACGCCGGTCGAATTAATCAGCCGGAAAAATCATGTCTACCTGCTGAAATTCCGCGGCAAAAGCATCACGGTTCGCCGGCCATCGGGCCCGCTGGTCACGGGTATCGCCACGCGAGCCCCGATTGACTTTCCCGGCACGCTCGGCGTTCCCGGCAGCTATCTGGTGCAAAGCCATGGCAAGCCCGAGGTAAAGCTGGGTTTTTTAAATTTGCTGGCGCATAGCAAGCCATTGCCTCTGATCCTCGCTTTTCTGGTGCTGGGTTTGCCGTTCTTTATTACGGCGTGGCGCTGGCAACAGCTGCTGCGGGTATGCGAGCTCAATCTGACTTATGGCCGATGCGTCACACTGACCTTTCTGGGGCAGTTTTATTCCACCTTTTTACCGGGCACCACCAGTGGCGATATTGTCAAGATCGTCTATACCGGAAGACTTACCGGGCAAAAAACCAAGAGCGCCATAACCGTCATCCTTGATCGCATCATCGGCCTGGTGGGCCTGATTATTGTGGGCTTTACCGCGGGCGCGACGGAGCTTTTGCTCTCTCGGAATAAACCCGGGACGCCCGCCGATCCGGTTTTACTCCATGTGGTGCTTCTCACCGGCGCGATGCTTTTCGCCGTGGCCGTCGGTGCAGTGGTTTATTTTTCACGGCGATTGCGCAAGGCGCTGGGTCTGGACTGGCTGCTGGAAAAGCTGCCGCTGCCCGATTTTATCAAGCATGCGGATCGGACGCTGGCGGCGTACCGCGGGCACCTGGGGGTCGTTGCGGCGGCGCTTGGGGCGAGTGTGGTATCGCAGGCCATATTGCCCTTTGCCGGCTTTCTGGCGGGGCAGGCGTTCGGTATGCATGATCCGCTGGGATATTACATGGCTTATATTCCGCTGGCGGTTCTGGCGGCGAGCATTCCCATCTTGCCGCCGCAGGGCATCGGCGTGATGGATTGGATCATCCTGCACTTTTTTGTCACGCGCGGAACCAATACGGTCAGTCAGGCGTTTGCGCTCACGCAGGCCATTCGCTTTTTACCGATTCTGTGGAATCTCGTCGGCGCGTGGTGGGTGGTGCGGGGCAATTATTCGCGGCCGCATGTTGAAGATTTAGGCGAATTGACCGAGGGCGAAGCCGAACCCGCGCCGGTGTAGGCCGGTCGCTCGGTATCACGGTTGCGAAGTTCCTCGGCCGCGCGGTGGCGAGGCAAGATTGCACGGCCGCACGGGGGCTGCGCGATGGCGCCGCTGCGCGGTGGACATTGGGGCGCGAGAAGTGTGGGTCGCAGGCCCGCGTGATTACGGGGCGGCGCCGACGCCCGGCGCAGGTCTCGGCAGGTATTTCCACGTGCGGCCGGCGATAAAATTTTTACAAAACTTTTACATCTTTTGGTTGGCTTCATCTGTTGCGTTGGGTAAACTCGCTTTGCATCGATCGTGGCCGACACTGGCGGCGATCAGACCGTGCTGCCGGGGCAAAATCCCTGGCGTGGCCAAAGCGACCTGAGGCAAACTATGCACGACCCGATTTTACAACTGCTGATACAGATCGCGGTCATTCTTTTGGCGGCCCGCGTGGTAGGAAAAATCATGCGCTGGATTGGCCAGCCGCGTGTGGTGGGTGAAATGCTCGGCGGCATCATTTTGGGGCCGTCGGTGTTGGGCCTGCTTTACCATGGCGCAGCGCTGGCCATGCTGTTCCCCGTGCATAAAGGTGGCGATCCATATCCATTTCTTAATATCTTAAGCCAGATCGGCGTGGTCTTGTTCATGTTCCTTGTAGGCCTGGAACTCGACATGAAACTGCTGCGCAATCAGGGCAAAGCCCTGATCATCACCGGCGGTATGAGCGTCGCCGGGCCGCTGGTATGCGGCATCCTTCTGGGGCTTTACCTCTTCAAAGAATTTCACGGTCCGGGCGGCAACGAGCTGGTCTTTACCCTATTCATCGGCACCGCCATGTGCATCACCGCGTTTCCGGTACTCGCCCGCATGATCACGGAGCGCAACCTGCAACGGTCGCGCGTGGGCACATTCAGCATGGCCTGCGGAGCGCTCAATGATGTGGTGGGATGGTGCCTGCTGGCGCTGGTCATTGCGATATGCACGTCCGATGGATTGGGTACACATAAAAGCGGAGATCCGCTTTTTTCGGCCGTGATGACGCTGATCTGGACGGTCGTATTCAGTGCCTTCATGCTTCTGGTGATGCCCAAAGTTCTCCGTTTGTTGCAGGGGCTTTATGAACGGCGCGGATATTTATCGCAAGATACCCTCGCGGTGATTCTGCTGCTGGTGCTCGCCTCCAGCGCCATGACCGATTGGATCGGAATTCAGCCCATATTCGGGGCATTTCTTCTGGGCATGGCCATGCCCGCAGAAAGTAAATTTGTCCGCCACCTTACCGAAAAGCTTGAGGATTTTATCCTGCTCTTCCTGTTGCCGATCTTTTTCGCCTACACCGGTTTGCGCACCCGCATCGGGCTTTTAGATAATGCCCATCTTTGGAAAATCTGTCTGCTGGTGGTCGTAATTGCCACCGTCGCTAAAGTGCTGTTTTCTTTTTGTGGCGCCCGCATCGCCGGCCTATCCTGGCGGCAATCCGGTGTGCTCGGTTCGTTAATGAATGCCCGCGGCCTCGTGGAACTTATCGTGCTGAACATCGGATTGACGCTGCATGTGCTTTCTCCGCAGATGTTCGCCATAATGGTCATTATGGCCTTGGCCACCACGTTTATCACCACACCATTGTTGTATCTGGCCTATTCGCCGGCCCGTCAGAGGCGCGATCAGGCCGCCGAAGATCACCGGCCGATTCCGGGGGAATCCCGCACCCTGGTAACCGTTTCTTCCCCTCAAACCGCGTCCGGGCTCGTTCGCATAGGTACCGCGTTACTCGGTGCGGGCACCGGCAAGCTCTGCGTGCTGAACCTGAACAACCCGGATGAGCAGGAACGTCGCAGCAAGGCATTTTATACCGCGACCGATCCCGTCGAATTGGCCCTGCGCCAGGCCGCCACCATAGATGTCCCCGTCAGTGCGGTGGGGCTTGTCAGCACCGATTTCGCCTCGGATATTATCCTCACCGCGGATCGCTTTGACGTGCGCTGGATTGTTCTCGGCGGCCATCAGGGGCTGTTCGCCCCTTCCACATTGGGCCATATTGCCGATGAAATAATCCTGCATTCCAATCGCCACGTGGCGATTTTTGTGGAGAAGAATCTGCGCTCCGTGCAACGCATTATGGTGCCGTATATTGGAGAAAATCAAGATGTAGGGGCGTTGCAGGCGGCCGACCTGATATCACAACGGCATGATGCACGCGTAACGATTCTGCATGTGGTTAAGCCGGGCAGTCACGCGGATAGCAGTGGACGGCTCGGTGTGCAGTCGTTGGTGGATCGGCAGTTCGATATTTCCGGCAGCACGCGGCAGGTACGTTTTCAGGTGGTGGAAAGTGATTCCCCGGTCGATGTGGTGGTCAGAGAATCCGCCAATTACGACCTGATAATTCTCGGCATTTCGGCGCAGTGGCAACTCAAGCAGACTTTTCTGAGTCGCTCACAGGCATCGGTTGCCGAGGCGTGCGCCTGTTCAGTTCTCGCGGTTCATGCCAGTGTTTCGGCCACCGTGCCACGTGCCGCCCCGCCCCAATCCGATGACATGGCACCTCAAAGCGCCCGCCTCGCCGGCCAATCGTAATGAACCGCCATCACGAGGTGCATCCGCGATGGAAGTCCCTTTTTGGCGCAGGCGATCGGCGCCGGCGCTGCCGGAACTGCCCGCCAACCGCATGCATCACCACCGGCGACGGGAAAACGGACGCCAAATGTCGGCAGCCGACAACGCGCATTCGCAGTCGCGAGAAACTTGATTAAACTCAGCGTGCCAATGAGCCTGTCCGAGTAATCGCCGAGATTGCGATGGGCCTGCGATGGCCCGTACGCGCGGCGGAAGATCGAGCCGACTTTGAACAATGAGTCTGCGAGATGCGATCGGGTTCATCGCGGCGGGCAACTGAGGCAGTGGAGATACCCATGGCGCAGTCGGATATGACGTTTATCAGCAATGAGGCCGGCAGGACCTTGCGCGAACGCCTTGCCACCTTGTTGGCGGCCGATACGCGCTTATTTGACTGCCTCGTGGGGTATTTCTACATCAGCGGCTTTCATAACCTTTACCCCAGCCTCGAAAACGTCGAGAAAATCCGCATCCTCGTCGGCCTCAGCACCGACGACACTGTCCGGAACCTGCTGCATGACGCCGCGCGGCCGTCGGATGAACCGTCCACCCTACGGTTCCAGTCCCATGCGGTGGTTGAGGAAAACATCCCTCACGCCATGCTCTGTGAACTTGAGAGGGCCGAATACACCGCTGAGGTCGAAACCGGCGTAACCAAATTTGTCCAGTGGATTCAATCCGGAAAGCTGGAAATCAGAGCGCATCCGTCCGAGAATTTGCACGCCAAAGTTTACATTATGACCTTCCACGATGGCGACAGGGACGTCGGCCGTGTGATCACCGGCTCCAGCAATCTCACCCAATCCGGCCTGCAGGACAATCTGGAATTCAACGTCGAGCTTAAAAACCGCTCGGATTACGACTTTGCCGCCGCTAAATTCAATGAACTTTGGGCGACCGCCGTGGAGGTGTCCAAACCCTGCGAAGCCGCCATCCTCCAGCAATCACCGTATGCGCAATTTACCCCGTACGAACTTTACCTGAAATTCCTATACGAATATTTCCGCAGTGAACTTAACCGCCCCAAAGAGCTTGACGATCTTTATGTCCCCAACGGATTTAAAAAGCTGAAATATCAGGAAGAGGCCGTCCTGACCGCAAAAAAAATTCTGGAAGAATATGGCGGCGTATTTCTTTCCGACGTCGTCGGGCTTGGTAAAACCTACATGGCGGCCATGCTGGCCCAACAGCTCGACGGGCGCTCGCTGGTACTCGCGCCGCCGCACCTGATTGATGCCAACAACCCCGGCTCATGGCGCAACGTTTTTGGAGAGTTCCGCGTGCCCCATACCGATTTCGAATCGATTGGAACGCTGGATTCCCTTCTGCAGCGCGACACCGCCCGCTACAAAAACGTTTTTATTGACGAATCGCATCGCTTCCGTAATGATGACAATCAAACCTACGCCAACCTCGCGCAAATCTGCCGGGGCAAGCGTATTATTCTGGTCTCGGCCACGCCGCTGAACAATACCCCCAATGACATACTCAGCCAGATCAAGCTGTTTCAGAATGGCGCCAACAGCACCATTCCCAACGTCCGCGACTTGGGGGCCTTTTTCAGCAAGCTTCAGGAAAATCTGCGCGGCCTCGACCGCCGCGAGCACCGTGACAAATATTTAAACGCCGTCCAGGAGAACGCCAGGACTACGCGCGAAAAAGTCCTTAAATACCTCATGATCCGCCGCACACGGGGAGAGATCCTGAAATACTACGGCGACGACCTTGCGTCGCAAGGCCTGAAGTTTCCCGCAGTCGCCGATCCGCAGCCCCTTTTCTACAAACTCAACAAAGCCGAAAGCGGCGTTCTCGATTCCACCATCCGCCTGCTCACGCAGGATTTTAAATACGCCCGCTATAAGCAGCTGCTCTACTACCGCGGGCAGCGCGACCAAAAACAATCTCAGGGCCAGCAGAATCTTGCCAAGTTTATGAAAATTCTGATGGTCAAGCGGCTCGAAAGCAGCTTTCACGCCTTCCGCTCGACGTTAGGCCGCTTCATAGACACTTACAAGCGCGTTATCGCTGAATTCCACAAGGGTAACGTCTACATAAGCAAAGAATACACCGATAAAATCTTCGACCTGTTGGAAAGCAACGATCACGACGCCATTCAACAACTGCTGGATGATGAAAAGGCTGAAAGGCTCAACGCCCGTGATTTCCTGGCGAATTTCATTACCGATCTTGAGAGCGATCTCGCCATCCTTGAAACCATCCATTCGGCTTGGAAAGATATTAAACGCGACCCCAAATGGGAAACCTTCCGCGAAATCCTCCTGGCCGACAAACGGCTCAAAAATGCCAAGCTCATCATTTTCACTGAATCCAAAGAGACGGCCGAATACCTCGGCGCAAAAATCGCTGCCGAGGTTGATAAAAAAGTAATTGTTTCCAGCGGCGAATCCGATGAGGCCACCTACCGGCAGGTCACCGATAATTTTGACGACCGGGCCCTCCATCGCAAGGATGATTACCGCATCCTCGTTGCTACGGAAGTGCTTTCTGAGGGCGTCAACCTCCACCGCTCCAATATTGTGATTAACTACGACATTCCGTGGAACCCCACCCGCCTGGTCCAGCGCGTGGGCCGGGTGAACCGCGTGGGCACCAAATTTGAAATCATTCACACCTATAACTTTTTCCCGACGGATGAAGGCAACGACCTGATCAAACTCAAGGAAGCCGCCGAGGCCAAAATTCACGCCTTTATCGAGATGCTCGGTACCGATGCCCGCCTGCTTACCGATGGGGAAGAAATTAAATCACATGATTTGTTTTCCCAGCTGAATTCCAAAGCCGCCATCACGGGCGAAGATGAACAGCAGGAAACAGAACTTAAATATCTCACCGAAATCCGCGAAGTCCGCGATAAACAGCCCGACCTTTTCTCCCGCATCAAGCGGCTGCCGAAAAAAGCCCGCTCCACACGAGCCTGGCCCGCGCAAAAGGAAATCAGGCGCGAATTCGCATGCCCATCACTGGTGACTTACTTCCGCCAGGGGCGGCTGGATAAATTTTTCATTGCCGCTCCCCATGGCGGCCCCCAGGAGTTGGACTTCATGGTCGCGGTCAAGCTCCTCCAGCCCGCGGATCCGGCGGAAAAACCGCTGCCGATTGCAGAAGGGTTTTACCATCTGCTGGATTTAAACCGCTCCGCTTTCCTGGCCGCCACAAGTGAGTCTGCCGCCGCCACCGGAAGGCCCGGCGGCGGTTCCCACGCCGTCTATATTCTCCGGCGGCTGGCCGCCCGGGAATTTCGCGGTTATCACGGCTTCACCGAGGAAGATGAGGCGTTCACCCAACAGGTCGCCCAATCATTCGCGGATGGCGCAATCCCAAAAATCACCGCGAAGAAAATTGCCCAATTACTGAAAAAAGAATCCGACCCGCTCAAAGTACTCAGCATTCTGCGCCGCGAAATTCCTACCTCGCTGCTTTCACCCACCCAATCCGCCCAGGCCGCCCGCGCCGCAAGCCCGCGTGAGGTGATTCTCTCTTCCATGCTGCTGGAGGCACCATGAATCACGATCAGTCCGGGCCAATCGCAAAGAAAACCCTCACGCGAAAATTCGACGCGGGCCGATTTCTGGAATTTGTCGGCAAGCGGCTCAACACGGTGGGGCAAGCCAAGGCATACGCTCGCAATAGCCAATACGTCAAAAGCATACTTAGTGTTGCCGATAAAGGTCGTGGAAGGGGGGCGGCATGATCAGAAGGCGTGACTCGCTGGCCGGGCCTAAGCCCAAAATCGCCGGCTACGAGGCGTTTCTGGCCGGCGTTACCGGCCTGCTCGAATCAGCCCGGCGCGGTGCCGCCCGGGCTGTTAATTCCCTCATCACCGCAACTTACTGGGAAATCGGCCGCCGCATGGTGCAATTGGAACAAGGTGGAGAATCGCGGGCCGATTATGGCGAATACCTCATGGACCGCTTATCCGCCGATCTTTCTGTGCGCTACGGTCGAGGCTTCTCCCGCCGGGCGGTCTATCAGATGCGGGCGTTCTATCTGGCATATCCGGCAATTGTGCAGACACCCTCTGCACAATTCGTCGCAACTGCCCAACTGCCTCCGGAGGTCAATCCGCTGATTGTGCAATCACCGATTGCACAATTGCCATCGCCGCGGTTCCCGCTGACCTGGACCCACTATGTGCGGATGCTGGCGGTCAAAAATGAATCCGCTCGAAACTTCTATGAAACCGAGGCCCTCCGATGCGGATGGTCCATCCGCCAGCTGGATCGCCAGATTGATTCGCTCTATTACGAACGCACGGCCTTGTCAAAAAATAAGGCCGCCATGCTTGCCAAAGGCCGAAAAAAAAGTCCCGGCGACGCCGTTACCCCCGAAGAAGAAATCAAAGACCCCTTCGTTCTGGAATTTCTACAACTCAAAGATGAATACTCCGAAACCCAATTGGAAGAGGCGCTCATCCGCCATTTGGAATCGTTCCTTCTGGAACCTGGCGATGATTTCGCCTTCCTTGGCCGGCAAAAGCGATTGCGGATCGACGACCAATGGTTCCGCGTCGATCTGTTATTTTTCCACCGCCGGCTTAAATTCCTGATCGTCATCGATCTCAAGACGGGAAAATTTACTCATGCCGATGCCGGCCAAATGCACCTGTATCTCAATTATGCCTCTGAACATTGGGTCCGGCCGGGAGAAAATCCGCCTGTGGGCCTGATTCTCTGCGCTCAGAAAGACGCGGCCATTGTTCATTATGCGCTGGAGAATTTGCCCAACAAAGTTCTTGCGGCGGAGTATAAAATGAAATTGCCCGATGAAGCCACCCTCGCCAATGAAATGGATCGCACGCGCAGGGCGCTGGAAATCAGATCAGTGCCCAGGCGCGGGGGCACGAAGAAATGAGTACACCCCAAAGCATTATGCTCTATGCTGCAATCATGCGTGCCGCCCGTACAACCAGCCCGCGTGAGGTGATTCTCTCTTCCATGCTGCCGGAGGCACCATGAATCGCGATCAGGCCCGCAACCTCGTCAGGGAAACCCTTACGCAGAAATTCGACAAGGGCAGGTTCACCGCCTTGGTGGGAAACCTGCTCAACCGCATCGATACGCAAAAAACGTTTTCCTGCAACAACCAATACGTCAAGGACGCCTTCAAGCCGCACGTGAACCGCTACGAGCGCATCGCAAAATACACTGCGCCCGACCAACGCAAAATCGACATTCTGGTGGTGCACCTCACCGAAAACGCCAATCTCGGGCGCACCCGCACCGCATTGCGTAATTTCGTGGCGGATTATCTAAAAAACCGGGATCGCAAAGATGCGGCCCTGGTGGCATTTGTTTCTCCATCCGACTCGGCCTGGCGCTTCTCCTACGTCAAAATGGAATACGCCACCGTTGAAACATCATCGGGCGACGTTGCCACAGAAGCCCGCCTCACGCCCGCCCGCAGATTTTCCTACCTCGTTGGCCCCGGAGAAAGTTGCCATACGGCGCAGACTCGCTTCGTATCGCTTCTGCAGGACACCACCAACAACCCAACGCTGACGGATATAGAAGCAGCCTTCAGCGTTGAGGCCGTCACCAGGGAATTCTTCGCGCGCTACAAGGAACTTTTCCTTGCGGTAAAAGATGAACTCGACAGAATCGCCGCGGCCGAGAAGGCCATCCAGGGCGAATTCAGCCAACGCAAACTGAGCACCGCCGATTTTGCCAAAAAGCTCCTGGGCCAGATCGTGTTCCTATATTTCCTTCAAAAAAAAGGCTGGCTCGGCGTGGCAAAAGACGGTGCCTGGGGCAACGGCCCGCATAATTTTCTCCGTAAACTCGCCAACCGCGAATTCGTTAAATATGGCAATCTTTTCAACGATATCCTCGAACCACTCTTTTACGATACCCTCGCCACCGACCGTGGCCATGAGGCGCTGTGTAAAAAGTTTAACTGCCGCATTCCCTTCCTCAACGGCGGCCTGTTCGAACCGCTGGGTGGCTACGATTGGCGTAACACCGAAATCCTGCTGCCCAATGAATTGTTCACGAATACTCAACCGGTGGAAGAAGGCATCATCGGCACCGGTATTCTGGATGTATTCGACCGCTACAACTTCACCGTTAATGAAGCCGAGCCGCTGGAAAAGGAAGTCGCGATCGACCCCGAAATGCTGGGCAAGGTTTTTGAAAACCTGCTGGAAGTAAAGGAACGCAAATCCAAAGGTTCATTCTATACCCCGCGTGAAATTGTGCATTACATGTGCCAGGAAAGCCTGATTAACTATCTCGACACAGCAATCAACGGCAATGGTAATGGTGACACAGGCATTCCTGCCTGTAAATTATCCCAGTGTGACACAGGCATTCCTGTCTGTGCCGGCAGTGATGCTGGTGCCCCAGGCATTCCTGTCTGTGCCCCACCAAAGGTACAGTGTGACACAGACATTCCTGTCTGTGCCGGCAGTGATGCTGGTGCCCCAGGCATTCCTGTCTGTGCCCCACCAAAGGTACAGTGTGACACAGACATTCCTGTCTGTGCTGACGTTGATGTTGGCGTCCCAGGCATTCCTGCCTGTGCCTCGTCAAAAGCACAAGGTGACACAGGCATTCCTGCCTGTGCCGGCAGTGGGAAAATTCACAAAACCACCCGCAATCTTCCCCATTGGACCAGAGAAGGCTCAGTCTATTGGACCACCTTCCGACTCGCCGATTCCCTACCACAGGAAAAGCTCGATGCCTGGCGGGCGGAGCGGGAAATCTGGCTCAACCAACACCCTAAACCCTGGAGTGATGAGGATTGCAAAGAATACGACGCGATTTTCGACGAACGCCTGCAATCCTGGCTTGACGCCGGCTACGGTTCATGCGCCCTTATGCGGCCTGATGTCCGGCAAGTTGTGCAAGAGTGCCTGCTTCGCTTCGATGGCCAGCGGCTGCGGCTGCACGCCGCGGTCATCATGCCCAATCATATCCATTTGCTTCTCGAACCCCTTGTCGGCAACGAATTGTCTGAACTCCTGAAGGGTATTAAAGGTGCAAGCGCCCGCAAAGCCAACCAAGCCTTGGGTAATACCGGGACCGCCTTTTGGATGGACGAATCTTACGACCACATTGTTCGCAGTGAGCGGCAGCGGCAACACCTTGTCCGCTACATGATGGAAAATCCCATCAAAGCAAATCTGCCAGCCGACCAATTTTGGCTTTACCAGTGTGACGGTGACACAGGCATTCCTGTCTGTGCCCCACCACAAACACAGACAAGAATGTCTGTGCCACGCTGTGATATCGAAACCCTTGTTCACTCCGGCGACCAGGCGGCCCATTACGAAACCGCCCGCGTTGGAGGCACTACAAGTTACAGGGCTGAACTGCCGCCAGGCATCGAAAACAACGCGCGATCTCTGGATGAAGCGCTTGCCTCCATCACCGTTTGCGACCCCGCCATCGGTTCCGGCGCCTTTCCCGTCGGGATGATGCACGAAATTGTCCGTGCCCGCTCCGCCCTGACACCCTATTTCAACGATGTGGCCGAGCGCACCGCCTACCATTTCAAACGCCACGCCATTCAAAACTGCCTCTACGGCGTGGACATCGACCCCGGCGCGGTGGAGATCGCCAAGTTGCGGCTCTGGCTTTCGCTGGTGGTGGATGAAGAGGATGTCCAGCAGATCAAGCCGCTGCCGAACCTGGATTACAAAGTGGTGGTGGGCAATTCGCTGCTGGGCGTGGAAAAGACGCTGTTCAACCAAGAATTGTTCACCCGTCTGGAGGAGATCAAGCCAAAATATTTCGATGAAACAAACAGCGATAAAAAGCACGAATACAGGAAGGAGATCAACCAACTTATCCAAGATCTCACCGACGGCCAAACGGCCTTCGATTTTGAGATTTATTTCTCGGAAGTGTTTCACCGTAACGGCGGGTTTGACGTGGTGATCGGCAACCCACCGTATTTGTTCGCAAGAAACAGTAAGGAAAAGGGGATTACCGCAGCGGACAAAAAAATCTACAACGGCACCTACATGCTCGCCGAATACCAGATAAACCTTTACCCGCTCTTCATAGAAAGAGGCACCGGGATACTAAGGGAAAGCGGCAGTTTCGCCTTCATCACGCCCAACAACTGGCTCACGATCAACACAAATGGCCTGCTGAGAAACTTTGTCCTGAACCGGTCGGAAATCACAATCGTCAATTTCTACGCCCGCATGTTCGCCGGCGCGGATGTCGACAACTCAATAATCATCTATAAAAAATCCGCGGGGAAACGACGCATAAAACTCTTCGAGTACAGGAGCGGCCTGGAGCTCGTCAAGGAGG
Organism: Planctomycetota bacterium; assembly: GCA_021804985.1. Taxonomy (GTDB): domain Bacteria; phylum Planctomycetota; class Phycisphaerae; order WQYP01; family WQYP01; genus JAJZGD01. The sequence goes on from JAJZGD010000003.1 coordinate 33,620, forward strand.
CTGATTGCGACTTCTTCCTGCAGCAACGCGACTCGATCATCAATATCGACGCACAGAAGGGTGGCCACGTTGCCGCATTAATGCAAAAAATTGAATCCCGCGCCGACAGGCTCAGGGACGTTGCGGATGCCAGGGTCGGGCTTAAGGCATACCAGACCGGAAAGGGAAGACCACCACAGGAGAAGAAGGCCAAGGACGGGCGAATTTTCCACTCGGGCGACCAAATCGACGAAACCTACATCAAATACTTGGATGGCAGGGACGTGAGCCGGTACAGGCTGGGATGGGGAGGCGAATACCTCAAGTACGGCCGTCACCTTGCGGAACCGCGCACACAATTCAGGCTATTTTCCTCGAAGCGTATCCTCGTGCGCCAGATTCCGGCAAATCCGCCGTATTGTATCCACGCCTGCATCGCCGAGGAAACACTCCTCAATGACCTCAACTCAATGAACATCATCAATTCCCGCGAACCGGCAGAGCTTGTTCTGGGCATTTTGAACGCGCGGCTCACCTCGTTCTGGTTCGTCCACAGATTCGGCAAAATGCAGCGGCGAACGTTCCCGCAATTCAAAGTGAACGAGCTCGCAGAATTTCCACTCCCCCGGGGGAGGGAGCGGCGGCAGGCCGAAATAATCCGCCTGGTTGGCGAGGCCATGTCGGCCAGGCGCAGCGACCCAGGGGCGGACATCTGTGCCATTGACCGGGAGATCGACCGAATCGTTTATAGCCTTTACGGCCTGACTCCCGAGGAGATCGCCATCGTCGAAGGGACAACCGAGGCGTCTGGCCGCGAGAAAAAAAAGAGCTAGGAATTGACCAATGAAAATCAGCCGTGTGCAGATTAAAAACTTCCGTAACTTCGCCAGCCTTGATGTGGCCCTTGGCGAACACGCCGTTATCGTCGGCGAAAACAAGGTCGGAAAATCGAATTTCCTATTCGCACTGCGATTGATTCTCGACCCGTCGCTGCCAGATACGGCAAGAAAACTTCGTGACGAAGACTTCCGGCCTTGGGAAAGGGGCGACCGGTGAGCAGGTACACACGGCGTCTAACGCGCCCCGGCGCGCCACGCTCCATCCTTACCATGACCGCAGCGCAGGCACGCACGTTTTTCCTAAAGACAGAGAGCTACTGCAATTTTGACCTACCAGGGTACATCCAGTTCGGTTCCCTGTTGGAGGCCGTCGCCGAGCAGATGCGCGGTAAGGAGCTTCGCGCTATGTCCCTGAACCCTCGCGAGCACGAGGGCGTGAATTACACGGTGCAGTCGAACAAGGACGGCCGATACGCGTGGCGGCCGCTACAGCTGATTCACCCCGCCCTCTACGTCTCGCTGGTGGACAAGATCACCACCCCAGAAAATTGGGGGGCGATAACACGCCGATTCATTGATTTCCAAAAATCATGCAAACTCAGATGCCTGGGCATCCCGCTGCAGTCCCGGGCGGGGGGCAAGGACAAGGCCGCCCTGATCGGCAGCTGGTGGCAAGAAATAGAGCAGAGATCGATCGAGCTCGCCATCGAATACGGCCATCTATTTCACGCAGACATCAAGGGTTGCTACGCCGCGATCTACACGCATTCGATCGCATGGGCGCTACACGGCAAGAACGAGGCAAAAAGCGCCCGGCGCAATAAAGAACTCATCGGGAACGCCATCGATGCGCAAATCCAAGGCATGCGTCAGGGCCAGACCAACGGAATCCCCCAGGGGTCAGTATTGATGGATTTCATCGCTGAAATGGTTCTCGGCCACGCCGACCTCGATCTAACCACCCGCATTGGGGCCGCCGGAATTAGTGACTACCACATCCTGCGCTACCGCGACGACTACCGGGTGTTTACAAACAACCCCCGGGATGGCGAACAAATCCTTAAGCTGCTGACGGAAGTTCTCATCGGCCTGGGCATGCAGCTGAACACGGCCAAGACAGGGGGATCGTCGCAGGTCGTGAAAAGCTCCGTAAAGGCCGACAAGCGGTCATGGATCCGGGGGAAACAGTGGGACCGGAACCTTCAAAAGCACCTGCTCATAATCCACGCGCACGCTGAGGATTTCCCAAACTCCGGCAGCGTTGTTGTCGCCCTTGGGCGCTTCCACAAGAGAGTGTATGAGGAAAAGGCTTTCCAAAACGTCCGTGCCCTGATCAGCATCGTTGTTGACATCGCGTACGGCAGTCCGAGGGCATTTCCGGTGTGCGCGGCAATCATCAGCAAGCTACTAACCGCGATCAAGGAGAAGGCAGAACGGGAAGAGATCGTGGGGAATGCCCACACCAAGATGTCACAGATGCCCAACACCGGCCACATTGAGTTGTGGCTCCAGCGAATCAGCTACGCGAGCGGTTTGGGCGTCGCCTACGGTGAACCGATATGCAAGCTCGTTGAGGGCGAGGCCACTGGCCTTTGGAACAGCGACTGGATCAAGGACGAGAACCTGAAGGCGGCACTCAACCCGTCCGGGATTGTTAGCAGGCCAAGGCTTCGCGCGGCCAAGCCTGTCATCGCACCGGAGGAGATAGCGGTCTTCCCGGAGGAACGGTACGAGTGAGCGGCCGGTGGCAAGCCCATACCGGTACGCTAGGCCGAGGCGTCCCGCAGCCCCGCCGGGCCGGGTCGGTATGCGCAAGCCAAGGCCCCAGCAGCGCGGTGATCCAGGCCTTCGACGCCGTGCGTGAATTTCGCGATCCAGGCGTGGCCCCAACCGATGGCCTCCCTTCGCCGATGGGACGCGAACGCTTGCGCACCCTGCTACCTGAGTGGTAACTCGCAATAATTTACGCCACCGGGCCAGTGGCCGATGCAGAGCCGCTTGGCTTGCCTCATTCGGCGTTCAGTTCATGCAGATTGATGCCAAGCGTTTCCAGTGCGCATTTGGCCGCCAATTGCTCCGCCAGCTTTTTGCTGTTTCCCCAGCGCGACTCAAACTGCCGCTCTCCAATGGCGACGTAAATTTGAAATGATTTATCATGATCCAACCCGGTTTCCGCCTGCACGTGATAAACGGGTGTCGTACCAAATTCGCGTTGGGCATGCTGCTGCAGTATCGATTTGTAATTCTGATCATGCTGATTATTAATAATTTCCCGCAGGTGTTCATTCATCGCCGGCATGAGGAACTTGCGGATGGTTTTTAAATCGCCGCCGCTGTCGAGATACATCGCTCCCAAAATCGCTTCCAGCAATCCGGCCGCCACACTCACCGGCAAGCCGCCGGTCCGGTTCATGCCGGGGCCCACACGCACCAATGCCGTCAGGCCGATTTTATCGCTGATGCGGGCGCACGTTTTACGGCTGACGGCCGCGGCCTTCAGTATGGTCAGATCCCCCTCACGCCGATCGGGGAACAGGTTAAAAACATGCTCGCAGATCAACAGGCCAAGCACCGCATCGCCCAGAAATTCCAGCCGTTCATAATTATGCAGGCGATGGGCCGCGGCCGAGGAATGGGTCAGCGCGGCATCAAGAATGGTCGCATCTTTAAAGCTATATCCAATGATGGCCTGGCAGTTCTTTAAACTTTCCACGTCAACCATGCGAATAGTTCCCCGGGTAAATAAAACATTTTGAACTCAGGTGCGTTGCAGCATTGATTTGACGCAGACCGCCCAGAGTGCCCGCAGGCAAGCAGGGCGATTGGCGTCATGAAGTCCCAATCAGCGTTTCATCCGTGCGGCAATCCTCTATGCCGATAAACCAATTCCGCCGGGTGATTAAATCCACAGCGAGAAACAACCGTTTGGGCTGCGCATCCGATTTGTTGCGAGCCAGCAATCCCGGCTGCATCATCATCGGCGAAGCCCCCGCAGCAACCTGAGAAAATTGCTCATATCTTCGGGCATCGCGGCTTCCAGCAACATCCGTTTGTAATGTGTGGGGTGCACAAACTGCAATCGCAGGGCGTGCAGGGCCTGGCGCTCCATGATCAGCGCCTGCGGGTCCGGCGATTTTGCACCGAGGTCCGCATAGGTAACGGTTCGGCCGGCGTAATCAGCATCCCCCACGATCGGATGGCCGATAAAAGCCATGTGAACGCGAAGCTGATGCGTGCGGCCGGTTTTAGGGCTTAGTTCAACGAGTGAAAAATTTTCGAAGCGCTCGATGACGGTGTAAACGCTTTGGGCGGGGCGGCCGATGTCACGGCGTACCGCCATCTTCTCGCGATTGTCTTTATGCAGGCCAATGGGGGCATCGATTAAATCCTGATCGAGAACGGGCTGGCCGTGAATAATGGCGAGGTACGTTTTTTTAATGGTGCGCCGTTCGAATTGGCCGGCGAGTCGCCAATGGGCCTCATCGGTTTTAGCGACCAGAATGATGCCGGTGGTATCGCGGTCGAGGCGATGAATGATGCCGGGTCGCCAGGGATCGCTGCCGGTGGAAAGCGTACCGGCGGTTTGTGCCGCATGATGCAGCAATGCGTTGATCATAGTGCCGGTCCAGTGCCCGCGGGCGGGATGCACGAGCAGGCCGGCCTGTTTATTGATGGCGATAAAATGCTCATCTTCGTAAACGATGGCCAGCGGGATCGGCTCGGGGAGTGCTTTATGCTCTGCGGGAGGTGGTATTTTAATGCGGACGGTGTCGCCGGCGCGCAGCAATGTGCTGGCACGTGCGGTGCGCCCATTCACTTGAGCGAGGCCGGCCTTGATAACTTTTTGAATGGCCGCCCGGCTGTGGTGGGCCAGGCGGTCTTTCAGATAGAGGTCCAATCGTTTTTGCAGATCATGGCGAATATGAAAAGTGGTTTCCGTCAGACTCGCCATCGGGGCGTCAGCATTCTGCATATCGATAGCTGGCGCATCGCCATCCTGTGCCTCAACATCATGTGCGTCGAGATCCGGCGCATCGAGATCCGGCGTTTCATTCTGCGCAGCGGGGGCGGCTGATGGCGCGGGGGGTGCGGGTGGTGCCGATGACACAGGCGGTGGCGGCGGTGCAGGCGCTGCTACGGGCGCGAACGGCGCGGGTGATTTCGATTTTTGTCCGGCACCGGATGGCGCAGCTGGCGCGAGCGTTTTGGGCGGCATAGCTATTTTGCGGGCCCTGGCGGCCGCGGACAATGCGGCTTTTTTGCTGGTCTTCGGCGCCGCAGCCGATTTAGCTTTTTTGCGCGGCTTGGGTTCCGCCGGCTTTTTGAGCGGTTTGGCTTTCTTGCGGTGCATGGGCTTTTTGGGGCCCTTGGCGGCCTTGGGTGATCTCGGCGTTTTGGTGGCAGGTAATGGATCGCGACGCATGGGCGCAGTTTAACCGAAAGCGCGCGCCGGCTCAGCGCGTGGGCATGCGGCCGGCGGCTTCGAGCTTTTTAATATGCCGGCGAACCAGCCACATATCCAGCAGGCCACCGAGTGTGCTGGCGCTGATGTACAAATTCAAGCCGGACGGCGCGTTGTACAAAACGATGGGCAAAATCAGGATCATGTATTGCGATATGGCCTGCGCCTGCTTTTGCTGCGGATCGGTGGGTGTGGGGGCGAGGCGCATTTGGAACTTCATCTGAAAGAAAAACACGACGCCCAGAAGTATGGGCAAAAGGTTTAGTGCCATAAAACTCTGGCCGTGGAACATATAGCCGAGAATCGGGACATGAAACGGCGTGTGAAATACGGCGATGGAGTCCGGGTTGGAAAGGTCGTTGATCCAACCGGGAATAAAGGTGGCCTGGCGCAGATCAATATCGACGGCAAGCCCGGAATAAAGGGCCACCCAGATGGGCATTTGCAAAAGCATGGGAAGGCAGCCAAATACGGTGGCCGCCGGGTTAACGCCGTGCTTGGCGTATAGCGCCATCATTTCCTGATTCAGTTTGGTGCGGTCTTTTCCATATTTTTCCTTGAGGTATTGCATATCCGGCGCCAGCGCCGCCATTTTGCGTTGTGAGCGCGCCATGCTTACCTGGCTCAGGCGGGTAAGGGGGTGCAGCATCAGGCGAACCACAATCACCAGCACCATGATCGCTAAGCCGTAGTTGTGTACCACGCGGTAAATCCAGGTCAGCAGTTTCATGATTCCCAGCGCCAGCCAGGAGAAGGTAAGAAAGGCGCACGGGCTGCCCTGATTGAACTGAATAATGTCGAGATATTGATATAAGTGGAATTCGGCTGCACTGGTGCCGGGTTTGGCCGCGGCCGAGCCAGCCAGAATGGATCGCTTCTTGGGGCCAAAATAAACGCTCACGGGAAGGCTGCTGGTTTGGTTGCCTGAAAGCAGCAGGCTTCGCGAGTGCAGCACCACGGCAGATAAGCCACGCGGGTCTGCGGCATCGGCCTGCGGCCCCACACGGCGCACCACGGCCGTGCCCCAGGCATTGATCTGCGGCAGTTGCGAGCCATCGTCCATCAAATAGAAATGGGGTTTGCCGGAAGCGACGGGGCGCATAATGGCGGTAAAAAAGCGATTGCTCGATGCGATCCAGAGCAGGGGATTGGTGCCGTAAAAAGATCCGAGCGGATGGGACGGGGCGGCGGCATTAAGCAGCGGCGCCTGATAAATCTCGGGAAAGCCGCTGGTGGTGATGTACCGCCCCTTGGTGTTGTAGCCGGCGCACTGAAAAACGCGTTGATCGGCCTGCATATCCTGCAGGGGCAAATTGGTGGGGCCGTATTGCACCACTTTTACCGCCAAAGCGGCGGCTGAAAGATTTTCAAGTTGCTGGTTAATCCGTACGTTGTAGCTATTCGGCTTAAGCCGGTAGGTTCGCACGATGCGTAACATCGGGGCGCTGGTGCCGGGTTTATCCAGGGTGAGGGAAAATTGCGCTGTGGTGTTGCGCAGGGCGGCAGGCTGCGGGTCGGTATCCCAGTTCACGTTGTTGAGGTAATAGCTTTGCCCGTTGATGATCAATCGGCGGATTGAAAAGGCCAGCGGATTATGGGCGAGGTGCTCAAGCAGCAGCAGCGGCTTCGGGGAGCCTACATTTTCGCGGTAGTTTTTCGCATTCAGTTTCACATCCACCACGCCGGCGGTGTGGTTTGATACCGTCATCGCCAGCAGGTAAGGCATGCCCGGTTGGTCTGAGCCGATGGTAAGGGTTTGGCGTTTAACCGGCAGGCCCTTGTGGCTGTTGCTGACGATAAAGCCGCTGGTGGGCCGGTGCATATGGGCGATGGGGGCGTGGTGGTGATGGCCAAAAAATTTGGAGAACAACAGGTTGAATACCAGCGCCAGCACCGCAGCGAGCAAAACAACCGTGAAAAACTTTTTCCAATCCATATACCGTACTCAATAAGCCGAAACCGGCAACGGCGCTTGTTGTCCGTGCCAGGGTCGATCGAAAGACTTAATCGCCGGCTGAAACCTTCAAGTTCCCTCAACCAGCCGTTGACCGAGGAAGTTGTCCAACGCGTCGATGGCTCGAACCTTTTCGACGGTTGTCGCCACATCATAGGGTAGCCGGATAAATTCCACATGATCCGGATGCAGGATGGCAAAGCTGGATCGCGGATCGTGATCGCGCGGCTGGCCGACACTGCCTACGTTGATAATCGCCTTTTCATCGCTGATCACATATTTGTTGCCAAGATCTTCGGGCGAGTAAAAATCAGGGTGTTGCACAAAGACGCCCGGCACATGCGTGTGGCCCACAAAGCACAAATGCGTGATGCGGTCGAAAATCAGCGAGATTTTCTGTTGGGCGGAAAAGATATCATCGGGAAAGATATATTCGTTGATCGGGCGGCGCGGCGAGCCATGTACCGCAAGAAATCGCGATGTGTTAAGCCGCGTCTGCATGCTGCCCAAATAGCGCCAGCGGCGATTGCGGCGTTCGCGATCGGTATCGGTTTCAAACTGGCCGCGGGTCCAGAAGGCGGCGTTCTCGGCCGCGGTGTTGAAGTTGTAGGGTTCGTAAAAAATGGCGAAATCATGGTTGCCCATGATTGTAAATTCGCAGGCGTTGATGACGATATCCATGCATTCGAGTGGATTGGGGCCGTAGCCAATGACATCGCCGAGGCAGCAGATGCGCCGGATGCCGCGTTTATTGATCTCCTCCATCACCACGGTAAGGCCTTCAAGATTGCCGTGGATATCGGAAATAATAGCCATGGGTTCTTGATCGATGGCGGGATCCGCGGGGGCGGCTGCAGGGTTTGCGTTGGCAGCGTCTTCCGGGGGCGATTCGGGTGGCGCCGCATCGGGCTTGTGAGCATTTTTCATGCTCGAAAGTCTGGCAAGGGGTTCGGCTTCATCGCTGGGATTTTGTGGCATCTCCGCGGGCATAAAAGTGTCTGTTCCACCTGCAAAGTAAAAACCATGCCGCCGTGGCGCGCTTTGGGCCGGCGCCCCCGCTAACCTGTCGCGCATCGTATAAGCCGCGCAAGTCCGCCGAGCCTTGCCATTGTATTGGTCCAGCGGGTCGCCACGCAATGTAGTTGACATCCCGCCGATTGACAAGGCTGAGGGGTGAGGTGCGCGGCCACCAACCCGATTTTCAGGCGAATTATCGGGGATTACCCATTTTTGACCCAGCGGAGTAGCAGTTTTGATAGTTCCGCCATTGAAAGCGGCCTGGGCAATATAAATCCATCGGAAAGCAGGGCGGGAAAGGTATTGGGGTCTGCACTGACCAAGCCATGCGAACCGCGCACCATGGCCGGATCTTGTGCGATGGCTCGGCCCGGTTTGGCCGGATCAAAAAACAATTCGCGCGGGTCGTACCCCGGCTTGCGATGGATATCGACCGAAAACTGCCAGTTCGGCTTCTCACCGTCCGCCTGCCACCAATCATGGATAAACCATGCGTCGGGCGCGGAAAGCAGCACGCCATCGCCGGCGCGGGTGTTGGCAATCCCCAGGGCGGCGAAATCTGTTTGCTCCAGAATGCGATCCACACCGGCAGCCGGGCGCAGTACTTCAAACGCCTGCATCTTTTTATCCGGGCGGCAGTAAAGAAATGCCACCTGATGGTCAACCATGACAAAGGCGCCGCTCGCGGCGTAATCCACCAGCAATTTTCCATTTTCATCGGGTGTGGTTTTAAGCAGGCCCGCCTGTCGCAGCAAAAGATTGGGCGCTACCGCCCGGCTGACCGTGTTCATGGCGTAGTCGCCGACAATCATTAATTTGCCTTCGCTTTTCCAGACTGCGGCAATGAGCGGCTCAAGGATTTGATCCAATGCTTTGACGTCGCGTGCGATCGCGGGGTCGGCGGGGCCAAGCCGTTGGAGGTTGTAATCCAGATGGGGGATATACACCATCTGCAAATCCGGCTGATGCTTCTGCCACACATGAGCTGCCGCTTTGCCGATCCACTCTGAGGCGGCGATTCCTGCCACAGGCCCCCAGTAATGATGCAGCGGGAAGGGGCCGAGTTCGGCGGCCAATTGTTCGTAAAGATCACCGGGGCGTGCCCAGCATGAGCTTACCGTGCGGCCATCCGGCGTGTGCACCGGCTTGGGGGTAAGAATGATGTCGGCCGAAGTTCCGATGGATTGCTGGAAGAAAAGCAGCGCCGTTTTTATGCCGGCATTCTGCCAGAACCGAGGTGCCTGCAGCAGCGCATCGGATTGTTCCCAGAAGCTCACATTTTTTCGGAATTCCGGATGGCTGTCGCCATCAAGCACCGGGTGCAGATCGGGCAGGGCGCGGGTAAAAAGCCCGTTGCAAATAATGCCATGTTGCGCAGGGGATTTTCCTGTGGTCAGGCTGGCCTGAAAGGTGGATGTCAACGCGGGGAATACCGGTTCCAGCGACGCCTGATACTGAAGCGCACCAAGTCGCGGGCCGATCATTGCCAGCATTTTGCGGTCCAATCCCGCGATCACGACGAGGCACACTCGGGGCATCTTGTGGCAACTCCTGTTATTTACTGTTGTTCCATTTCATCCGGTGGCCATTCACCCGCGTGACGCCACGCCGCACTGCGCACCAGCCGACCCGCGGGCCGCTCGCGGGTAGCGCGGCCCGCGCCCTGCATTTAACGGAATATAGCCGTGGATCATCCCCAGCGGATCAGTTGCGGTTCGAGTCGCAATTTCACGCTGGGGTGCTCGGGCAAAACCCGTACCGTGTAGCCTTGCTGTCCGCAGCTGCCGGGACGGATGGCGCCGACGTATTGGTAGACCCCGGTTTCCACCGCTGCGCCCATGGCCATGCCCTGGATGGTCGCCCCCTGGATGTTGCCGGCGGCATCCAGCGGCCCGAAATACAATTCGACGCGCACATGATCCGGCGGAATCTCACCGAGCGCCACGGTGGCATAAACCTTGACACTTTCCCCGGCTTTAACCACGCCGTCGATATGCTCATCGGTGCCGCGCACCTGAACTTTGGCCCATCCCTGGTGCATCTTGCGGCGCCAATCTGCCAGGGCCGAGGCGCCCGCCCCATGGCCCTGACCGAGCTGCCAATAAGATTTGTCCGCGGGGATGTAGAATTTGTCCGCATATTCCTGCACCATCCGGTTGGTATTGAAGACCGGGCAAATGGTACGAATGGAATTTTTCATGCGCTTGATCCAGCCGCGTGGCAGGCCGTCGAGGCTGCGATCGTAGTAGAGGGGCACCGCGGATTTTTCGATGATATCAAAAAGTCTTCGCGATTCGATGTCATCCTGATATTCATCATTGCCATAGTCTTCGCCGCTGCCGATGGCCCAGCCGTTTTCACCGTCGAAGGCTTCACACCACCAGCCATCGAGAATACTGAGATTCAGCACACCGTTGATGGCCGCCTTCATGCCGCTGGTGCCAGAGGCTTCCATGGGTCGGCGCGGGGTGTTCATCCAAATATCGACGCCCTGTGTCATGTGGCGGGCAATATTAATGTTGTAATCTTCGAGAAACACAATTCGTCCGCGCACATCATGCCGCTGGGCAAAGCGGTGGATGTCCTGAATAAAATGTTTGCCGCCGTCGTCGCGGGGATGGGCCTTGCCTGCAAAGAGGAAGTTAACGGGGCGTTCGGAATCCTTGAGCAGCTTAAGCAGGCGATCCATATTGCGCAGCAGCAGGGTGGCTCGTTTGTAGGTGGCAAAGCGCCGGGCGAAACCGATGAGCAGTGTGCGCGAATTAAGCACTTCATCAATGCGGCCGAGATCTGCGGCCGTGGCGCCGGTGCGCAGCATCTGATCGGAGAGTCGCTGGCGGACAAAACCGATGAGCCGCTCTTTGCGTCGCTCATGCACGCGCCACAGTTCGGAATCGGGAATTTTGTCGGTTCTTGCCCACACGCTGTGATCAGCCGGGCGTTCAGACCAGTTGGCCCCGAGATATTCCTGATACAGGCGCGCCGAGCCTTCGGCCAGCCATGATTGCGTATGAACGCCATTGGTAATGTGCGTAATCGGAATTTCCGGCAGTGGAACTTCGGGCCAGATGCGCTGCCACATTCCACGTGACACGTCGCCATGAAGTTTGCTCACGCCGTTGCATTGCCACGCCATGCGTAAGGCCAGGATGGTCATGCCGAAATTTTCGTTACGATCTTCAGGATTGACGCGCCCGAGGGCCACAAATTCGTCCATCGATATGCCGAGCTTCGAATAGTAGCCGCCGAAATAGCGCTCAATCATCTCGCGGGCAAAGTGGTCGTTGCCCGCCGGTACCGGGGTGTGGGTGGTAAAAGCGTTGCTGGCGGCGACAATTTCGCGGGCCTCGGCAAATGAGAGCTTCGCCTCATCCATCAGCACGCGGCATCTTTCCAAAGCCAGAAATGCTGAATGCCCTTCATTCATGTGGCACACCGTGGGCGTAATGCCGAGTGCCGCGAGCATCCGAATGCCGCCGATGCCCAGCACAATTTCCTGGCGGATGCGCATTTCCTGATCGCCCCCGTACAGCCGGGCGGTGATCTCGCGATCTTCCGGTCGATTGTCGGGCAGGTTGGTATCGAGGGCGTAAATGGTGACGCGGCCGACGGCTATTTTCCACGCCTGAATATTGACGCGCGAGCCGGGCATATCCACAAAGGTTCGCACCGGTTGCTGGTCGGCGCCGAGGACGGGCTTGATCGGCATGGAGAAAAAGTTGTTTTCGGGGTTAAGTTCCTGCTGCCAGCCATCGGGATTGAGCCGCTGGTGAAAATATCCGTCGCGGTACAAAAGGCCGACACCCACCAGCGGTAGCCCGAGTTCGCTGGCGCTTTTCATATGGTCGCCGGAGAGAACGCCGAGGCCGCCGGAATAGATGGGCAGGCATTCATGCAGACCATATTCAGCGGAGAAATAGGCGATCCGCGCCTTGCTGCCCGGTTGATTGAGGCTGAACCATGTGGGCTGCTGCATGTAGTAGCGAAAATCAGCCACCACTCGGTTGTAATGCGCCAGAAAACCTTCATCGAGCGTTGCAGCCTGAAGTTTTTCCTGACTGATGAGATTAAGCAGGGCGACGGGGTTATGGTCGGTCTGCTCCCAAAGGTCCGGATCAAGCCGATTGAAAAGGCTTACCGCATCATATTTCCAGAGGGACCAAATATTGTACGCAAGATCATTAAGGGCAGAGAGTTTTTCGGGTACGGCCGGTACGACGACAAAACGATGCACAGTGGCCATCGCGACTCCTTATAGCGCAAAAGTCCAACCTCATTTACCACACTCCTCCGGCCTTACGTATCGGCAGTATATGAGGAATTCTTTGCCGCGTCTAAACGGGAATCCGGATTTAACGTGCGAAGGTCAGACGGCGAGGTTTCAGCGGGCCAGCGCCCGCCACAGTGGTGAGGCAAATTCATCCGGGCGCTGAGCATGCCACACATAAAGAAAACAACAGGCCGTGGGCACATGATTTGGCGCGATCACGCTGACCGTGCGCGTGGCGAGGTTCCGCCAACATTGAATCACCACATTTTCTCCGGCGACACGCAAGTGAACAACGCCCGCGAGATTTTTGATCCGAAAAAGCTTGCGGATGGGCAAAGGATGCCAACGCTTCTTGAGATACAGCGCCAAAATGCGCGACTTGGCGGCAGGGTGCGCATGGTTCCAGCGCGGCCAAACGGGGTAGTGAAAATCGGTCGGGTCATGATCATACGAATTGTAAATATCTTTCCGGTACGCGGGGAACAGGCGCGGAATGCCTTCAATCATGGTCGTCTGTGGAAACATCGATTTCCATTGGTGCCACGTCACCAGCGAGAAAGGCAGCGGGCGCAGCTTGCGATGCCTGCCGGCTGCCGGCCCGGTGATGGCGCGGCACTGGATCGGTGACCAGAGGCTTTCCTGCGCGTTGGTTGCCGCCACGTTGTAAATCACGCTGTTGCCATTGCAAATCAGGCCGCTGTATCCGAACCGGCGTATCCGGCCGCCGATGGTCCGGCTGAATACCATGGCACACGAAGCGAAGGGATCCCACGTGACAACAATCGGTTGGCCGCCGAGCCGATCATTGATCACCTGATGCCAATTCATAATAGGCACAGGATACGCGCGGGCCTGCCCGTCAATGACCACGCCAATCACACGATCCGGCCCCTGAATATAGCCGCCCGAATCGGCCAGGCCGGCGTTGATCGACGCCACCCGCGCGGGGGTTATCGTATACGGATTGTTCAATGCGGCGAGGGCATTTTTGCAGTTGCCGCCCGCGATGATATCTTTTCGCGGCACCAGGCAAGGCGAAAGCGGGAACTGATAGCTCTTTACGTGCACACCATCGCCGACGATCGGGTGAACCTGACCATGCGCCAGCGGCAGAACGATCTTTTTAATGACCAGCCCGATGGTAATCGCTGCCACCAGCGCCATGATCCACCAGCCGGATGAAAAGAAGCGTTTAATCACATGCGGCCCATCGGTTTGCGGAGTCTGGTGCAAACATCGCACCGGCCCCTGAGGGAAACAAGAAATTCACAGCATCAATAATAATGAGTGACATGCAGCACCAGTGGGTGCCGGGCGCCGGTGGCGTGCGATTCATGCGGCACCCGATCAATGACCAGAGCGCCAAGCAGCAAAGGCAGATAAATGACGCTGGCGAGAAAAAGCCGCCGGGCGGTGGTCCGCGTGCGCTGCATACGAAAACCGATGGCCAACAGCACCAGGGCGGTGCCCAATGCAGCGGCGATGGCGGCAAACGCGGCGCCCGCCGAGCCAAGCAGCGTCAGCGCCACCGAAATAGGGAGCAGAAGCAAACTATAGAGCACGGCCATATTCGCCGTGAGAACCCCGCGCGGGTCGCGCATGGGCAGCATGCGAAACCCCGCACGCGCATAATCATCTTTATACATCCATGAAAGCGCCAAAAAATGCGGTATCTGCCAGATAAAGAGAATGCCGGCCAGCAGCCAGGCGGCTAAAGCCAGATGCCCTGTGGCCGCGGCATAGCCCATCAACGGCGGAATACCGCCGCAAACGGCGCCCACCAGTGTGTTCAACGTAGTGATGCGCTTGAGCGGCGTATAGATAAAGGCATAGATCACCAAGTTCGCAAGCCCCATACCGCACACCAACGCATTGGTGCCGACGAGCAGCAGCACGGCACCAAATGTGCCGGTGAAAATCGCCAAGAGCAGCGCCGTGGATCGCGTGAGCCGGCCGGTCGGCAGCGGCCGCATGCGCGTGCGTAACATCAGAGAATCCGGGCCGGTTTCCCACCATTGGTTTAGGGCCGATGCGCTGCCGGCGAGAAGCCATGTTCCCAAGCCGACCGCAAGCAAAACCAGCCAGTGCACCGAGCGGCCCGAGCCCAGGAAAAAGCCTACCAATGTGGTGATTACCACCATTCCCGTGAGGCGCAGCTTCACCAGCGTAGCCATGTCCGAAAGCATGCTCGTCGGGCGTGCCGCATCGGCCAGCGCATCATCGGGCTTAAGTTCTGCGGGACTGTGGGCTGCTACACTCATCGAGGTTTACTCACAAATCGGCTACCGCCAGCCGGCATTATACATTCTAGCCTTGGGAGCCGCGCCGCAGAGGGGGGGTAAAAAGCACCATCGCCCGCAATAAACCGTACGGGGAAGATCAGCCTTTGGTCCAGAACCGACTGCCGTAAACCGCGTCGGTGCCTAATTCCTCTTCAATGCGCAAAAGCTGGTTGTATTTGGCGACGCGGTCGGATCGGGCGGGTGCGCCCGTTTTGATCTGCCCGCAGTTGGTGGCCACCGCGATATCCGCGATGGTGGCGTCCTCAGTCTCACCGCTGCGGTGGCTAAGCACAACCGAATACCCATTGCGCATCGCCAGATTCACCGCCTCCAGGGTCTCGGTCAAGGTACCAATCTGATTGACCTTCACGAGGATGCTGTTGGCAACGCCCAGCGAGATGCCCTTTTGCAGGTACGAGGTATTGGTGACAAACACATCGTCGCCAACCAGCTGCACCTTTTTACCGAGCCGATCCGTGATTTTTTTCCAGCCATCCCAATCCCCTTCCGCCAGACCATCTTCCAGTGAGCGAATGGGATATTTGTCGCACCATCCAGCCCAAAGATCGATCAACTGATCATTGGAGAGATAATTCTGTGGGTCGCTTTTGAAAAGCTTGTACTTCTTTTTGCTGTGATCCCAAAGTTCGCTCGCGGCAGGGTCCAGGGCAATGAACACATCTTTGCCGAGCTTATAGCCGGCTGCCTTGACGGCGTCGGCAATCACTTCCAGGGCTTCATCATTAGATTTGAGGCTCGGGGCAAATCCCCCTTCATCACCCACCGAGGTGCTCAGTCCCTTTTTGTGCAGCACCTTTTTAAGCGTGTGATAAATCTCGCAGCCCATCTGAAGCGCGTGGGAAAAACTTTTGGCGCCCCATGGCTGGATCATGAATTCCTGAAAATCCACATTGTTATCCGCATGCTTGCCACCGTTGAGGATGTTCATCATGGGTACCGGCAGCACCTTGGCCGACGTTCCGCCGATATAGCGGTACAGCGGCAGGCCAAGGTAATTGGCAGAGGCTTTGGCCACCGCCAGCGACACGCCGAGAATGGCATTAGCGCCGAGCTTGCTTTTGGTCCTGGTGCCGTCGAGTTTGATCATTAAATGATCAATGCCCTCCTGATCGCGCGGATCGGCTTCGATGAGTTCCGGGGCTATGATCGTGTTGACATTCTGAACGGCTTTGAGCGTGCCTTTGCCCATATAACGCTTGGCATCACCATCACGCAGTTCAACCGCTTCGTTCTCACCGGTTGATGCGCCACTCGGGACGGCCGCCCGGCCCATGGTTCCATCCGACAGGATGACATCCACTTCAACGGTGGGATTGCCGCGTGAATCAAGGATTTCGCGGGCAGCAACATTGGCAATCATGATTTCCATAGAAAAGCTCCGAACATCTCAAATATTAATTTCACCGGCGCGGCGGCGTACAGGCATTTCCGCTTTCAAGCGGTGCATCACGGGGTGTCAAGGTAGCAGAAAATCCGCGGTTTTTCCATGGCCAATCACTTCGGGCTATGCGGGTGGGAAGCGGGTGGATGCGGCGGTGGCGTTCTGGCCGCCATGCCGGCGCCAAAATGGTGGCGTAACCGCCAGCGCCCCTTACACACCGCGCCCGCGCTGCCGCGCCTCGCACGCAGCAGGCCATCCCCGCGCGCGCCCAATCATGTTAAGCCGGCTGAGCCTGCTGGCCGCGGGTCGTGTTGTCGCGGCGTGCTGCCCGCAGGCAGCCTCTGTGCCTCTGCGCCTCTGCGTGAGACAACCGTCGTTTCAGTTAATTTAATGAATCATGCCTCCGGCATGATGTAATTATTTAATATCTCACGCAGAGAAGGGGAGACGCAGAGAACGACGACGGCGCGCCACCCCCGCGCCATTAAGCCGGCCAGCCTGCTTTACCGCGCCTCGTCGCCCCTGCGTAAAAAATATGAAATTTCAATTTTCCCCTTGACACCGCCAAT
Source organism: Planctomycetota bacterium (assembly GCA_021804985.1). Taxonomy (GTDB): domain Bacteria; phylum Planctomycetota; class Phycisphaerae; order WQYP01; family WQYP01; genus JAJZGD01. The sequence continues at coordinate 50,394 of JAJZGD010000003.1, forward strand.
TGGGATGATATTCTTTCCGCGTCGAATTTGTCGGGCAGTTTGTTTTCGCCTACGCAGCCTTGGGGATTGGTAATGTGCGGTGCCGAAAAAGACTCAGCTTCCTCTCTCACAATGGCCTCGGGCCATTGTGGCGGCGCACGCAGCGCAGCCCGACAGCCCGACAGCCCGACAGCCCGACAGCCCGACAGCCCGACAGCCCGACAGCCCGACAGCCCAACAGCCCAACAGCCCAACAGCCCAACAGCCCAACAGCCCAACAGCCCAACAGCCCAACAGCCCAACAGCCCAACAGCCCAACAGCCCAATATTATAGCGCGGTAACCGCAGCGCATTCCTCGCGCCCTAAGCCGGCCAGCCTGCTGGCCGCGCCTCGTCATCGCTCGACAGCCCGCCGCCTCGTGCCATGCGTCCGCCTGGCCGCCTTCGCCGCCGCCATTTTGGTTTTTTTCCTCGCATGGCCTTTCGCCAGCCCTGCGTTCGCGGCCCCCGCATTTGCCGCCGCGGCACCGGTCGCCGCGGCGCCCCACGCCGCTGCTCCGCCCGCACGGCTTCCACCAACTCCCCTCAGCGAATTTTCCCTCCATTGC
>JAJZGD010000083.1 GCA_021804985.1 Planctomycetota bacterium
CTGGTATCCAATCGGCAGGCGGCGGCGCTGCCCAATAATCGCGTGGTGGTGGTTCGCCAGAGCTATGTAGATGCAAGGATATCGCCCGCGCGCCGATACTGTTTGATGATGCACATGGGGCTGGGAGTGGCGCAAAGCAATGGGCTGGCAGCGGAAAGCGCGTGGATACCCGTCACGCAGGGCGACCGCTACCGCGTCAGTGTTACGTATCACAGCGACGCCCCGAGAATACGCATTTTTGTCAAAGGCTTTGCATATTGGCCCGACCAGTTCAGCCGACCAGGCAATCTCGCGAGCCAGCGCCGCGAAATTTATCGCGCCCAGCTATTGCCCGTGACGGCCCATCCGGGGTGGCGTACCACCGAGATGGATTTTGTTCCAATGTCCATAAAAAGTCAGCGAAAACAATATCCCATTCGCTGGGTGCGCATTGACTTATTCGTATATCTCAATAAAGGAAACGCCTTCTTTCGTGACATCACATTAAAAAATATTACATCGAAGAAGTGAAACGCAGCAGGGGCGCCGTACCGCAGGCGTCCCGCCTGCCCGTCGGCGTCGTTAAGCCGCCCGCGCCGAGCAGCTCTGTTTTCGCCCTCGGCGACGATTGCCCTATTTTCTACTCTCCAATTTCTCCTCTCTCGGTCGCCGCGGGTCGTCGTCCCCGTCGTTCCCGTCGAGCCCTACTTTCTACTTTCTAATTTCCACTCTCTCGGCCGCCGCAGGCCGCCGCCGGCCTGCGCTCACCGCCGCTTGAATTGCTTTTCAAGTTGTGAAAATGTCAGTCGCACAGTGGTGGGGCGGCCGTGCGGGCAGTTGCTCGAACGTTCAATCTCTTCCCGGCGCGCCAGCAGCGATTCGCATTCCAACGCACTCAATGGCTCGCCCGCTTTGATCGCCGCCTTGCACGAGGCCATATCCAGAATTTCATGCAGCAGCTCTTCATCCTGTATGACGCGGTCGGACTCATCAAGGTAATCCAGCAGCGATCGAACAAATTCCATCGCATTGAGCCGTGCGAGAATTGGCGGCAACCCATGGACCGCAATGCTTTGGGCATCAAAGCGATTGATTTCAATGCCCAGTTTTTCCAGCGTCGGCCGTACCCTTTCAAGATTGCCAAACTGCCGCTCGTTAACCTCGATGGCTACCGGCAGCAAAAGCCGCTGCGATTCCAACGCCCCGCGGCGCACGCGCACAAGAAGTTCCTCATATAAAATCCGCTCATGCAGGGCATGTTGATCGATCAGCACAATGCCCTGCGCATCTTCCACCGCCAGATACCGGTCATGCAATTGAATATATTTCATGGTCGCACCCGCCGCGGCGGGGTTTGCAGGCTCGGAGGCCAGCGCTGCGGCGGGTACAAGGTCGCCCGCCACCAGACCGGCTGCTGCCGCCTCCCCGTGTCCGGCATCGTGCGTCGGCAGCGCATTGGGTGGCGCAGTCGGCGCGGGGGAACGGCCATAATTTAAATTAAGCCGCGGCTGGCCAGGGGGCGGCGGCTGGCGAAAAAATTCGGCCAGTACTGCCCGCGTCTCCGCCAAGCTACTCGGATGATCAGATGCGGCGGGCGCTGCGGCGGGGGCGCTGGACCCCGAACCAGCGGGGCCGGGCAACCGCACGGAATGTGTCAAATCCGTCTGGAGTAACTTTTGACGCAATGCGCCAAGTACCGCGCGAAAGGGCGTATTGGCGTCGCGAAATCGAACTTCGGTCTTCTGGGGATGCACGTTCACATCAAATGCGGCGGGATCCATCCGCATGTACAAAATAGCCACGGGATGCTGGTGCGGATCGATCAATCCGCGATACGCCTCTTTAATGGCGTGAAAAATGCCGCGGTCGCGGATGTACCGGCCGTTCAGAAAAACAAACTGATGGCGGTTGGTACCGCGTGCCACCTCAGGAACGCCGATAAAGCCGGTGATCTCGGCGGAGATGTCCTCAAAATGAACGGGCAGTAAATTTCCCCGCAGGTCTTTGTCCAACGCGGCTGCAATCCGTTCGGCCGGATCAGAGGTCGGCGCCAAATCCACAACCTTTCGACCATTGTGTTCCAGGCTCGCGCCGATGTGTGGAAACGCCAGTGCCGTTCGCAATACCATATCGTGTACGTGGCCGAATTCGGTGGCGTCGCCGCGCAGAAATTTTCGGCGCGCCGGCACACAGTAAAACAAATCGCGCACTTCAATGGTGGTGCCGACGGCTGCTGCGCACGGCACCGGCTCGCCGATGATGCTCTCGCTGGCATCCATGCGCAGGCCCGTGAGATCAGTGGCCCGCCGCGTTATCAGGCTCGCATGGCTTATGCCCGCAACCGACGCGAGTGCCTCCCCGCGGAAGCCCAGCGTTTGAATCGAAAACAAATCGTCGACATCGCGGATTTTGCTGGTGGCATGCCGAGCGAACGCCAGCCGGGCGTCGGCGGCCGACATTCCACAGCCGTTATCCGTGATCCGGATCAGCGACCGGCCACCCTGCTCAACGACAATGCCAATGCGGGTGGCGCCTGCATCCACTGCATTTTCCAGCAGTTCCTTGACCACACTTGCGGGACGCTCCACCACCTCGCCGGCGGCAATTTTGTTGATCAGGGCATCCGGCAGCACCATGATCGGCTGCGGCGCGGGTGCGGTCGTGTCAGTCGCCAAATTCATGACCATAAAACATAACGCAACCGATGAAATTATGCGCCCGTAGCGTCCGAAGTGCCGCGGCGTCGGCGCACGGGAAAATCAGCGATGAAAAGGCATCCGAAAAAACGCGCCGTGCCGATCCGATTTCACGTATTTCCAGGACCGTCATCGAAATTTACTGGTTTAGTGATCGAGTTGTTCAATGGTGAATTGGTTGAAGGGCCGATTTTTCAATCCGCAAACTTATTGAAAGCTCGCAGCAATAATGCGCGGTCTTACGAGCCGCCGTCTTCCTCGCGCGTTTCCAAAAGCCGATATCCCACGCCGCGCACGGTGTGAACCATCCACTGAAAATCACCGAGTTTTTTACGCACGGCCGTTACATGAACGTCAATGGCGCGATCCGTTACATAAACCTCGCTCCCCATAATCCGGGCGGTAAGTTGATCGCGCGAAAGCACTCGCCCGCGCGCCGCCGCGAGCGCCATCAGAAGCTTAAATTCGGTGGGCGTCACATTGATCGGCTTTCCGCCGATGGTGACTTCGTGGCGTGATTGATCGATCAGCATGGGGCCGGCGCTGACCAGCTGCGGGGGCGATTCAGCATTGCTTTTGCGCCGAATGACCGCATTCACCCGTGCCATGAGCACACGCATATTAAATGGTTTGGTCACGTAATCGTCTGCCCCAAGCGATAGCCCGACAATAATGTCCGTTTCATCACCGCGGGCGGTAAGCATAATGATGGGGATGGCTGCGGTCTGCGGATCGCCTTTAAGCCTTGTGGCAACGTCCTGTCCGCTAAGGCCGGGCATCATTAAATCCAGCAGCAGCATATCGGGAAGGTGCTTGCGGGCCATTTCCAGGCCGATTTTCCCATCGTGAGCGCTAAGCACATCAAAGCCCTGGCGGACCAGATTCATGGAAATCAATTCAACGAGGTCACGCTCGTCATCGACCACCAGAATTCTTTTTTTTCGCGACATAGATTCCTACCCTCTGGAATAAATTCTTCCGGCACCATAACAATCAGCACGGATGGGTAGGATGTCAATGCACTTTGAAGATGATTAATCAATTCTTATCAATGGCGTAACCAAACCTTAAACCGCGCACGGGACCAATCGATGCCGCTGATCAACGGCTATAAAGCTGGCGAATTTTCCCGCACACGCGGACAAAATCCTGGCGGTCTGTTTCGGGCAACCCGCTGAGAATTTCGATGGTTCTGGCGAGGCGCGAATCCCGAAATTCGGCATACAGTTTTCGGCCAGCATCCGTCATGCTCACATCAATCTTGCGGCGATCGTTGCGATTAAGCTCACAGGCGATCAGGGGCTCAGCAAAGTCTTCTTCCAGACCGCGAATAATCCGCGACATCTGCGCGGGCGCCACGCAAATGGACCGCAAAATATCGCCGACGGTCAGAATCCCGGGGCCTTGCATCAGTGTTTCAAGGGTCAGAAATTGTGCTTCCGAAAGTTCTCCATCCGCTCCGCGGCGCGCGCGAAGGCGTTCCCTCCACGCCAGTGTCGAGAGGTTGAAAATTTCCGCCGCCATGGAATGAATCGATGTGTTTTCGGCTTCCTGGGTCAAATTTACCCTGTCCTGATCAAAAACAATTGACGCTTCAGTACTTTATCGATTGTAGAATAAATGCGAAAATTCGCAACGCTCGCCATCTTTGCCCCATTTCGGCTGGTTTATAAGCCCCATGGGCACTACAATAGACCCTGCCTTGGAACGGATGCCCCCGCCCATGAAATGATCCGGCATCGGATGCGTTTTACTTTGGTGGGTGGCCGCCGCCGACGGTGGCCTGGGGCCAGCCTTAAGCGGAACCTCCTTGGTGCCGTCCGCATAAGGCAAGTGGGCTGCAAGCATGCTCCGGCCCCCCTGTGATCCCTGCCGGCCAGTGGCCCCGGCGTTTGGTTATGAAGCTCTCGGCGGAAAAATATAGATGAAAATTGATCAACGGTTTGCGGTCGAGAACGGAACAGAAATATTCAGCGGTGCAGAGCTAATCCTCAAGGGGTGTTTGGAAACCCCCGGCGGGGTAGCCCTGCTGACCGGCTATCCCGGCTCACCCGTCGCCGGCTTCTTTGATTCCTGCCACGATATTGCCCCCCTCCTGATGGAGAAGGGCGTCTGTGCGAAAATGGCCAATAATGAAGCCATCAGCATCGCCATGCTCAACGGCTCGCAAATGGTCGGCGTCAAAGGCATTTCCGTCTTTAAATCGGTGGGCTTGCATGTCGCCGCCGATGCCCTGGCCTTGGGAAATTTGGCGGGCATCGCCCATGCGTCCGGCGGGGCGGTGGTGGTGTCCGGCGATGATCCATGGAGTGATTCCACGCAGGTTCCCGCGGATTCCCGTTTTCTTTTTGAACATCTGCGCGTGCCCGTCATCGAACCCGCCACGCCGCAGGAACTCAAAGACTGGGTCGCACATAGTTTCGATCTCTCGGTGCATGCGAGCCTTTATATCGGCATGATGGTGACGGTAGCCCTTGCTGACGGCGGTGGCACCGTGGAATGTGCGCCCAACCAATGGCCCGCCATCAGCACCAAAGATCGCATCACCATCGAAACCGCCAAACTGCCGCTGGAAACCACTGTCTTGCTGCCGCCCCGCAGCTGGAAACAGGAACTCACCTTTGATGCGCGATTTGCCAAGCTGCTCGCCCGATGCCGCGAGCTTGGGCTTTCCCGCATTGTTTATCCCATCGAACGTTCCTGGCGCGGCGGCCGATCGCAACGCGCACCCTTCGGCTTTGTGGCATCCGGTATGTCATACACCATGCTGGTGCATGCTTTGAGTGAGATGGGGCTGCTCGGGCAGTTTCCCATATTAAAACTGGCCATCAGCTACCCCGTGGATACCACCCTCGTGGACGAATTGGCCCAAATGTGCGAACGCGTGGTCGTGGTTGAAGAACGCCGCAGCTTCATTGAAAAGCAGATCGCCGAACACGTCACCCATTGCCGACAGAAAGATACGGAATTGCCCTGTTCCCGCATCACGCTTTGGGGAAAACATTTACCCAACGACATTCCTGGAATTCCATCCGTGCGCGGGCTGCATCCCTCGATGCTCATAGAAATTTTGACGCACCTTCTGCGCGATACACCCAATATTCCCCACGAGCTTTCCAACGGGCGCCTGACCCAGGAAATGCAGCTCATCGAAATGACCGCACGCGCCGCAGACCCCGTGCCGGTGCGAACACCGGCCTATTGCCCCGGCTGTCCGCATCGCGATTCATCCAGCGCGCTTTTGGAAATTCGTCAGAATCTGCTCAATAGCGAGTATATGTCCCGCAATTATGGCTTAGGGCCTATTGATCTCGTTGCCCACGGCGATACCGGCTGCTACACGATGATGATGTTCGAACCCAACAAACCGCTGATGCATAATTACAGCGGCATGGGCCTCGGCGGCGCCACGGGTGGCGGCGTTGATCCGTTCATTCGCAACAAACAAATTGTGTTTATGGGCGATGGCACATTCTTCCACTCCGGGCAGGTCTCCATCGCCAACTCGATTAACCAAGGGCAGGATATCACCTACATTATTCTGGAAAACAAAACCACAGCCATGACAGGCCATCAGCCCAATCCCACTTTGCAGGAAGATATCACCGGCAATATGGTTCTCGCCCACGATATTGAACGCATCGTTCGTTCCATGATCCCCGAAGGCGCCGGCATGCTCCGCGTTAATGGAAAAGACGGCCGACAGGAACCGCAGGCCCGCGTGCTCCGTTTTGATCCATCGCAGCGCGACCAATACCGTCAGACGCTTGAACGCGTGATCATTGAAGACGGCGTCAAGGTGATGATCGCCGACAAAGAGTGCGGCATCACCTACAACCGCCGCAAACACCGGGCCGAGGTTCAGGAGAAAAAAGAGCAGGGGTTTGTCCGCCAAAAAACCTATATGAATGTGGCGGAGGAAGTTTGCGAGTATTGCCTCGAATGTACCAATCAGACCGGCTGCCCGGCCTTAAAAGTGGTCTCCACCGACTACGGCCCAAAAATTCAGACCGATTTCACCACGTGCGTCAATGATGGCGCCTGCGCCCGGATTCACGCCTGCCCCAGCTTTGAACAGGTGGTTATCACGCGCAAGCGGCCGCCGCGGATGCCCGATGAAGTGGTCGATCTTACCGGAATGCCCGAACCGCCGATTCTAAAAATGTCCGAGCAGTGGCGCTGCTATCTCGCCGGCGTCGGTGGTATGGGCATCGGCGTGGCGGGCGAAATATTGGTTCGAGCGGGCCATAAAGAAGGTTTTCACATCAGCTTTATTGATAAGAAAGGATTGGCCATCCGCAACGGCGGTGTGTTCAGCCAATTGGTTTTTTCACGCGATGCCCTCCAGACATCCGCCATCACACCCTTTGGCAAGGCGGATCTGCTTATCGGTATCGACGCGCTGGAAGCCGCCCGCGCCATTTCCCCCAACGACTATCTGCGCGTCGCTTCGCCCCGCTATACCCGCGCCGTCATCAACACCGGCAAAACGGCGACGATTCTTTCGCTGCTCGGCCGTGAAGATTTTTCACCCGAGGAGCTCGCGGCCAACATTGAAAAGCATTGCAAGCCCGGCGGTTTCTTCAGTTTCAACGTGAGCGACTTGTGCGAACGGCTGCTGGATTCCAAACTTTACGCCAACATCATGATGCTCGGTGTGGCCTATCAGCTTGGCTTTATCCCCGTTTCATACAAAAGTATTACCTGGGCCATTCGCCATGCGGTACGCCGCGAATTTGAACGCAACTACCGCGCCTTTAATATCGGCCGGAAAATTGTCCTGCGCCCCGACCTTTTCGGTATCGCAGCCCCACGCGATGTGGAAACCGTGCCCGACACCATGGAACGCAAGGCAAAAATTCTTATCGCTAGTTCCATCTGGGGACGGCGCAATGCGGAAGCCTATCGCACCATGGCGCGTGAAGCGCTCGATCGCATGCCGCAACTCGATGAGCCGGCCAAACGCGATTTTGTCGTGCGTGTGTTTGATGCCATCCAATGGGGCGCCCTGCCTTACGCCCGCGGTTATGTGTCGCGCGTGGTGAAAACCTATCTGCAGGATTCCGCCGAACGCCAGTTTGCCGCTACCCGCGCCGTGATTTGGAATCTCGCCAAGTTGATGATGATTAAAGATGAAATCTACGTCGCCATGATGTATAGCAGTCCTGAGAAATACCGCCGCGACCGACGCCGCTTCAACGTGAATCCCGCCAATGGAGATAAAATAACTTATCTACATCTCAACCGGCCGGAGTTTGACATCGGCGGCCTGAAAATACGGTTCTCTATGAAAGGGCGCGACTGGCAGATGCGCGTCATGCGGCACTGCCGCTGGGCCAGAAATCTGCTCCCCTCCTGGCATGCACGAGAGAAAAATTTCCGCGACTGGTTTACCGTACTCGTCGATACCTGCGAACTTCATGAGCCGTGGCTTTACAACCTTTGGCTCGATATTTTCAAAACCCCCGAAGCCGTCACCGGCTATCGCGAAGTGCGGTATCCCAAAATGGACGTTGCCCAGGCCCGCGTCAAAGAACTTCAGGCCGCCATCGCCGCCGGAAAAGCTGACAGCCGCCTTCGCACGCCGCCACGCAGCTATAGCCTCAGCGGACAGGTGATCGGCACCTTCCGGAGTGGATCCTGAAATGATGTGGGAAGCACTCGGCCGCAACCATCCCGCTCCCCTCCGCACTGCCGTCCCCGCACGGGCGGGCACGCCGCACGCAAACTTTTCTTGGAATAACAGAGGTTGATATGTCCGAATCAGGCGCGGTTACGCCTCAATCACGCCCCTCGGCCGTGGCGCCGTCGCTCTCGTCCGCCGCCCGATCACCCATGGCGTGGCTCCGATTCCTGGGCATCGCCGCCGTCGGCGCATCCCTTGATCTATGGACGAAACATTGGGTCTTTTCGCATCTCGGCTATGGCATCCGATCCCGACATCTAATCCTCATTCCCGGCGTCCTTATGCTGCAAACCACGCTCAATGGCGGCGCCGTCTTTGGCATCGGCGATGGATTGTCGCTTCTCTTCATCGCCGTGAGTTTCATCGCCATCGCCTTTGTGGTTTACGTGTTTGTCAGCAGCCACCGCCACCACCGATTGGTGCATATCGCCTTGGGACTGATCCTTGCCGGCGCCATCGGCAATCTTTACGATCGCATTTTTAATCACGGCATGGTCCGCGATTTTATCATGCTGCGCTACTGGCCATTTGATTTTAATCTGGCCGACTCCATGCTTTGTGTTGGCGTACCGCTGCTCGTGCTCTGCTGGTTGCGGGCCCCCCGATCGCCCGGCCAAGCCGCACCCCCGCCGGAGAATCGCATTGGCTGAAAAACCTGCCTCCCGTGATTCAAACCTTATCAACCGACTTATCGCGGCCATTGAATCGGCATCGGCCCACGTGGGTGTCATCGGCCTCGGCTATGTGGGCCTGCCGCTGGTTCGCGCCTTCTGTGCCGCCGGTCTGAAGACCACTGGCTTTGATGTCGATCAGGAAAAAATCCGAAAACTGCTTGCAGGCCGCAGCTATATCCGCCACCTGCCCGCCGCTCTGCTATCAGACATCATAGCCCGCGGCCAATTTACGCCCACGGCTGATTTCTCCCGGCTCGCTACCTGCGATGCCCTGATCATCTGCGTGCCCACACCGCTGACCATTCATCGCGAGCCCGACATGCAGTATGTCGCCGGTACTGCCCAAACGATCGCCGCACACCTGCGACCCGGGCAGCTCATCGTGCTGGAATCCACCACTTATCCGGGTACCACACGCGAAGTGGTTCTTCCGGTGCTGGCTCAAAGCGGTCTCAAAGTTGGCAACGATTTTTTGCTTGCCTATTCGCCCGAGCGCGAAGACCCCGGACGCACCGATTTTCAGACCGCCGACATTCCCAAAGTTGTCGGCGGCTACGACGCCCACTCTCTTGCGGCGGCCGTCAGCTTATATCGGCACGCCGTCAAAACCGTGGTGCCGGTAGAATCCTGCGAAATTGCAGAGGCGTCAAAAATTCTCGAAAACTGCTATCGATGCATCAACATTGCTATGATCAATGAACTCAAAATGATTCTGGATCGCATGGGCATCGATGTCTGGAAAGTTATTGCCGCCGCAAAAACCAAGCCGTTCGGCTTTCACGCCTTTTACCCCGGGCCCGGCCTCGGCGGCCACTGCATCCCCATCGACCCCTTTTATTTAAGCTGGAAGGCCCGGCAATACGATCTCACCGCCCGCTTTATTGAGTTGGCCGGTGAACTTAATACGTCGATGCCCTATTACGTCATTTCCAAAGTGGCTGAGGCCCTCAATGAGGTTGGCCGGCCAATAAAAAAATCGCGGATTCTGGTGCTGGGCCTCGCGTACAAAAAAGATGTGGATGATCTGCGTGAATCACCATCCATCGTGCTGATTGAACAACTCAAAAAGCGCGGCGCCCGGGTGAATTACAACGATCCTTACATCCCCTCGACGCATCGCCAGCGCCACCATGATCTGCAGATGAAAAGCGTAAAGCTGACCGCGGCGGCTCTGCGCCGTTATGATCTGGTAATCATTGCGACCGATCACAGCACTTACGACTGGCCCATGATCGTTCGCAACGCCCGGAAAATTGTCGATACCCGCAACGCCACCGCCGGCATCAAAGGCAGCAAAAATAAAATTATCCGCGCCTGACGGCGGCCGCCCCAGCCGCCCGATTGGATTGAATGAGACGCAGCTTTATCAATATCCGACAACAAAGCAGACGGGGCATTTCAGGCCCACCCCGCGGGGCGGCGTGCTTTTTGGCCAGCCCCGCTTTGTAGATGGTGCGATAATCGGTGCTCCACGCGCCATTGCCGGCAAAGCACGCAAAATCAGGCACCGGATTTCCCAACGCCTTCATTAACAAGTCAATCCTCCGGCGATTACGGCTTCTTCGGCAATATCGACGCAAAGCGATAACTGCCCGATTCCACGGCATAAACGCTGCGCCCATTGGAAAAGCGGACAAACTTCAGCCATGCTGTGTTGTGAACCTTATGGCCATCGAGCATCACCACAGAGCCTGCGGCGGCAGGAATTTGTATCAGCGCGGTACTGTTCGCCGGTACACGAATCCGCCAGTGAAATGTGCCGTTCGGCAGCACATGCCAGTCGCTGACAATTTTCCCATAGGGCGACCGGTGCCACGTGTTGACCCACTTAAGATCGCCGAGAACATGCGGCTTCATCAGGATGCGGCGGAATCCCGGTTCGTGGGGGTCGCTTTTAATTCCACCCACATATTGGAAAAGCCACGTGAGCATATCTCCAATAAACATCACGTGATCCTGCGAATTCATTGCGGGATTGGCGGTGTTGCCGTTCCAAAGTTCCCAGATTGTCGTCGCACCGTGTTTAACCATATAACCCCAGCCCGGGTAGGTGGTCTGGTTGAGCATCCTCCACGCAAGTTCGGCGTGGCCGGCGCGTGCCATCTCATTGAATATCCATTGCATGCCGATAACGCCGACGCCGACGTGATCATCCTGCCGGGCATTCATTCGCCAAAGAAAACGCCGCATCACATCCGCTCGTCGCGCCGGTGGCACGATGCCTGAAGCCAGCGACAAAATACACGCGGTATCCGAACCGTTGCCGTAGTACTTTCCCTTGGCATTCCAAAGATGCTTGTTGAAGCCGATAAATAATCGGTGGGCTTCGGCCAGCCAGTGGCGCCGCTGCGCCGGTTTGTGCAGCACCCGCGCATACCACGCCATGAGCTGGAGGTCTTTGTAAAGCGTGGCCGTTGCCAGCACCGCTTTCGGCGTGGCCCGATTGGGATCCGAAGAGTGAATGTTGTGCGGCGATCGGGGCGGCGAGCACCAGTCGCCATACGTATCGGCATGGGTTACGCCGTGATGAACTTTTTTCAGCTGGTAGTCAATCCATCGGCTCATCGCCGCATAATGATCAGCAATAGGTGATATCTGTCCATATTGCAGATACAGCGTGCCGGGCAGATAGATAAATGTACTCGGCCATGTCACATCCTTGCTGTAAACGGCCCAATACGGCGGGTTGACCGCGGAAACATCGCCACTTGGGCGCTGCCCATCCTGAATGTCCCAAAGCCACTTGTCGTGGAATAGCTCCGTATTAAACAGGAACGATTCGCTGCGCGATTCCATGCCTCGATCGCCCATCCAACCTTGGCGTTCATCCCGCTGCGGGCAGTCCGTTGGAATCGATCGATAGTTGTTTTGAATACCCCACCGTGCATTGTGAACAATTTGATCCACAAGCTTATCCGAGCAGGCAAAGCCGCCGGTGACCGGCAGCGCATCGTGAACTTCCTGCCCTTCAAGCGTGGCGAGTGTGGGCGTGACGGGATACCCCGTGAGTTCCACGAAACGAAAGCCGTGGTAGGTAAAAATCGGATGCCACGTGAAGGGGCCTTTTCCATTCAGAATGACCGTATCGGTCTGTTTGGCACTACGCAAGTTGGCCACGTAAAGATGGAGTTTGCCCGGGCCGGCCGGATTTAAATCAACGGTTTGAACGCCATTGCGCACCAAACTTTCGCCATGGCGCAACACCACCCTGGTTCCCGCCGGTGCATTGGGAATCTTGATCCGGCACCAGCCGACCATATTCTGTCCCATGTCAAACATCCACTTTCCCGGCGCAATCCGGGCCACCTTTACCGGGTGGAGAATTTGTGTGACTTCAATGGGCTTCTGAAATGCCGCGATAAGCCGGCCACCAGGCGATGACACATGCTGCGCCGCCCGCCATCCTGCGGCCGCAAATCCTGGCTTGTTCCATCCGGCCATGCGCCGCGACACGTTGTAGGTTTCACCGTTGTATTCGCTGTTCATCCGGATCGGGCCGCGGTCCGTCATCCGCCAGCGCGGATTGCTTACGACTACAGCGCTGGAGCCATCCGTATACCGGATGTGCAGCACGAGAATCATGCGCGGAGGTATATGAATCGTGTACCCGCCTAGCCCATAGGCGCGGCCATTGCCCAAAATCACGCCAATGGCGTTCTTACCCGTGTGCAATAATTTCGTCACATTCCGCGCCACATAATAGCAGCGCCGGGCGTACCAACTCAGCGGTGGTGAAAGCTCGGTTTTGCTGGTGCGCAAGCCGTTGATATACATCCGGCCGAGCCCCAAGCCGCAAAAATAGGCCACCGCTCGCTTCACTGGCTTGCCCACCTGAAATTGATCGCGCAGATAAATCGCCGGCAGCGGATGGCGGACGCCGAGTTTCCACTTGGGCTTCCAGCCGATCCACATCGCGTGATGCCATTGGCCAGGCGTTAAAAGCGCTTCCTGCCAGTGCGCCATGGGGCTCCATTCGCTTGCTTGGCCGCCCTGATTCCATACGCGGACTTTCCAATAACAGCGCTGTCGCGGCTTAAGACGCGAACCGGCGTAATGGACATCGACGGAATTGTCCGACGCGACCTTCCCAGAATTCCACAAGTTGCCGACATTTTTGTCTAACAACTTTGCAGATGAGGCCACCAGCACTTCGTAGGCACTCTGCATCTTGCCGTGTCCCTTCCACGGCAGCACCCAGCGTAGCCGCGGATGAAGTGAATTGACCGCTCGCGAATTCGCTCGCAGCTGGGCTTGAAGATGGGTCGGCGCCAGCGGCCTCTGGTTGGCCCCGTTGGCGGCGATCGCCGGCACAACCGCTGACACAACTGCCAAAATAAGCAGTATGGCTGTGGCCACGGCCGCACCGTTACGGCGAGCGTGCGGCTTGAGATGCTTGAAATCATTCATAAAGAAAACTCCCGAGAAGAAAATTGATTAAGCAGCGAATGCCGCCGCTTGATGGGTGCCAAAAATCACGTCGTCGCAACCCGGCGATTACTTGGACATGCTCCTGGCGCCAAGCAGTTTACGCGATGCTAATATCGGCGGTGGGGGGCATCCGGGCATCCGGGTATCCGTAACCATGCTTTGCATCTCGTTCGCACCTTGGCCGCCATGAACCATCAACGCTACAATGGCGGACTTTAATGCATTCGGGTAGCGGGCGCCCGATTGTCGCCCGATTGTCGCCCCCGCCACCTGAGGTGCTATGGACGCTGCAACATCATCCCCACCATCCAATGCCACCGCGGATTATAAATCCACGCTCAATTTGCCGCAGACCGATTTCCCCATGAAGGCCAATCTGACCACGCGCGAGCCGGCCATGCTTGCCGCATGGAAAGAGCGGCACCTGTACTCAGAAATTCTCGCCGCCGATCATCCTCGCGGTAACTGGGTGCTGCACGATGGCCCCCCCTATGCCAATGGCGATATTCACATGG
>JAJZGD010000084.1 GCA_021804985.1 Planctomycetota bacterium
ACAACTTATTGATGGAAAAAATATCGCCGCTGGTATACGCAGCCGCGTCGCCCAGGGCGTAGCCGAACTTCGAGCACGTTCCATGGCCGTGAATTTAACGGCCATCCTCGTGGGTGGCGCCCACGCGGCAAAAGTGTACGCCGAAAATCAGGCCAAAACGTGCGCGGCCGTGGGCATCGGCTATACGCTGCTGGAATTACCCGGCGACACCACGCAGTCGGCCTTGCAGGCCACGCTCAGGTCCTTGGCTGACGACCGCGCAGTCACGGGGATTATGCTCCATTTGCCGCTGCCCGCAGGCCTTAATGCCCAGCAGGCGCAGTACGGCATTGATGTCATCAAAGATGTTGAAGGGGTTAACCCGGCCAATATTGGGCATGTGCTTTATGGCCATCCGATTATTTCTCCATGCACCGCAGCGGCGGCAGTGGGCCTGATTGAAAGCACCGGGGTAGAGATACAGGGTGCCGAGGTAAGCATTATCGGGGCGAGCCGCATCGCCGGGCGACCGATCGCGCTGCTGTTAACGGAGCGTGGGGCAACGGTCACCGTGTGCCATGTCCATACACGCGATATTGCAATGCACACGCGTCATGCCGATGTGGTGGTGGTGGCGGTTGGCAAACCGGGGCTCCTTACGGGCAAAGATATAAAGCCCGGTGCGGTCGTGATTGATGTGGGGATCAACCGAATAACCACTGCGGATGAAAAAGGGAATCCGATCACCCGCACGGTGGGAGATGTGGATTTTGAATCGGCGGCGCCGGTGGCGGGCTGGATCACGCCGGTGCCGGGCGGCGTGGGGCCGGTGACGGTGGCGATGCTGCTGAGCAACACGCTGCGGGCGGCGCGCCTCGCGTATGGGATCGAAAATGCCTGGTAACGTGCCGAGGCCGAGATGAGCGGTACATCCCATCCATCTAAAAATCCACCCGCCATTTGGTTTGATGCCGTCGGGCTGCGCCGCAAACATCGAGACATCCTGCAGGGCATTTCCTGGCAGCTGCCCGCGCAGGGCGTCGGAGCGATACTGGGGCCAAATGGCTCGGGCAAATCAACGCTTCTGCGCATGGCGACCGGCTACATCTGGCCCACTTCAGGAAGTGTGTGGATTGGCGGCCGGCAGGTGGGCTCGTTTCCTGTGGTTGAACTCCGCAAGGATGTATCCATCGTGGAGGGTACGTTTGTGGAACCGTTTTATCATGCGATGAGCACGCTGGAGGTCGTCGCCACGGGCCTGCTGGGCAAATTGGTAGTCGCCTACGACGCGTTAACGCCGACGCAATGGGAACGGGCCGCCCGAACGGCCAACATGGTTGGGCTGGCGCGGCAACTTGATCAACCCTATCGCACGTTATCGACGGGTGAACGCATGCGTGCACTGCTGGCGCGCGGGATGATGGCCAAACCAACACTCCTGATCCTTGACGAATGCACCAATGGCCTGGATTTGCCTGGTCGGGAGGCATTTCTGGCGACGGTTGAAGCCCTGTGCCGCTTGCCGGATCGCCCCGCCGTTCTGGTGATCACACACTATGCTGAAGAGTTGCCAGCCTGCGTCGAACAGATTTTGCTTTTGAACCAGCGGGGATGCGTTGGAGCGCAAGGCTTACCGGCTGCGGTTATGACCAGTGAAAACTTCAGCGCGGCCTACAACTGGCCGATCACGATCCGATCTGATGGTGGCCGTTACGTGGGAGAGGCCCGGCGTGCGGATTGGGTTGCAAGTTTGCGGGGTGGATGAACGGGCCTGCGGGTTGGCGCGGTACTGCTTAAGCCTCATCGGCCTGGGGATTGGCGAGCACAATGGCATTTTTGCCCATCGACTTGGCTTTCAATAATTCAGCATCCGCCACGGCCATGAGTTCATTAAGCCCCTGGGCGTCCCACGGAAAAGTGGCAAGGCCGCCAGAAATGCTGAGTTTGCCGGCAATCGGCCCCCCTTCGCTGTTCCAGGGATGATCCGCGACGGCCTTGCGGAAGCGCTGCGCCATGGCAAAGACGGTGCGTGGGTGTTGGCTGTCCGGCTGGCGCAGGGAGCTGTCATCGCCAAATACCACCGCGAATTCATCGCCCCCAATGCGTGCGACAAGGTCTTTGGTGCGGGTGCAGCGTCGCAGCAGGTTAATGACCTCGCGGATAATTGCATCTCCGGCGGCATGGCCGAAGTGATCATTATAATGCTTGAAATCATCAATATCGAAGAGCAGAAGTGAGATGCAGAATCGCTCGCGCCGCGCCCGATTGAGAATTTCGGGTACTGCCTGCATGAAGTAGCGGCGGTTAAATGCGCCTGAAAGTTCATCGGTATCGGCAAGCTTGCGCAGGTTCTCATGTTGGCGCGCCATGGTAATGACTGCTGAAAGCCAGGCGGCCGCCTGCCGCAGTTGCTCGCTGACGCGGGCACTGCGATTGGTGGTTTCAAGCGCGAGCGAGCCGACATTCGCCGTCGACGAGCCGGAACTATTGCCGGGGGCTGGCGCGGTCACAACGGCTCGGAGTTCGCCGGCCGCACCGTGGGATGGGAGTTGGTGTTCCGGCGGCTCGAATTTGAGGGTGCCGTTCCATCGAAAATGATTTTGCAGGATTTGTACCGCGGCTTGGAGTGCGTTGGGGTTGCTGGCCGCGAGTTGACCTAATATATCAATCTGCGCCTGTAGGGAAATTTTGAGCGTTGCGGGCTGATTGGGCTTTGGCTCAATGGCGCCGGTATCGTCATTGCCGGGGGCGAAATGGCCTACGACGGTGCGTGCATCGGCGGCGCGGGCGCCGGGCGGAGATAATTTTTTCTTCGCAGCTGCGTCGAGTGGCGCGCTTTTATCCGGCGGGCGCCTAAACACCTGCTCCGCCGGCGCTGGTTTTGCCAGCGGGTCTGCAGGATCAATACTCGACACATCACACCTCTCTCTCAATGGGCGCCCCGACGCGGGTACTGCAAGCGGCGCCCGCGGCGCCATTGACGTCTCAACCACATCCATAAACTTCAGCGAAGAAGGCTTCATCCGTGCGCCTCAAATGTGGAGCTGACTGCGACCGCCAACCAAGAATCAGTATATCCTCATGGCTCAAACAGAAAGCCACAACAACGGCTCTGCCGAAGAAATACCGATCCGCATGACGCTGCCATCACCGGCATGGCAAGCCTGGAGAAAGTCGAACGACCGTAGACTTTTGCGCCTGATATTCGCCCGACTGCCTTGTCCGGTGAAAGCGCCGCCATGTAATTGAATGAGTTTAATTCACTTGGCGTCCGGAGGCAAAAAATTTCCTGACCGTATACTTAAAAAGGCGGCGCTCCCATCGTGCCGAGATGCCTGCTTTCCGATTCGTGCCATGCACAATGCTGAAGCGTCGCAAAAGTTTTAAGCCGAAATCGTTGCGGTAGTTGCAATGAACAAGTCCGGAAATAGCGGGCCAAACCATGGCAGAACGCCCGCATGGTGGCAATAACCGGCTGCCGGACGTTGCAGGCGCAAAAGATAAAAGCTGAAATATTTAAATAAGTTAGCCCTTGTTTTGCGTCGTCCGCATGCTCGCCACTGTGCCGGGTTATGGGCGACAGATACGATGCCTGAAAAGGCAAAAATGAACTTTTGGCGCCTGCGGTGGCATTGCCCACCTATCGAAAATGAGCCATGTCAAACACTCGCCGAGGGCAAAAAAGGGACTCCTGTCCGCCTGCCGCAAATAAAGGCTGGAGGCCTGAAACCCCCGCCAGCAATTTCCCGGCAGAATCCTGTTGACTACCCGGCGTTTTTGCGGCATATTAAAGTTAGTCCGAGAACATATCGACGGACGTTGTGCGCGAGTTTTCAATTCTTTCTTCGCTTGCGGCATCATCCTTACTCGGAACTTGGACGGAGGTCGATCGTATGACTCGTTTGCTTGGTCGCGTCAAGTGGTTCAATGATCGAAAGGGATTCGGCTTTCTCACCTCTCCGGATAACCAGGACGTGTTCGTCCATCATTCAGCCATTCAATCCGAGGGCTTTCGATCGCTCAAGGAAGGCGAAATGGTGGAATATGAGGTCGAGGCCGGCCCCAAAGGGCTTAAGGCCCTGAGCGTCAAACGCGTTGAAGTGCCCGCCGTCGCCTCATGAGTTTTCGACCTGCGGGCGGCAAGGCGGGGATGGATGCTCGGATGGCTCACGGGGGTATCGCGGTGCGCGTCGCGAGGGAGCAACGGTTAAACTTTCACCATGGATAAACTGCCCGATGTTGTCGTGACCGCCGGAACCACATGGGAGCCAATTGATTCGGTTCGCATCTGGGGGAACGTCTTCACCGGAAAAACCGGCGCCACTCTGGCAGTGGCGTTACTCCATCATGCGAATGTTTTACTGCTGACCTCCAACCCGGCCATCGCAGCAGCCGCCCCGCCGCCCGGTGCGCCAGGAATATTAACCATCAAAACGTTTCGCACGGCGGCCGATCTGGCTGAAAGTCTTCACCACGCAGTGGCCGCTGGGCCAGCGGCCGTATTTATGACGGCTGCGGTGTGCGACTATGCCCCGACGGGCGTATTTCGCATCATAGAGAAGCGCGAAGTGGAAGGGTCGCGCCCGGCTCGTTATATGTGGCTGGTCGAGGATGTGCAGGCCGCCAAGGTTAAATCCGACCATGGCGAAATTGCGGTGAGGGCGGTAGCCACAGAAAAAATTATCGATCTGCTCCGCTCGCGCTGGCAGTATGGTGGACTGATCTACAAATTTAAACTTGAGGCGGGCATGAATGAAGAGGATATGCTGAAAATTGCGCGGGGTGCCCGAGCACAATCGGGTGCCGAGGTGCTGGTTGCCAATACGCTGGAGATGGTCGATGACGTGCGCGGCGGCGCCTGGATCATCGATGACCAGCAGGCGAGGCGTGTGGACCGCGCTGCACTTGCGCCGGCGCTGGCAAATGATTTCTGCCAACGGATAACGGCGCGCGGCGGCCATGCGCCGCAGATGTCAGAAAATGACACGCCAACCGGCGGCTGAACCTGCATGCGGGCTGGCGCGTACCAATTCAAGATGGCACCAGCCTTTCCGAGTTATGGCCGGGCTGCGACGGGATTACCTTGTCAGGCTTCTGGAAAGGCCACCGGCCATGCGGGCTAACTTGCTGCGGCCATCGGTGTCTGCCTACGAACGGAAACATGGGTTGGTTATGGTTGAGGAGTCTGCATCGACATGTCTAAACTGAGTAATGCAAGCGATTTTATAGCGGATATAGAATTTTTCCTAAATGATCGCTCGCAGGGGATTATCAGGAAATTCAACCGCTTTGAACGGTGGATTCCATGGATAATCGCTTCAGCGGGCAGCATGGCCTTGGTTCTTCTCGTGTTCTTTGCAGTCCATTTTACGGGCTATTCATTTTTTACCAATCCTTTCATGCAATATTGGTTTATGTTGCTAATCTGCACCATCACTGGCCTGAACATTGCCCTTCTGCTGTTCCGCACGGTGATATTTTCAGGTTACCGTCCGACCGCGCCGGTGGCTGATGACGACCTGCCGACGCTTGGCGTCATTATTCCTGCGTTTAACGAAGGGCCGGGGGTTCGCCTGGCGATCCGCTCGGTTCTTTCGAGTAATTATCCGGCAAATAAATTGGAACTTATCTGCGTGGATGATGGCAGCCAGGACAACACATGGCTGCATATACAGGCGGAAACCCGGGGCAACCCGCGGGTAAAGCTGGTTCGACATAAAGTGAACTCCGGCAAGCGGCAGGGATTGCTCACCGGTTTTGCCATGACCCGCGCGGAAGTGCTGGTGACGATGGATTCGGATTCTGTGATCTGCCCGGACGCCCTTAATCACCTGGTGTCTCCGCTGGTTCGGGACCCGCGGGTGGCGGCGGTGGCCGGGAATATCCGTGTTGGCAATGCCAAGGCTGGCCTGATTCCCAAGTTGCTCAAGGCGGCGTTTGTGCAATCCTTCGATTTTATGCGGGTGGCGCAATCGCCGTTTGGCGCCGTGCTTTGCACCCCCGGCGCGCTAAGTGCTTATCGCCATTCAGCCGTTGACGAGATTCGCGAAGAGTGGCAAAATCAGACTTTTCTTGGCCGCCCCAACACCATCGCTGAAGACCGGGCCCTTACCACTTTGCTGCTTCGGCAGGGACACCGCAGCGTGATGGCCCGCGAGGCTATGGCCTACACCGAAATGCCCACCAAGGCTTCTGGAATGATAAAAATGTTCCTGCGGTGGGAGCGCGGCAACGCCCGCGAAAACCTGTCTATTTTGAAATTCTGCCATCGGCGCTTTCGGTCGCAGCACTATCTGCCGCTGATGGTCGAATACCTCGCAGGCGTTAACGACCAGATTATTTCCCCGATCCTTATGGTTTCAGGCCTGGTCATGTGCGTGCTTAGCCCGGGCTTTGCCATTTGCTATCTCAGCGTGCTTCTGTCGCTAAGCATCTTGATGCAGGTTAACTGTCTGCGGCAGTACAAAGATCAAAGCTGGATGTATGGCGTTGCCTACTGCATGCTGTGGTTCACGGTATTGTGGTGGGTGGTTCCGTATAGCATTGTCACCATTGCCGACAATAATTGGATGACCCGCCAGCGCCGTCCGGAAGTAACCCCCAGCCGCCGCCTGATACGCCAGGGGGCTCAGGTGGCCGCCTGATCATCGAAAAGTTCGCCCGCGACCCACGCGCCGGCATGAGATAAACCAAATTTCCTGCAAGTTCCATCCGGGCGGCTAAAATCCACCGTGCATGCATGCGAACCTTGACCGGCACGGGTGTTCTCTCTGATGGCGCTTCCAACCTATTCTCACCGACTTGCAGCCCTCGGTTCGTGGTATGTTCCACGCCACATCGGCCGCCATTTTCACGCGGTCCGCTGTGATCGCGATGGTCTTCCGCCGGTGATCTCCGGCCCGACCGTATTTTTTATGAATCACGCCTCATGGTGGGACCCCCTGATTGGCGCTCTGTTTGTTGCCCGGCGGTACGCCAAATATCGCCATTACACCCCCATTGATGCGCAAGCCGTTCGTAAATATCCCATCATGTTAAAATTCGGGTTCTTTTCCATCGATAAAAACCCCCGACGCGGTGCGGCACAATTTCTGGAAATTAGCCGCGAGGTTCTTCACACGCCGGATGCCGTTATGTGGCTTACGCCTGAGGGGCGCTTTCGGGATATACGCGTTCGCCCCGTGCAGCTTCGCCCCGGCATCGGGCATCTTGCTGCGTTGTGCCCTGAAGTCCGGCTGGTGCCGATTGCCATCGAGTACACCTTCTGGCAGGAATCTCTGCCTGAAGCGATCGTCCGGTTCGGCCAAGGGGTAAGCGCCAAGGATCATCCCGATTTATCGCCGGCAGATTGGACCGCACATCTGGCAGTTGAACTTCAGGGGGAAATGGATGCACTGGCTGAAAACGTCAAAGCCCGCGACGCCTCGGCGTTTGATCTGGTGCAGCGCGGCCGCGAAGGGGTTGGCGGCATCTATGATTTAATACGCCGCGGCAAGGCGCTAGCGACCGGACGGCCGTTTCTGCCGGCGCACGAGCAGGAGCAACCGTGATCTTTACGCTTCTGGCAGCCGCCGTCTTCGGACTCGCGGCGGTGCCGACGATTATTTTTTTTGTCAATCTTCGCTTCTTTACGCCGCCGCGGAAGATGGACGAAACGGTCGCGTTGTCGGTCTCCCTTCTTATCCCGGCCCGCAATGAAGCGAAGCATATTGCCAAGGCCCTTGAGCGTGCGTTGGCCAGCGAAGGCGTAAGCCTTGAGGTGATTGTTCTGGATGACCAGTCCACCGATGACACCGCGGCAATTGCGCGGGCGATGGCACAAGATGATCCGCGCGTTCGAGTGGAGGCCTCTACCCCCCTGCCGCCGGGCTGGTGCGGGAAGCAGCACGCGTGCTGGCAGTTAGCGAATCTGGCCGCCAACGATATTCTCATCTTTGTTGATGCCGATGTTGACCTTGCACCCACAGCACTGGCACGCGTTGCGAATGAATTGGCCTCCGGCGACGCGGGCCTTATCAGCTTGTTCCCATGCCAGGTGACCGTGGGCATGGCCGAGCAATTGGTCATACCCCTGATGCACCTGGTGCTTTTAGGCTTTCTGCCGCTGTGGAAGATGCGAACAACAGACAATCCGGCGTTTGCGGCAGGTTGCGGCCAGATATTTGCCGCGCGCAGGCGCGATTATTTTAACGCCGGCGGACATGAGCTTATACGGGCATCACGCCACGATGGAATCATGCTGCCAAGAGCCTTTCGCCGCAGGGCTATCCGTACGGATTTAGTTGATGGTACCCATTTGGCCACGTGCCGGATGTATGACAGCGTTCCCGCTTTGGTCGCTGGGTTGGCAAAAAATGCGACCGAGGGCCTCGCATCGGCAAAGTTGATTTTGCCGGCCACGATCCTTCTTTTTTGCGGGCAGGTGTTGGCACCGATTTTATGGCTGATCGCCCTTGTAATCGGGGCCCCGGCGGCCAGCGTGTGGGCCGGAATCGCCACGCTGATGACACTGGCTGTGCGTCTGACGGCGGCGGCGAAATTCGACCAATCGATTTCAGGGGCGTTGCTGAATCCCATCGGCGTAACGATTTTGGTCATCATCCAGTGGTATGCATTCGGGTGCCGACTCTGCGGAAAATCGATCACATGGCGGGGACGCCCTGGGTAGCGGCACGAGGCCGCTCGGCTGATCCCTGTCGCCACTATGAGTGGGGCGCAAGTTTCAGCAATATTATTCCATTGGTGCGCATGGATATATTAAATTTAAATTGTCCCGTGTCCGGAATGGATACGATTCGGTTTAACACCGGCCGGTTGGCGACGGCTTGATGCATGAGCCGCAGTTGCCGCGACGTAAGATGAGTTGGGCGGCCCCACGTTTGGTAAAGCGTGTAGGCGTCATTGTGCTGATACCCCTCGCGATAGATGCGCAATTGATATCGGCCGGGCTTTAAATGCCTGACCGTCAATTCGATGGCCGATGCACTCAGCGATGGATGCGGGACGCTGAAAAATGAATGATCCGGAGAGGTTTGCTTTGGCCAGGTATAATTCCAGGCCAGTAAGCTCACTCCACCTCGATGGGTTACCGCTAAGGATTGGGAATCATGGGTGGAGAGTTGTCGGCCTTGCAATTCATGCAGGTATTCCATGGCGAAAAAGGTGGGCTTCGGAATTCCCTGCGGGTTGAATATTCCAAATCCGCCTTCAAACGGTTTGGTCTGAGGACCGCCTTCATCAAAAATATCGGATAGCGACCAATACGACATGAACAACGGCGCGGGCTGGATGGTTTTAATTTGCTCGAGCAGCCAAACCGCCTGAAAGTAGCTGTCGTGCACGGCATCGCGGCTGGAATAGGATGGCCCCCATTCTGTGATGAGCAGCGGCAAATGCGGCATAGGCGAGCGTTGGATGCGTTCCTGTGTCCACTTAATGCCACCGGCGATGGCGTTGGGCTTGGCCGCAATCCGAAGCCCTTTTTTTCCGTCGGCCCATTTATGCGGTCCGCTGCCATAGGTATGGCACGAGATGAAATCGAGCGGCAGATGTTTTTGATGGCAGCAGGCAATAAACCGCGATATCCACGCCATGCCGGCCGTGGCGGGGCCCCCGACGCGCAGTTTTGCATCGGCACGCTTGATCGCTCGCGCCGTAACGGCATAAAGTTTTATATAGGATTGGTATCCTGCAGGATAAAATTGGTGCAGGTTCGGTTCATTCCAAACTTCAAAATACCAACTGCGAACCTGGGGGCGCCCGAAGTGATGCTCCAGATGCTTCACCAGGGCGGTGATGAACATCCCCCACCGCTTGAAACTTTTGGGTGGCGTAACATTGCCTTTGTAATAAAACACCGTCTCTTTACCTGATGCCAATGCTGACGGCATGAAACTCAATTCAACAATCGGTTTCACACCGGCGTGAAGAAATTCCGTATAAAGCCGGTCAATACGCTGCCAGTTATAGATCAATTTTCCGTCAGGCAGGCGGCGCACGGTATGCATGGCCGGATTTAATATGCCGTGAAAGCGGATGTACGAAAAGCCGCACAAGCGGTGGGCCATCGCCAACTGCCTGAGAGATTCGCGATTGAATTCCAATGCCGCATGTTCTCCCCCTATGCAAATATTCAGTGTCGAATGAAATCTCCTTTCAGCATGCGCCATATTGACAGTGATAAAGCGCGGGGCGGCATGCAGCGGTATGGCCGATGAGATTATCGAAAGCAGTGCGATAGCGGCAGCTGCCAATTCAACGCACACCATCGAACGTGCGTGTGATTTAAATACTCGGATGCACGATGCACGGGGTACAATTGATGCGCGCAACATCACTGGCTCCAACGTTTTTATCCACCCGAGTTAAGAGCCTACCCGAAGAACAGCGACATTACGACGGATCGCGAATCCGCTGCAGATGGGATGGACTGACGCGATGGATCAACTGCTGGTGCGAAAAAAAGCCGGCGGCCTGCCGGACCGGCGCGATTCAATAATGGTCGCGTCATCATAAAGGCAGCGGTGCTATTTTAGTTCCACACTCCAATAGGCATGATCTAAAAAGTGCTGCCAAGAGGAGTATTTATCCGAGCCGAGGCGCACATTAATCACCGGATTCCGCTTGGGCTTCACCGGTGCTCTTAGCAGATGCATGCCTGCCTGATGGGGTGTTTGGCCCCCCTTTTTGGCGTTGCAATACACGCACGCACAGACGAGATTTTCCCACACGGTTTTCCCACCGAGTGATCGTGGCACCACATGATCCAGCGATAGCTCACTGGAGGGAAACTTTTTGCGGCAATACTGGCATGTGCCATTGTCGCGGGCGTAGATGTTTCGGCGATTGAGTTTTACATCCTGCCGGGGCAGACGGTCGTAACCCAACAGGCGAATAATCCGTGGCACGGCGATTTCGCAGCGTACCGTGCGGACAAAATCATGCGTGTCGCGCTCAAACTGAGCCTTCAGCTGCGATATCTCAATCCAGGAATCGATGTTGTAGGTGAAGTAGGAGCCGTTTTCAACGGAGATAACTTCAGCGCGGCTGCGGCTGAGCAGTGAAAAGGCCCGCGTCGCACTGACTACACGAATCGCCATATATAGGCGATTGAGTACCAGAACATTGCAGGAAAGTCCGGAAATCGGGGTGACTTGTGACACGCCGAGCACTCCGCGCTTTCACTTCGTCGGCCCTCCCATCTAAGCGGGCGGTGGTTTCAGCCGCACAAGGCCGAAACCCACGATCGATAAGACCGTTAAGACACAATCAATACCAGTCCGATCGAGGCCAATCTTTGGTCCCCCGTATTGTGGCCGCGGATAAGCTGATTCGCAAGCCGCTTGGGTGCGTCAAACCGCCGCGGGCAAGTCGGCATGGCCACCGGGTTCGCGTGCGAGAAGCTGAAGGTGTTTGGTGTGTCGGGAAATCCTTCTCGAAATTGCTGCTGCCAAAGGCCACCGCGGCGACGGTCATGCGGCACCTCGCACCGCTTGATCCCATCTGCTTTTTTGTCGAGCTACCCTTAAAGGTTGTGGACGATCTAAAAAAGGCGGCGTAGCCTAACGTCGTGTTTTCAATTGGTCTTTGCTGACGTTTTGGCGATTTTTCGGCCGAGCATTGAGTGCACTTACGCACGACCAAACCAAGTAGAGAGCATTTTTTCCCACCGTGCGGTGACGCCGCGACATGACGCGCGACAATGGAAGCCGGAAGGTTTGCCTGGCAATGGTCTTCAAGCGGTGCCAAAGCGCTTGAGCGCGGCTTTCAGATTCTCAACGGCTCACCATTGATCGCCGATGTGCTCTCAGGCGTTGTGTTCGAAAATGGAGTCAAAAAATAAGCCGCCCAATTCAGCCAATCCACAACATTTGACAATAGCTCGCGTCGGCACCAACCCCGTCGCCACCACCATCACCACGCAGTTCGGCTTTGATCTCACTCCATCATTGATATTCAATGATGATGGTAGCCGCCACCACCATCATCACGCAGCTCGGCTTTGATGGCGGCGGCCTTGGCCAAAAACTCGCGGGCCTTTTTTTTAGATCGTTGCACACCCCAAAGCCCGTAGCTGTACGCGTCGCCCAGTATATCCAGTGCATCCGAATCGCCGCCTTTCGCGGCCCTTTCAAGCCACCGCAGTCCATCAGCGTGCCGGGCGGTTCCACCCTGGCGCAGCTCTGCTGCGCCGTAAAGCATTTCGTATTGCGGTTCCCCGGTGCGCGCCAAGCGGCCCAATAGCGGCATGGCGCGCGGCGGGTCGCGCGGCACACCTGTCAGGAAAGCCATTGCCAACATATACTCTGCGAGCCGATTGCCGCGGATTACCCGCGGACGCAGCAGGCTCCGCTCCCGCTTGTACCACCCCGCCGCCAGCCGCATGCTGATTCGAGTCCCGATGCCGTGCTGGTAGCAATAGGCGAGGTTCCACGCTGCAGCCGCGGACCCACGTGCGGCCGCCTCTTGGAAGAGGCCGATGGCTTTCGCCCGCTCGGCGGGCCCCCCGGGCAGCTTCTCATAAAGGTGCCCGAGATCATTCATCGCGAGGGTTGACCCGAGCCGGATAGCGCGGAGGTAGTACGCCTCGGCGAGGCGAGCGTTCCGGGGGACCCCATTTCCGTGCTCGTAGATTCGCCCGATCAGCGTATAAGCGGACTCGGTAACGCTGCCGCCTCGGCACCCCCCCGGCGGCCCGACGTATTTATACATGCCTGCCTTTGCGGCCCTTGTGAGCCAACTAATCTCGGCCGGGGCATCTTTCGGTACGCCCCAACCATGGCCGTAACACAACGCCACGACCATCGCCCCCTCGACGGAGCCGCGCTTGGCTGCCGCCAACGCCAAATCGAATCCAGTGTGGGGATTTCTTCTGACACCGCGCCCGTAAATGTACAGCTTGCCGAGTTCCGCCAGCGCCCACGGCGCGCCGTGCTTTGACGCGTCGAGTATCCAGCGCCGCGCCGCGGCAAAATTCTGTTTCAGCCCCAAACCGTACCGGTACGCAGAAATTAGCCCGCGCATTGCGGAAATATCGCCCCGGGCGGCGGCAGGGCGCAGCAGTCGCAGGGCCCGAGCGTAATTCGGCCTCACGCACTGCCCCGCGAGGTACACCCGGCCCAAGAGCGCTTCCGCGGCCAAGTTGCCGCGGGCTGACGCCTGTCCGAGCCAGTGGACCGCCTGCTGATCCCTGTGGCGTGCAAAATCAAGGATACCCCGACCGTAATCGGCCTCCGCCCTGTCGCCAGAATCGGATTTTGCGCACCCCGGGATGCCGGAAAACAGGGCGACAATGGGGAGCGACACGGCGGCGGCCCCCAGCAGGCACCGCCGCCCGGGCCGTCGGGCGCGACGGGGCGGTCGTCTATGGCCGTTGTGGCAGAGCCCCTCGCGCGCCAAGTGGCCCGAAAAACGGCCTCGATCTTCAACGGCGGGCGGCCTCCTCACGGCTCACCCAGGGCTTTCTTCACGCCCTCCTTTATCACCGCTTCTCCGTAGTCCTCCGGCTTCAGTGGGACACCGGGGGTACCGCAATAACCATTGACGAGCGATTGGGCTTCCGCGGCCGCCGCGTGGCACGCGTTGGCAAAGTTCTGCCTCTGCTCCGGCGTACCCGCACTCACGTTCGCCGGAATGTGGCCGTTGTATATCTGTTGGTAATAATTTGCCTGGGCACCGGCGTTGACCTGTGCCATTTTGCCCGCGTAGCACCAACTGGCGACAGCTCTGATAACGCCGCCGATCCACGCGAACGGTGCTTCAAGGATAGATGCGCCCGGCACTGTCACCGGCCCCGGCCCGACCACGGCATCTGCCAGCCCCGATAATCCCCTTGGGTCCGCCCTGTTCACGGGATTGGACCCCACAAACTGATACCTATTTGCCCCATTGGTGTAA
>JAJZGD010000085.1:0-1661 GCA_021804985.1 Planctomycetota bacterium
CCGTCGATTGGGAACCACCCGTTCGCCGCTGCTGCGCGGCATTATTCGTGCGGCGGATATGGCGGCCAGCGGCAAAGATTTTCTGCCCGCCATCGATACGCTGATCACCCAGGGGCAGCCGCTGTTTCTCAACTGGGTATTGGATTATGCTCAGAAGCCGCACTGTCCGTACCGCGGGGCGCTGCTGCGATCGCTCATTGAATATTCCACCATTGCCGATGGCCAGACGGGTCAGGACTTTCGCCGCGGCGAGCAGGCGGCGTTGCTGCTGCTTAACCTGAAACATCCTTCCGACCGCCGAACCATCAAGCGGTGTTTGAATGCGTTTAACCCGGGCGTGGTCGCAGCGGTATTGACCGCGATGCTTTCACCGACGAGCCACAATTTTTCATCCATGATCCGGCCGCACTGGCATAATTTTATGCATCGGCATCACCGACGAATCCGGTTGCTCGCGGGATTGGTCATGGGCAAGTATCAGCAGCCGATCGCCCTGCCAGAGCTGCGTAAAGTGGTGCTTTATGGGGGTCGCATCAGCGCCGGTCTGCGGGCACAGGCGGGCTGGTATTACGCCTCGCTCACGCACAGCACGCCGGCCGTCCTTGCTGCGGTTTTAGGCCGATCGGGGGGCACGCGATAAAAAAAGCAGAAAATTCGCATTTTCCTTTTGGCGCCCGGCGCCCGGGTCATTAAACTACGGAGGTAGATGTGTTTTTTCGGACGCCGTCTTTTTTGAAAGGTGTGCAGCGATGAGTATCAAACATCTGGTTTGCAGCGGAGCGCTGTTTATCGCGCTGGGTTGGGCGGCCAATGTTCCGATGGCGGGCGCCGCCACCAACACGCGGGCCTTGATCAACGCCACAATTCCGCAAACGACCATGAATGATCTGCCGGTGCGCGATGCGATCCGCTATTTACGCAGCATTACCGGGGCCAACATCTTTGTGAATTGGAATGTGCTTTCCAACGCCGGCGTATCGAAACTCACCCCGGTAAGCCTGACATTGCGGGATGTGACCGTCCGCAAAACCCTCTCCCTGATTCTTTCTCAGGTGTCACCGCAAACGCCCCTGATATTTTATGTTCATAACAACGTGCTGATGATCACTACCCGCGAGGCCGCCAACGCGCACATGGTGACGCGTGTGTATCCCGTCGGCGATTTGGTGATGACGGTTCCCAACTTTACCAATGCCCCGACGTTTAATCTTTCCAGTGCCACGCAAAACAGCACGTCGCAGGTCAGCAGTCAGGGCGGCGGCGGCATGGGAAATGTCGGCGGAGGCGGCAGCATGTTTCAGCAGAATCAGCAGCAAACCTCGGCGGTTAAAAGTTCAGCCCAGCGGGGCAAAAATCTGGTCAGCCTCGTGGTCGCTACCATTCAACCGAACATCTGGG
The DNA here is from genome assembly GCA_021804985.1 of Planctomycetota bacterium. GTDB lineage: Bacteria > Planctomycetota > Phycisphaerae > WQYP01 > WQYP01 > JAJZGD01. The sequence goes on from JAJZGD010000085.1 coordinate 1,399, forward strand.
AGGCCAATGGCGGCCGAGCCAGCATCATCTATTTCCGTCGCGAATTGGTCGTGACTGCACCGGTTTATGTGCAGCGGATGATCAGTTCCACGGGTCATTGATCTCGCTGGTGACGGGCAACACAGCGGGTGCGGCGGCGGGCAGTGTACCAGCCGGTTTGCCGGCGACGCTGCCGGCGGCGAGCCATTCAGTGTGGCTTGGTCTGGTTTTGGCGGCTGGTTGGCCGATTGTGCATGGCTGTTTTTACCCCCGCGGAGGCAACC
>JAJZGD010000085.1:1671-13816 GCA_021804985.1 Planctomycetota bacterium
TTTGCAATCCGTTCCGCAGGGGGATTTATGGCGCCGCGATGCGATTACTCTCAGTGGGGAGCCTCGCGGGCGCCTCTTGGCTGCTTGGCGCACCGCTTTACGCCGCAGCCCCAAAGGCGGCTGCCACTCAAAAAGCCGCATCCAAGCCGGCGGCCCGCATTCCGCTTCCAAAGCATCGTAAATTTCGTCCCGCGCAGATTGGCCGCGTGATATTCGTGCTTAATGATCCCGGTTTGGTGAAAGTGCCGATCCCCAGGTTGGTGATAAAAAACCGGACGGTGCAACAGGTTTTCAGGCAATTCCGTAAACTTTCGAGCCAAAACATGGTTATGAATTGGCGGGCCGTGAAAGCGTCGGGGACGCGCCTAAAGAACAAGTGTTCGTTCACCCTGCCCGCACAAAGCCTGCGGCTGGATATGGCCGCCACGCTGAAAGCTTTTGCGCGCCATCATCGTTTTGTCATCAGTGCCGATGAAAATGTAATATTTTTGACCACGCAGAAGCAAGATGATGAACATCTGGTTTTCAAGAGTTATTACCTCCAGGATCTGCAAGCCAATCTGCCTCGAATCATTCGCGGTGGGAAAGACCTTGAAAAGCTTAATGGCGACCCGAAATCGCTGAAGAAGGTGCCGCTGCCTACCAATATTGTGCAGCTGATTTCATCCACGGTGCGGCCGCACGTATGGGAAGGGCACGGCGGCCGAGCGACGATCAGTCAGGTGGGCAATCGGGTGATTGTTATTGCGCCCGCGAGTGTGCAGGCAATTCTCAAAGGCCCAAAACATTACAATCCCAACGCCGTACCCCGCTACATCATGTACGGTTTTTAAACGGCTTTCTGCGCGATGCGCAGAACATCTTCATCGCGGCTGAACGTCATGAGTTCAGAATATCGCCCCCAATTCACCAACGCCTCAAACTGCGGTTTTGGGCGCTCGGTGGGGAGTGTTCGGGCCAATTCATCAAGTACTTCCTGACGGGTTGCCTGTTGGCCTTCCCGGGCGCGCAAAAAGTCGGTCATGTGACGGATCAGAGAAAGTTTGGCCACCTGCCGGGAAATAATTTTCTTTTTTTCATTCACCGGCAATTCAATCACCTGCTTGCCCAGCGGCAGCATGACCAAATCGCCACCGGGCGTTTCCACGAGATCCAATATCTCGGCCGCTTTAATGATGATGATCAATTCGCCAAAGCTGTCGCGCAGTTCCCGGGCGAGCTTGTAAATGTCTTCTCTGCCACCATGATCGTCGAGAATTTCCAGCAGTCCAAGCACCTTGCTCAGGCCGGCAGGCGGCAGCGGGGTTACAAACGGCACCGCAGATGATGGATCGGCGGGTTCAGGCGATGAGGCCTCGGTCATAGGTTTTCTCCTGCAACAGATAGCTTAGCAGCACTCGGCCATCAGTGAAAAGATGGCATCCACATGGCGGGTGAACGCCTCAGAATTTTTATGCCGCGGGCGGGGCATCGTCACTTCGATATCGGCCACAATTCGGCCCGGCCGGCCGGCAATCAGGATCACACGGTCGGCCAATTCCACCGCCTCTTCAATAATATGTGTCACCATGATAACGGTACTCACAGCGAGATTGGCATCGGCCCAGATATCCAGAAGTTCTTCGCGAAGGTTGATGCTTGTGAGCGGGTCCAGCGAACTAAATGGCTCATCCATCAGCAGCAGCTCAGGCTCGACGGCAAGCGCCCGGGCCAAGCCGACCCGCTGCTTCATGCCGCCGGAAAGTTCCCGCGGATAGGCCGATTCAAAGCCATCAAGCCCGACCTTGTCGATATATACGGCGGCTTTTTTGGTTGCATCGTTGGCATTCAGGCCGCGGGCTTCGAGGCCCAGCGTCACGTTTTGCATCACCGTCAGCCACGGCAGCAGGGCAAAATTCTGGAACACCATCGCACACTGCATGTTGATGCCGGTCAGGGGTTTATCTTTAAAGACCACCTGCCCCACGCTTGGCACCATAAGGCCGTTGATCAGCCGCAGCGTGGTCGATTTACCGCAGCCCGACGGGCCGACTATGCAGACAAACTGATTGGAATCAATTGCGCAGTTGAGGTCGGCAAGAATGGTCGATGGTCGGCCATCGGTGTCATAAATCTTGGATACATTTTCAAGCTTTAGCAGCATGTGGAACCCTCGGTGTCAGGCGGGGCGCAATTCAGGCCGGCCGCGTCAATATTCAAACCGGAAGCGATCGGCGGCCCACGCCTGGAGTGGTCGCCATAACAAACGATTGACCGTCACAATAAAAAGGATCAACGCTCCAATGGAAATCATCAGCAGCGCCATGCGATCCTGCGATGTCAGCGGGCCTGAATAATGACCCGCAGAAGCCGAGTCGGATGCGACATCGAGCAGCCACCCGATGCCGAGTACATGATAATACTTTCCCGCATAGGAAATAGATTCGCTGAACACCAGCGTATTCCACCCCCCGCCAAACGCTGTGATGGTGCCGGTCAGCAGCGATGGCAGAATCGCCGGCAACAGCAGTGTCCGGAATTTCATCCAGCGCGAAAGGCCCATCGCATCGCACGCTTCGAGCAGATCGCCGGGCATCCGGCTTACGCCGCCGAGCATATTAAAAAGGATGTACCACTGCACACCATTCATCAGTAAAAATTCACCGGCCAATTCGACCCCCCAGGTTCGCCCAAGATGCAGGCGAATAACGAAAACATAGACCACCAGGAAGGTCAGCGAAATGGCCGGCAGGCTTGCTAAAACCTGTGCCACCGAAGAAATGCCCCGCAAAATCCGCGGGTACCGATAGGCCCAGAGTACAAGCGGAATAGTCCAGGCCAAAGAAAGCAAATAGGCCAGTGCAATCCGGGCAAAAGAGAGGGCGAGCGCAGCGGGCAAATATTTGACAATGGGCGGGAAATGGCCGGCAATGGTGGAAAAGACAAAATATCCGCCGCCGATTGCAATGCCGGCGATCGCGGCCCAACCGATGAATCGTTGCGAAGCGTTCCATATTTTGGCCAGCACGCCGGGCGTTTCTTTTCGCGGCATGATCGCCCGTCGGGTGGTGCCATGAACCATCGCAATTACCCGGTTCGCCAGCTGGTTAAGCGGCATAATTGTGGTGCGGACGAAAAAGCGTGGCAGCCGCCCGCGCTGGTACCATTCCAGCAGGCCGGAATCGCGCGATGCGGTCGAAACGGTCATCTCATTGCGAAACCGCTGGGCCCATGAAATCAGGGGACGCCAGACAAATATTTCCAGCCCGACCACCACCGTCAGCAGCGCCCCCACGCCGATAAGGCCCATGATGAATGGATTTTTTGACGACTCGGCATTGGCAATAAAACTGCCCAGCCCCGGCAGCGACACATTCTTATTTCCGACGGTGAGTATTTCGCACGCCGTCAGTGCAAACCACCCGGCCGACCAGCTTAAAATGCTGTTGTAAAGCAGCCCGGGTATGCAGCTCGGAATCGTGATGGTGAAAAGCCGCTGCGTGCCGCGAATGCCGAAGCTTTCCGCACATTCCAGCGTGTCATGAGGAATGGCCTTGACGCTGTAGTAAACCGAAAAGGCCATGTTCCATGCCATGCCCGTAAAAACCAGAAAAATGGCAGCCACTTCCATGCCGAATCGGCCGCCGCCTAAAAGGCTCACAGCCACGGCGAGTGCGGCGGGGAAAAAAGTGACAATGGGGATCGACTGAAGAATATCGAGGATGGGAATAATCATACGGGCCGCGCGGGGTCGGCTGGCTGCATAAATGCCCACGCTTAATGAAAAAATCAGTGAAACGATGTAGGCCGCTGTCATGCGCATGAGCGACCAGGCGGCATAAATCGGCAATTGCCAAACCTGGGCGCTCAGCCGCCCTGAATGCGATTTGATGGGGTGCATCAAGCCGGCGAGTAAAGCGGCAGCAAGCAAAAGCAGGGCGACGCCCACCCAATATCCCGCCGGATTACGCCGCGCATCCCCCGTTTCCATTGCCATCCGTCAATTCCGCGTTCGCAAAGCTCAGAGGTCTGGTCGGTCGCACGACCGACCATGGGTCGGCGGCGATTATACGCTTCCCGCGCACCGCGTCATCGTCTTGTGTGAACAATGTGTAAATTTCAGGCGAAAACGTTACCGGCGTACGCGACTAAATGGCCGCGGAAATTGCCAAACCCGCGCGCATTACGAGCCGAGCGGTTTATCCGCTCGCAATGGAATGCGAAGATACTTTCCGATGGAACAAGTGGGTGGGTGTTTAGGCGGCCGGCGGCGGCTCGTGAAAAACTTACTCATCGGAAACATTCGGATTCAGCGACACGCCCTACGCCGGCCAGCAGGCGGGACGCCTGCATCACATTTACAGAACCCCTTGTCCCGCACGCAGAGAGGGGACGCGCGGGCACAATGCCCGCGGCTAAATGGCGCGATCTCGCGGCTGCGCCTCTGCGCGAGACAACCGGCGTTTTAGTTAATTTACGGAATCATGCCGCGGCATGATGTGATTATTTAATATCTCACGCAGAGAAGGGGAGACGCAGAGATGACGACGAAGCGCGGCCACGAGGAGTCTGTCCGAGTAATGGCCGGGATTGGGATGGGTCTGAAATGTGCCGAATGCGCGGCGGAGGATCGAGCCGACTCTGAATAACGAGTCATCGAGATCCGACAACAAAGCAGGCGGGGCATTTCAGGCCCACCCCGCGGGGCGGCGTGCTTTTTGTCCCCCCTCCGCGGCGCGGCTCCTCGGCGTACCATCCGTGTCAGGTACGCCATCGTCGCCGCTGCTTGATGGGCACCAAAAATCACGCCGTCGCAACCCGGCGATTACTCGGACAGGCTCCTAGTCAATAATGATGGCGGGGCCTCCGCGAAAATGGCGGAACCAGTTGCGGCAGCGCCCAATTATCCCTTGCGGCCAGCGGCACTGCCCACCCGCATCACACCTGTCGCTGCTGCTGTTGCTGTTGCTGCTGAACTTGCTCATCAAGTATCCACGCCCCCACCGGCCCACGGCCAGCAAAATTAAACACCGGCACATCTAAGCCACCGGTGCGCTCCCCCACCAGTCGGCTCGTCAGCTCCCGGAGTTCCCGCGTCAACACCGAAACCGCCATCGTTTCCCGAGCGGTGCCCCGGTATACCCCCTTATGCGGAGGCACATCGCGGTAGTTGGTTCCCACCGCCATTTTCACAAAATTTTCACCGGCCAGGCAATTATTGGTGGGATCAAAGCCAACCCACCCCGCGGACGGAAAATAAACCTCGCACCAGGCATGCGTCTGCGTGGCCCCGCGATACCCCTTTTCACCGGCATGAATAAACCCGCTGACATACCGCGCCGGAACGTTCAACTTGCGCAGCAGCCCCGCCATCACCTGTGCAAAATCCTGGCAAACGCCGCGGCGATGGGTCAGCACCTCTTCAATCGTGGTGCTGACGCTTGTTACGCCCTTTTCATATTGAAACTCGGCGCTGATAAATTTCATCACCTCCGTGGAAAGTCGCAGCAGCGAAACATTGCCACGCGGTTTCAGTCCAGCGGCTGTCTTGGCCAACGCCGGGCAATCGCCGATGGGAGATTCCAGCTTGAGAAAATCCACCAGTGTGTAATCCGATGCGTCCGCCAGCGGCCACAGATCCGGCAGATCCGCGATGCTCACACGGTGCGCTGCGGTCTGCACCACACTGGACGCGACAATTTTCACGTTTTTATGCAGGCCGTTGATGGAAAAAGCGTGTATGGTATTTCCCAGCCAGTCAAAGTAGCTGCGAATTTGCGATGTGGGGCCGACGGCCAAATCAAATGAAAGCCGCTGCTGATTGGGTTCCTGCCGGGGCGCCATCCGCAATTCCATCACGGTTTCGCTGATTAGCCCCGAATAAGTCAATTCCGTCGTGTGCTCAATACCGATTAACATCACTGCACCTCTCGAAAGTTTACGGAGCGCTGGTCGACCAAGACCGCCAGCCATTAGGATCAATGGCCCGCATAAACCACTGCTCCTGAACCGCAGCGGCGGCCTCGGCCATGCCGGCCCGCGTCGCGCTGAGAAACTCGAGCAGCGTCTCAAACGTGTCGCCCGCAATCTGCGAGTATTGTACCTCTGCAAACAGCCTGCCAAGCCGTCGCTGCGCCTCGCGTCCGGCATCAGCGCTTAACCCGGCGCGTATCTGATCCACCGACGCCAGCGCCTGCTTGACACAATAATGGATGCTGCGGGGAAAACTGGCATCAAAAATGATGAAATTCGCCACCCGCGAGGGCTCCAACTCTCCAATATTGCCCCGGCGATACGCCTCAATGCTGCAACAGGTGCGCAGCACGGCCATCCATTGGATGGTACGCAGCGACGGTTCCAGCGATGAATCCACTCGGGAAAGGGTGGAGAATTTAGCCATAAGAATCCGGCAGGTCATATCCACGCGTTCAATGTATTTCGACAACTGAATAAATAACCAGACCTGCCCATGATCCATCGTCTGATCGGCAAGCCCCTGAAAAAGAAATGAGCCCATCATAAATTGCCGGTAGAACTCCTGGGGAACATCCTCAAAGCGTGCGCGGGCATCATCGCTTTTTATTGACCAGTAGAACGTATTGATCTGCTCCCACATTTCCGCGGAGATGCTTTCCCTTATGCCCCGGGCATTTTCACGGGCCTTCGCCATGCAATGGATCAGGCTGTTGGGATTGTCTTCGTCCAGCGTCATATAGCGTGCCACCGCCGCCATAACCTGCGATGCAGGCCGACCCGCCGGTGTCAGCGCCGGAAACATATGATCGCGCTGCGTAATGCGCAGTACATCGCCGGCAACTTCCAACGCAAAGGCGCGATCCAAATCACCGGTGCCGGTAAGCACGTCGTTGCTGATCATAAGGATGCGCGCAATGTGCTCCGCCCGTTCCATATAGCGGCTCATCCAGAAGCTTGCATCGGCCACGCGGGCCAGCAAAGTGCGGCCGCCACGCAGAGACGGGTTGATCAAGGGGGGGCCGTTGCCATTGGCAGAACTCATGACGTTTGCGCCTCCAATACCCACGTATCCTTGCTGCCGCCACCCTGAGAGCTGTTCACCACCAGGCTGCCGCGTTTGAGCGCCACGCGGGTCAGGCCGCCCGGCATCACGGAAATATTCTGTCCGCAAAGGATGTAGGGGCGCAGATCGATCCGGCGCCCTTCAATACTTTCGCCAATCATCGATGGATGCTGACTGAGTTCAATCACCGGCTGGGCGATGAAATTTCGCGGATCCGCCTTGATTTTCACGGCGAATTCCTCACGCTCCGCCTGCGATGCCTGATGACCCATGAGCATCCCGTACCCGCCCGCCTCATTGGTGGATTTCACCACCAGTTCGTGGAGGTGTTCCAGCACGTACGCACACTCATCGGGCCGGGCACAAATATAAGTCTGCACATTTTTTAAAATAGGCTCTTGCTTTAAATAAAGACGAATCATTTCCGGTACGTAGGGATAAATGGCCTTATCGTCGGCCACCCCCACCCCCACCGCATTGGCCAGCGCCACCCTTCCCATACGGTAGGCATTCATGAGGCCGGCAACCCCCAGCAGTGAATCCGGACGGAAACACAGCGGATCGATAAAGTCATCATCAATCCGGCGATAAATAACATCCACACGCCGCATGCCCGCCGTGGTACGCATGTAAACATAATTATCATCCACCAGCAGGTCGCGGCCCTCGACAAGCTCAAGGCCCATCTGCCGCGCCAGAAAACTGTGCTCGTAATACGCCGAATTGTGCATGCCCGGGGTAAGTACCACGATGCAGGGATCCGCCTGATCATGCGGGGCGAGAAACTTCAGACACCGCAGCAGATTATGCGGGTAATCTTCAATGGGCCGAACGTGCGCCGCCTGAAAAACCGAAGGGAATACACGCTTCATAATTGCCCGGTTTTCAAGGACATAGCTCACACCGCTGGGCGTGCGGCAGTTATCCTCAAGCACCAGGTATTCACCATGCTGATCCCGGATAAGGTCAGTCCCGCAGATCGTTACGTAAATGCCGCGGGGCACATTGATGCCCAGCATCTGACGGCGAAACATCCGGGCGTTATAAACCAGCTGCGGATCCATAATGCGCTCGCGCAGGATGTGCTGCTGATGATAAATATCGTGGCAGAAAAGGTTCAGAGCCGTCAGCCGCTGAATCAATCCCTTTTCAATGGTTTCCCATTCCTCCGCCGGAATAATGCGCGGCATCAGATCAAACGGAAATATCTTTTCCACCCCCAGCGCATCTTTGTAAACCGTGAAGGTGACGCCCTGATTGCGAAAGCAAACGTCGGCCATCTTGCTGCGATGCTGCAGCGCCGTCATGCCCAAATCGCAGACACGCTGGTGCAAACGCGCATAATGCGGGCGGGGGGTTCCCGGCTTTTCGAACATTTCGTCAAAAAGCCCGTTAATTTGATACTCGTCAAACATTGGAAGTCGGTTCCTGCAAAATCGCCGCCGACCTCCGCCATGGGCATTATGCGCCGAAATCGACAGTTTAGGCAAGCCGCCGACGTTACGCCGCGCGGCTGTGCCGCCGTGCACGGGAACGATTTTACCCCCGCACGGCCAATAACCGCCCGGATGGCCGTTTTATCTCCGCTGCTGCGGACTCCGGTCGCCCAGAAGGCTGGCCCAGGCAATGGTCGGCGATTATTTGGGCAGGCTGTTGAGGCCCCCTGCCGCCCGGCAATAAGACGGCCGTAGCTAATGGAAAAACCGCCTTTACCCCCATCGGATGAAAATTCAGGCAGTGTGGGGCCTCTGGCCGTTTCCCGGCGCCGGGTGCGGATATCACGCCGCCCGCCGATTGGAATTCAGGCAGTGGCGGCCGATGCGGGTAACGAGAAAATGGCACGCAGCAGCGGTTCAACTTCTGTAATCACACGAATGGTATGATCGGGCTTAAACCGGCGCCGATCGATGGGTGACGATTTTCGCCCCGGCTTCCACACCGTTCGCATGCCGAGGCGGCGGGCGCCCCGGATATCTCGAGCGATCAGATCACCCACAAATACGGCGCGGCTCGCGTGCACGCCCAACTGCTCGAGTGCGGATTCAAAGATGATGCGGTGCGGCTTGCGGTACAGCGTGGTCGACGAATATACGCGCGTGGGAAAATATTCCAGCAGCATTTCTCGCTCCAGGTGTCGATCCAGGCAGCAGGGTGGCGCGCAGGTGTTCGATACAATTGCCAGCTTCAAACCCATTTGCCGCAAAGACTCAAGCATCTCACGGGTGCCGGGTACTACGTGCACCTGCGGCAACACGGGTCGATACCACATCCACGCCATGGCATGAAGATCTTTTTCGCTGGCCCGAACATGAAACCTGCGCAGAACCGACACAATTACATCCATGCCATTGAAGTCACGCCCTTTTACATGCGACCAGAGATAGCGGCCCGTGAATGCCCGGAGGCTGAATTTTCGGTAGGCGGCATAATCTGGCGGATTCAGATTCTGCTCCGCCAGGTATTCATGCGTGTCGCGACATCCCTGGCTGAAAAGCGAGAGTGCCTTCACCTTGCCGAAACTCAGCAATGTGTCGGCAAGATCAAAGAGAACCGCGTCAAACATGCAACTCAACCCGTCCGTACACCCGACACCTTGCACCCCCCTCGACCAGATAGATACGGAGTATCGTCAGCACCGGGGCATTGTCAATATTGTAAGCGGCTTTTGCGCCGCCGCCGCCTATTGGAGCCTGTCCGAGTAATGGCCGGGATTGGGATGGGTCTGAAATGTGCCGAATGCGCGGCGCCTGGATGCATTGGAGGATCGAGCCGACTCTGAATAACGAGTCAGCGAGATCCGACAACAAAGCAGGCGGGGCATTTCAGCCCCACCCCGCGGGGCGGCGTGCTTTTTGTCCCCCCTCTGCGGCGCGGCTCCTCGGTGTACCCTCTGCGTCAGGTACGCCATCGTTGCCGCTGCTTGATGGGTGCCAAAAATCACGCCGTCGCAACCCGGCGATTACTTGGACAGGCTCCCAGTGGCATACGCCATCATATACGTACCGCAACACGCATCGGCCGTGCGATGCTGTACCTTTTGCCTACGCCGTTGCAAGCTGCGATAATCGTGCCTGTCTGATTTAGAGTGGCCATTTGAACGGGGTGGTAATGAAAGCGCAGCAGAAATTTTCCTTATCATTACACCCCCGTCATGCGTTTGGGCCCATGGCGCTGGCGGCGGGCGCATTTATTGCGGCGGCAAATGCCGGGAGCGCCTGCCATGCAGCGCTGGTGGTACCTGCCACGCTGAATCCCCGGACCACCACTCTGCCAATCGGCACCTCCTTTACGGGAATATCGGTCGAGTGGAATCAGGTACGCCCCTATTTGCAAAAACTCCACGGCGATCGGGCCGCCACCGCCGCATTGCTGCGCCGCTTGGCGCGTCTAAATGGCCCCCCCGTCGTAAGGGTAGGTGGCAATTCCGAAGATCAAGCCGCATGGAATTTACCACACCGCCACCACATCCCCCACTTCGTCCACATCAACATCACCCGCCGGATTTTGACAGAGCTTGGCTGGTTAAGCCGACAGACGAGAAGCCGCTTAATCCTGGGCCTCAATCTCGGCGCACGACGACCTGCGTGGGCGGCAAAACTTATGAGTCAATCGGAGGCCATCATCAGGCCATCGCACATACTGGCGTTTGAGATCGGAAATGAGCCCGATTTGTTTGGCAGATTTGGCAAGCCATGGCGCGGCAGCGGACAGCCCTATTACTATCGGCAGGTTTCTGCCTACCTGAAAGTGCTTGCGCCGATGGCCCGCGGCCGAAAACTGTTTGCCGGCGGGGCATTTTGTTGTGGGTGGCGAAGCAGCACGCCCAGGTACATTAAACGTGAGGCGGCGTACCTTGCGGTTTCAACCTTGCATGAATACCCGCTCGGTGCCCCGGTCCGAAACCGCAGATCGCCGCAGTTTGCCAGTATTGCAAACCTTCTGAAGAATTCCTCTGCCCGCGCGTATTACCGCGAGATATCAGCGTCGGTTATCGCCGGGCGCAAAGCCGGAGTGCCGGTTCGGTGGGGCGAAATGAATTCCGCCTACGGCGGCGGAAAGGACGGCGTCAGCAATACCTTTGCCGCGGCTTTATGGGGCACAGACGCCATGTTTGAAACGGCCCGCGCCGGCGCTGGGGGCGTCAATTTTCATATGCCCGGATATTACGGAGCGTGGTTGTATGGCCCGCGGGGGCATGTTCGCGTTATGCCGCTGTATTACGGAATGTGGCTGTTTGCGAAGGCCGCAGGAATGCATGGGCGGCTGGTGCCGGTGGCGTACAAGCGCCCATTAAATATTAAGATATGGGCGGTCCGCGGCAGTAGAGGCGAGTTGCGGATTGTGATTCTCAATAAAGACTTGACGCGCCGTGCCATCATACACCTGCGGGTGGCGGGATATATGCTTTCGCACGAAATGCGGATGGCGGCAGCGAGCGTCAAGAGCCGATGGCGGGTGCGTTTGGGTCCATGGACTTTTAATGGGTCGATCAATGGCGATCCACATCCAGTGGCGTGGAACCGTCGAGTGCAAACCATTGCGACGGTGGGACCGGGCGCGTGGAATATTCCCATGCCGCCGGCCAGCGGCGCATTGCTGGTGCTTTCACGACGGCCGCCGGCGTAACGGCGTTCATGGCAACGGAACCGAGACGGCGTTTTTACGATCCGGCGCTTCCACGAGCCATGCGCCCCGGGCTTGGCTCGCATGTGCGCCAACCGGCTGGCGCAACGCGGCGATTACTTGGACAGGCTATTGGCGAAGCTTTCAGAGATTCAATGGATCGGAACTGATTGCGGACGCACTGGCCGGAGTGGTATTCAACGACGGAGTCAAAAAGCACGCCGCCTAATTTGCGTCCATCCACAACATTTGACAGTAGCCCGATTGCAAAGCGCCTCAATGGCACCTGGAATCAATACTGGGGCCGACCGCCGCTCCGGTTGGCCCCCCCCACCGCCACGATCCTTTGGATACACCCTGACCGACGGACGCGTGACAGGATAATCGCATCTTGCCACCTCTATATAAAAAACCTTTAAAAAATGGGCGTTTCGGGCACCCTTCGATATGGTGAGGGTCGGTGGCCACATTCAAAATGCGTGATTTTGAGCCCAAACCAGAGGT
>JAJZGD010000240.1 GCA_021804985.1 Planctomycetota bacterium
CCGCGCCGCAGAGGGGGGGCAAAAAGCACGCCGCCCCGCGGGGTGGGGCTGACATGCCCCGCCTGCTTTGTTGTCGGATCTCGATGACTCGTTATTCAGAGTCGGCTCGATCCTCCGCCGCGCATTCGGGACATTTCAGACCCATCCCAATCCCGGCCATTACTCGGACAGGCTCCTGGGTTTCCGCCCGCGCCTCCAAAGCCCCCGTCCGCCGGTGCAAACACCACGGCTCGCAAACTCGAATTAACGCCCGAGAGTGCCTCCGCGCCGCCACCGCCGCCCCCTCCCCCTGCGGCGCTTAAGCCGCCGGCGCCACCGCCAGCGACGGCACCTACGTCAGACGCGGAAACGTTAATGGTTACACCGTCAGGAATGGTGATATTATTGTATGAAACGATGTCGAGGGGGTTATTGCCGATTACGTTGATCTGATCACCGGGGGCGAAAGTAACGTTCCCATTGAATGTAAAATCAGCCACGCCGGAATTCAGAGCGGCGAAGAACGCATCCCCAAACGCCGTGCCGCTGCCTGCTGGGTGCAATGCGTCGGACGAAAGCTGCGCCGTCGTCGTATTGAAAGTGTAGATATTGGCCGCCGCCAAACCCGGGGAAAACGACGCCCAGGCAGCGACACTTGCCGCCGCAACAGCCAGCGCGATCAATCGCGCGGCACGACCCTCAAGCGTACGGCCTTTGAACCGACCCATCATGCGATCTCCCGCGTTGTGCAGCGGCTGTGTCTTCGCTGAATCGAAACAGCCTTGCATTTTAAAGACGTAAAATTCTTCCCGTATTGGAAGTATAGTACTGGACATGCAATTGGCAATTTAATTTTTTCAAAATTGGCAGCGTCTGCCGCTTTTGCAAGGATTGGCCGAGCGCCCGTTTTTGTAAGATCGCGGTGGCACCCTTGGCCGCCAATGGGGGCGGATTATTCTGAGGATAGGGGGGCACGCTCGTTCAACCGCACGGGAGCGCCGGCGTCCGCGCCCGGCCCTCGGTTATTTTAGACCCGCCCGGCAAGCTTTGGAGTATTATTCGACTGTACGCGGCGTATGAGCATTTTTGAGAGCCGATTCGGGTGATGAACCGGAAAGCTGATTTAAACCATCTTGTCGGGCGGCGAGTAAGGGCCGCCGTCCAATGGGGCATTGCCATGGTGCTCGCGGTGAGCATCATCTGGGCCTTTTTGCAGGTCGGTATCCATTTTTTTCAGCACATGGCGCGGCCAGGGAATCAAATCCGCCTGCGCATATTATTCTGGGGCTCGCCCAACGAGGTAAAAGACGTTCGCACGGCCGTGCGAAATTTTGAAATTGGACATCCGCGCATCAAAGTTACCCCGATACCCGTCAGTGGTTCGTATTACACCAAACTCGACAGCATGCTTGCTGCGGGCCATCCGCCAGATGTCATGTACGTATCGGCATCACGTGTTCACTTGTTGGAGCGAGAACACGTGCTGAAAAATCTCAATCCGCTGGTGCGCCGGTGGCAGGCATCAGGCAAAATGCAATGGTTCAGCGATTACTTCCCGAAGGTGATTAAGGCCTTCACCGTAAAGCATAAGGGGCGAAGCGGCTTGTATGGCCTGCCGAAAGATTTCAGCACCATGACGATGTATGTCAATCTGCGGCTCTTTCACCAGGCGGGTGTGAAAGTTCCGTACGCCGGCTGGACGTGGGGTCAATATGCGCAAGACGTTGGCATAATCAGCCGACTGAGTTCGCGCAGAAACGGGCGCATTTTTGGAGGCATGCTGATTACCAGCAGTCGGGTGCTGAGAAATATCATTTGGACTTTCGGCGGCCATTTCTTTGATCCGCAAAAACCCGAAAGTTTGGATTTGGGCAGCCCGCAATGCATGGCGGCTTTTCATATGATTCGGACCCTGCGGTTTACGCAGCGAACTTTGTACAACCACATTGGAGTTGGTTTTACCCAGCGGGGCGTGCGGGCGTTTTTAGCTGGCCGCGTGGGCGTGCTCGGGCCATGGGGAAGGTGGTTTGTGCCGCAATGTCGGGCGGAGCCGAACCTTCGTTTTGATGTTGTGCCGCTGCCGCACGCCCCGGGCGTCAAACCGGTAGCGCTGTTATCAACTGTCGCGTGGGGTCTCGCTGCGGCGTCGCGCCACCCGGATGCGGCATTTTCACTGGTGAAATTTTTATCCGGCCCTCCGGGCCAAGCCATCACCACGCGAGAGGGGCTTTCGGTGCCATCGCTGCAGAGGCTGGCTCAAGGCCCTGAATTTCTGGCGCCCGGCAAGCAGCCGGCGAATGCGCGCCTATTCCTGCGCGAAGCACAAATCGCCCGCCTTGCCCCCGGCCTGCGCGAAGATCGCAGCTTCAATGCCTTGTTGCGCGACACCATTGGTCAAAGCATCAGCCTTCATAACATCGCGCCACAGCTTGCGGTGCAAAGGCTTGTGCAGCGGTGGCGGGCGATGAAAGATTCGCCACTGCGGCGGGGCAAATTTCCATCGATGCCATGGCCCGAATTGATTTCCTCCGGCCTGGTGCTCACCGGGCTTGGCGCCCTGCTGCTGCTGCTTTGGGGGCTGCGACAAAAATGGTGCCTTGAGCAGGCCAAGGGTATTGCGTTTATTGCCCCGTGGCTGTTTGGCTTCATTTTTTTAACCCTGCTTCCCATGCTGCTGAGCTTTTTTCTCTCGCTCACCAAATGGCGGCCGATTACGGAAGTGTCGGCGGCGCGTTTCGTGGGGCTCGCGAATTATCAGCAAATACTTTTTCACGATCCCCATTTTGTGCACAGTTTGGTAGTGACAATTACATACACGCTTCTGATCCTGCCCATTGGACAGACGGTGGCGATCGGGGCGGCCGTACTCCTAAATCGTACGATGCGGGGTGCCGCGATCTTCCGCTTTATCATTCTTATTCCGCTGGCGGTAAGCGGGGTGTGCCTTGGAACGCTGTGGCTTACCATGTTCAACGATCATCATGGGCTGATCAACGAGCTTCTGCGGCCGGTGCTGGGCATTTTTGGCGCGCGGCCGCCCGATTGGTTCGGCAGCAGCGCCCATTTCTGGGCGGTTCCGGCGTTTGTACTCATGAGCCTCTGGACGATCGGCAGTGCGGTGATTATCTACCTGGCGGGGCTTCAGCGAGATCGGA
>JAJZGD010000004.1 GCA_021804985.1 Planctomycetota bacterium
GCGAAAGTTAATTGTTATTCTGAATGTTATGCTTCGGGAGAATCTCACTTGGCAACAACTAAACATCGTAAAAACAACTTGACATCCAACACAGCCGCTTGTATGTTCAAGTCTAAGAGGATGTTCCTCCCTAATACGTGGTCAAGATCGTGGATATGGAGAAGTTTATGTCCAGACGGCCCCACGGAACTCATATGCACGTTAACCATTATTATGGGGATATCGTGGTGCCCCCCCCGCCTCGGCCCGATTGGGGCCGTAGGGTGATAGGCATCCTTATTTGGTTGCTTATTTTGTACCTTGTAATTAAATTTTGGTGGTGGGTTGTCGTCTTGGCTATATTTGCCATCATTAGCGCTGCAGTGGTTGCCGTGGTGCGAGAGCTGCATTGATTGCCGTCGCGCGATTCCATAAGCAATTGAGCAATATTGATTGAGCGTGGTCGACGGCCGGAGCTATTGTCAAAGGTTGTCGATGGCATCATAAATCAAGCGGCGATAGTTTCGGCCTGTGGTCTGACTCCGTCCATGAAGCGAGCGCCGCGAATGACATCCTGAAGTAGCGCACTTGCGTTACGCGTTCACCAACGTCGTGGGGCGTTACATCGGCAATCAACCGCCTTGGGATACCTGGATTGGTACAGCTGCACAAGCGGATTGAACGCTTGGTTGGCTCCGGCTTTGGCTTCCGCCATGTAATTTTTGTGAATCGATGATTTGGCGGACGACATCTTTTGCACCGAAGTTCGCAGGTTAAATTAGCAGACAGATGTAGACGGCGCAGCGTAACTGGCGACGTTAGCGCCGACGCAGCATGTTTTAGACTATTGATGCCGTGGTTGCGCTGGGTGACATGCGGCAGAATCCCTGGGGCGGCATTAAATTTCGAAGAGAGATTTTGAAATGCGATCAAGGCCGTCAGCTCCACGAGCGCATCCGGCGGCCACTGGGCGACGAGTTTGGCCCGCAAGTCGTCATCGACTTTATTAAGCGTCATGGCCTCGGCGTATCGAAGCGCTAATTGCTCTTCGGCGGAATACAGATCGAGCCGGGCTGTCCAATCCTGTAAAGCGACGATTTTTTCTTCGCTGATGCCGCGCTTCCGGCGGGTTGCCGTTGCGCCGCTGCTCAGGCCGGTTGAAATCCTTTCCGCATTTCTGGTGCGATGTCATAAATGCTGCGCAGCTTCAGGCGCCGCAAAATTTCAGCATGGGGCAATGGCGTGTCGAGGGTAATATAAACCGTGTGGGGGCGCCCCGGATAAAGGTGCAGGAAATTATCCGAATAGGCGGCGCGGCTATCGGGGATATCCGCCCAAAACCATAGGGCGGGGGCATCGGCGGTAACGGTTAGCTGATATTGCCTGCCGGCACCGCGGAGGGATGAGTGGAGTGTTGGCTTGGACAATTTCAGTTCGACCGGGCGGACGAATAGCAGCATGTTTTCGGCCACGGTAAGGCCATCGATTACCACGCGGGGCCAGATCAAAAGATTTTCCGCGCCGTGCTGCCGGAGCAGATCGGAGAAATCGAGCGAGCAAGCGAGATGGCTGGATCGTGGCGGGATATCAACGGAATTAAAGCCGCGGGTAAGTTCGGCGCCTGAAAGATTTGTAACCGTCCAGTGCAGTTCCCCGTGCGCCGCCGTCTGCCGATCGCTGGTGATGTAAAGAGGCATCAATCCGGTTTTGGTATTGGGGATGCCACTAACCATGATGGGCGCGAAAAAATGCCGCGATTGATATAAGACGGCCTTCCAGCGGCGTTCGTAGTCAATCATGGACCAGGTTGGGCCGACCCAGGAATCATTAAATTGCCAGATGGTTGCGGCCATGGATCGGGGCATATCGCGGCGCCAATGCTCAACGCCGAAGCGCATGGCGTAGGCCTGGTTAATTTGGGTAAGCCATAGGGCCGAATCAAAATTATCAGGCGTTGCGCCGAAATACATGTTGGTGTAATGCATAATAATGCCAATGCCATGGCCGCTGCCGTCCAATTCATGGTAGCGCATGACGGGCGAGTGAATCGAGGTGCGATCGGCGGCATCCGTATAGGTGCGGACGGTGGCGGGTGCAGGAAAGCTTTGCATGCCGAATTCCGTCACAAAGCCCTCAATCTGCCGATAAGATTCGACGGGGGCATTGCCATGCCACACGGCCCATGTATGGATGTCGCCGCTGCCGGCGGCGCCACTGCCCACTTCGTAAAAGGAGCCGGGCAGCAATCGATGAACGGTCGATCCGATGACATCGCGAAACAATTTGTAATACCCCTTGAAATCCGCGATTTCGTTATTGCCGCTCCAGATAACAATGGACGGATGGTTGCGGCAGCGGCGGACCTGCTCATCCACTTCTGCGCGCAGGTTGTCCATCCACTGCGTATCGTGAACGGGGTACGTATCATTGGCGAATTTGAACTCGAATTGCAGCATAATTCCCAATTCATCGCAGAGATCAAAAAGTTGTTCAGGCTCATAGTAGCCGCCGCCCCAAAGGCGAATGAAGTTAAAATTGCATTGAACGGCGGTCTGAATGTAGTACTTAATGATTTCGGGTGTTACGCGGGTGGGCAGATTATCCGCTGGTACCCAGTCGGCCCCTTTTACGAACACAGGCAGGCCGTTGATCTGCACATGCATGGCCACGCCGTTTGCCGGTGGCAGAACTTCAACTTTTCGCAGGCCGATGCGTTGCGTTTTGGTGTCGAGCAAACCGTGCGGCCCTATGAGGCGTGCTACGACGGTGTAAAGGGGATGTTCCCCCATGCCGTTGGGCCACCAGAGCTTGGGGCTTGCAAGCGTCAGGCTCAGATTGGTTTGGGGATCCGTAGCCGGGGCTGATTGATGTGCGACCATTTTTCCGGCCTGCAGCACTGTCACCTCCAGTCGGCTGCCGGTGGCAGGGGAAAATATCCGGGCTTGGATTTCCAGTGTAACGCTGCCGGTGGGATTATGTTCCTGCAAAATACCCAGGTCGATAATTTGCGACTCGAAGGCCTGAATTTCAATGGGCTTCCAGATGCCCTGTGTCAGTAGGGGGCGGCACCAATCCCAACCCCACATGTAAGGGGCCTTGCGGATCCATGATCGCGGGTCGGGCAGGTTGATCCCGAATTTCGCCTTATACGCCGAAGATAATTGGCGCACGGTTGGCTCAAGTGTCGCAAATCGAATTCGAATTTGGTTGTTGCCCGGCTTAATGTACGGCTTAATGTCAAATGACCATGAGCGAAACATGTTGTCGGTAGTACCCAACTTTTGCCCGTTGATCCACAGAGTGGCGAGGGTATCAAGCCCGTGACATTTCAGTTGCACGTGTGGCCGTGCCAACATCTCCGGCGAAACCGTAAAGGTTCGCTCATAAAGCCAGTTCTTTTCCGCCACCCACTGATCGGGGCCGTTATCCATGCGATAATAGGGATTAGAAATTTTGCCCGCGCTCAGCAGATCGGTATAGGTGCTGCCGGGAACCGTGGCGGGCAAGGTTTCGTTCCCATCTTCCTGGCGCATGGTCCAGGCGTCGCCGGATAAATCAATTGACATGGGTTCAGCGGCGGCATGCATCTGACCGGAGGATGTCTGGGTTGTACTGCATGCCCCGAGGGCCAATGCGGTGGTGGTGGCCAGCGCCGCCTGAATGATCTGGCGGCGATTCACGCCGGAGCCAGCGGGCGTGCCATCGGTTGCCGGCTTCATGGCAGATGCATTTTCAATCATTGACAATACTCCATATAAACACTTTGGCGGGTCCTCAAGTGAATCATGTTTAAGCCGGCTGACGAGCAGGGGGGCCGTTTAACCATGGCTGGCGCCGCTTCATTGCAGACTCCGCAATCCCAAGGCCTTAACCCATGCGGCATCCGGCTGGATGTGGCCATATTTGCGTGAACAAAGCCCATAGCCGGCACTCTGATAATCCCAGAGCAACCATCCGATGCGATGCGCTTCTAAGGCGGTGCGAACCGCGGTCAGCCAATGAGAGCAGGCGCCGGGGAGCGACACCGTTCTAAGTACGCCGAATTCACCGCAAAGGACGGGTACCCGATGAATATTTCGCCACGCGGCCACCCTGGCAATAATGTCCGCGAGTTTGGCGGGTGTCCAGCGCCGCCTTCCATACTGCATGACTTCACTCACGCCAAGTTTGCCCGTGGCAAGTTTGATCGCCGCGCCAACGACCTGCGGATTTGAAGGAAATGGTAGTCTCGATATGTCCATCCAACCGCGATAACCCCAGTTGGCGCCTTGTTGGGTGAGCAGGTGGGGGGTGTAAAAGTGAAACGTGTAGATCACGTTTTGTACAGGCCATGGCTGCATGCGGAGGATATCCTTCGGATTATCCCATCGGGCGGCAGGTGCCACAATCGTAAAGCCCGGGGCAGAACGCTGAATGGTGCGAATAAGGTTTATTTCAAGCGGGTACCAGGTTGGCGGATTGAGATTTGGCTCATTGAGCAATTCAAAAAACACCATCGCGGGATTTGTGCCTTTGAGCGCAGCGCTTAAGCGCTTCCAGAATTGCACAAAGTGTTTGCGAGCAGTAGCGCTGGTTTTCAGATCACGGGTGAATTGCCGATCGGGATGAATATCCACCATGACCGCCAGATGATTTTTATTGGCCAGCGAAAGCGCGGCGATAAGATCCGCCACACGGCGGCGGGGGAGGTGGGGGCGGTGGGTCGGGGAAAAATTAAAAACGTCAAGAGGATCAATCGGAAGGCGTACACAGTTCAGCCCGAGGCGATGGAGCAATTGCAAATCTCGGGGGCCGATGAAATGGCGCAGATGCCGCCCCGTATGCGGATCGCCACGCCAGATATAGTTAAACCAGCCGGAAAGATTGACGCCCCGTGTCAGATGGGCGAGCCGGCGAGCCGGTACGCCTGCGATATTGGTGGCCAGGGGCGTTCGGGCACTGGCCAGCGATGCCAAACAGGTCGCAAAAGCCAGAGTGCAGGCCGCAAAAAGCGGCGCCAAGCGTAGCTTCATTCGTGTATCCAAAAATGTCCATCACCACCCGATAGGGCTTCAACGCGGGTCTATGCGGGATATTGCAGCGGGCTACCCACCACGCTTGATATCGGCGGCGGATATGGCGCCCGATACGCGGGCAAAGCGCCGACCAAAGCTTATCCCGCGGGAATGTTGGCTCGCGCCAATACCCGGACACCCTGCTGAAATTTGTACGACGCCGCTTGAAAATGACCGTGACCATTGTTGGCCGCAGAACTATTCAGCAGCATGCAGGCTTCGGCGATGTTCGGCCATGCAAAGCCGCATATGGCTTCGGCGGGCGGCGGGGCGGTGGTTTGCAGATAGGCTGTGCTCCAGAGCGCCGGATTGGCAGTCAGCTTTGGCGTGATCTCCTTGGCCGCTCGATAAATCGACGTGATGGCCGCGTCTGCAGTAGAAAACGATATCCATGCATCCGACGCATTGGTAAGGCCGGTGTCCTTCTGGTACCGGTGGGCCACGGCCTGCTCCAATTGATTTTTAAGCGCGTGGCGCGCGCCTGTCGAAAGATGCCATCCACCCCAAAGATTCATCCGTGCGATGGGTTTGGATGCCGAAAGCATCCATGCCAGGCGGCTGGTGGCGCGTAAAAGCCGCATTTGTTCATCGAGCTTTTCGACAAGTGCGGCGGGAGCAGGCTTTCGGGTCGCCAGAGAATTAATAATGCCACGCTGGGTCTTTTTAAAATCTTCCGCAAACAACGTAAAGCGCCCGGACGAAAGTCGGTTTTGAATGCCAGCCGACGCCGAATGCAGCATTTGCAGGTGAATGCCAGCCAGTATTTTTAGCGCCCCACGGAACCGGTCGAATTGCTGAGCCCCTTCACTCATAGCCCCGGGTGCCATGCCGATGTGCACGGCCCAGCGCGCCAGATTCAAAGATGCCCCGCGCTGCGGGATCGGCTTATAGAGCAGCGCTTCGGAAAGCATTTGCGGCATTTGCGAGAGGCGTTTGAGATTACCCGTGATGACCTCCATCGACTCGGCCGCCTGTCCCAACTCGCCGATCATCACGCCGTGGCGCAGGGAATGCACGGTTTGAACAATCTGCGCCTCGCCAGATTTTACCACGCGATGCCACGCAATGCGGTAAGCGGCCGGCGGCGATTGTTTTTCCACCGCGGAAAATTTCCGGGCCTTAACGAGAAAGGAATTAATGGCGTCGAGTTGATGCACCTCGCGCCGCGGATGGTGGGACTGATCAAGAGCAGACATGATCTGGTGCACCCGGCGATCCATCACCCGCCGCGACACGGCGGACATGGGCGTTCCGGCAATCAGTTCCATGGAATGGACAATCCTGCCGATGAATTCCAGCCGCCGAATGGCGCTATTGCGTGTACGCGGATCTTTGAAAAACAGAAGCCCCAGCATCAGGCGATGGTTGAATGCCGCCTGCGCATTGAGACTTAATATCGACACTTGTTGCAGATGTTGCGCCAGCCGCAGGCACTGCAAAATGACACGGTAATACACCGCGGCCGTGGCATTATGGGGGTTGTCGGCCAGCTGGGCTTGAATTTGCGTCAGCACGCTGCGGAAAATATGCCGCAGGTGCGGCGTGATATTCACCTGTTCAAGGGATGCCAGCGTCTGGGCGATGGGGGGTATTTTGGCCTTGTTCGGCAGATACGCCGGTGCAGGCGCGTAGGTATACACCGGCCAGATGACCGCGGTAGAGGCGACGAAATTGGGCGTTTCCACGCTCATCAGTGGGGCAAGCGGGCCCAAAAGTTTAGCGGTGTATGTATTGAGGCTTCTTGCATTGATGATGGCCGCATTGACGCCGACCGATGCCTTCTGAAATTTTTTCAGCGCGGATTCAACATGCGATGCCAATGGCGGATTCGCGAACTGTGCCGCAATCAGCGTGGCAAACACGGGATAACTTTTTCGCAATCGATCGGCCTTAAGCATTAACGCTCCGCGGAGTGATGCATCGCGCGTGTGCATGGCCGTTTGATAATAGTGGCGGATGATGAGGAGATAGGTTTCGTCCACGGCCGACGCAGAAATATGCACGCTGGAAACACGCGGCATCTTGAGCAGCAGTGCGCCGATCTGATCGTTAAGGGAATGGACGCGTTCCCGGGCGAGGCTAAAAGGGCGGTGAAGTTGGCTGAACAAGCCGGCATACACGGGAATCAGCGACGAAAAAAACAATCCGAAAAGTGCCGCCGCAAATTTTATCCGGTGCCGCTGAACCCGTGATGTCATGAAGGCCTCCTGCCGATTTCCGCCAATAATTGATGATAAAGCTTGTCGAGCCTCAAGACCATATCATCGGCACTAAACTCATTTTCGGCCAGCGTGCGCCCGGCTTCGCCCATGGCACATCGCTGAGCCGCATTATCGGCCAGATGCTCAATCGCGTGCCTAAGAGCGGTGATATCCCCGGGCGGTATCAGAAGGCCCGTCTGCTCATTGCGGCAAACTTCACCGGCGCCATCGCAGTCGTAGGCAATGGTGGGAAGCCCCGCAAGCATCGCCTGTGGTAATGCCCGGGGCAGTCCTTCGCGGTAACTCGGGTGAATGACGACATCCATGGCGGGCAACACTTCGCCGACTTGATCCGGCGGCAGCAGCCCGGTCAGCGTAAAATGTGATGCGAGGCCAACGTGCTGAATATCGGCTGTAAATTTCGCGTAAAAAATGCCATCGCCGATCCAAAGGAAATGGATGTGCGGATTGGCTTTTACCAGCAGGGGGGCGATCTTCAGGATATCCGCATGCCCCTTGAGCGGTTGCAGCCGGGCAATCGTTCCGAAGACGATTCGATCCGCAGGAATCTTTAAACTCTCCCGCATTTTTTGGCGCTGGTGCGCCGAATTTTTGAATTTATCCAGTTCCATGCCGCTGTGAATGGTCACAAACTGTTCCGGGCGCACCACGCCCTGCGCCAGCGCCTGCCGCGCCATCGCATCCGCCACTACCACGAGTTTATCGCATCGCCTGGCGGCATAGCGTTCCAACGTGGACCACAGCCAAAACGCCGCCCGGCTCTGATAGGGATGAAAGGGCAGTCCATGAATGGTATGCACCACGACGGGGCCGCGGCCAAAAACCGCTGAACGCCCAAGAATGCCCGCCTTGCTTGAATGGGTATGCCAGATGTCGGGCCGCAGTTTGGCAGAGAGCTTTCGCAGCGACAGAAAGGCCCGCGCGTCGTGCCAGGGGTGGGGGCTGCGCACCAAATGCGGCTCAAGAATGACGGTGTATCCGCCCGCCAGGGCCCGCTCCATCAATGACCCTTCCCGACCGGGACTCGGCCCCGTCACTAAATACACGTCATGGCCGCGCTTCTTTAATCCTTCGCATGATAAAAGTGTGTTTTCCTGCGCTCCGCCTACGATAAGTCGGGTGATGACATGCACGATTTTCAACTCATATCTCCACCGCGGATCCGCATGGGTATAAAAGCTAAAAGCGTATCCACATAAGGCATAACCCCGCCGCCGGTGCGCACGGGCCCGCATCTATTCGACGCCCCGACTGCAGCGCGACGCTGACCTGCTCCGGCGGCAGGCGGCCACGGCCAATTTCCAAAAGTGTACCGGCCATTGTGCGAACCATGTGATAGAGAAATCCATCTCCTTCAACACTCATAATAACCAACGGGCCGCGCTGATGAATGTCGCAGTGATAGATGTTTCGCACGGTGGTCTGTCGATCGTCCTGCCGCCCGCGAAAAGCAATAAAATCCTTTCGCCCAACGAAATATTTGCAGGCCGCCTGCATTCTCGAAATTTCCAGTTCCTGCCAATAGTGGTAAACGAAACTCCGATTAAATAGCGGACGGTCCTGGCTGCGCCAGATGACATAGCGGTAGCGCTTGCGAACGGCCCGAGTGACATCAAACTTTTGCGGCACTTCCGAGATTTCGCGGATCAGCACATCCCGCGGCAGCCGACTATTGACGGCCATACGCAGTCGATCAGGCGTCATATCAATCGGCGCACGAAATGTGGCAACCTGTCCCCAGGCGTGCACGCCGGCATCCGTGCGCGAGGCACCCGAGATTCCCAGCGGATGATTGAGGATTTCACCCACCGCTTTTTCTACCACGCGTTGTACCGTCATCACCGGATCGGGTTGACGCTGCCATCCGCTGTATGCGGTGCCATCGTAGGCGATGGTCAGTTTGTATTGGGGGATATAGGGAATCTCATCCATTCAGGCGGCCGCGACTGGCGATTCATGCGCTACGAGCAGTTCTGCGATCTGGATTCCATTGAGAGCGGCTCCCTTAAGAAGTTGATCGCCCGCGACAAACAATGCGATGGTTCGGTGGGATGGATCGCTGAGATCCTGCCGAATGCGACCGACCAAAACATCATGCGCTCCGGACGCGTCGGACGGCATCGGAAAGTAGTTGGCCTGGGCATCATCAACAATACGAACGCCAGGCTGCCCCTGCAGAATGGTCTTTGCCTGGGCTGCGGAGATCGGCGATGAGAATTCAACATGCAGGGCCTCGCAGTGGGCCCGCAGAACGGGCACACGAACGCACGTGGCTGAGATGCGCAGGTCCGGATCGTCAAATATTTTGCGGGCTTCGCGCATCATCTTAAGCTCTTCCTCATTGTAGAGCGTGGTATGATCGATGGGGGCGTTATGACTGAAAAGATTAAACGCGTACGGGTGGGGCAGCACGCTCGGCTTGAATTGCGCACCGGCAAGGTACGCTTGGGTGGAGTCAATAAGTTCCTGCATGGCGGCCGATCCGCCACCGCTGGCGGCCTGATAGGTGGCGGCAATAATTCGACGGATGCGATTGGTTTTATGAAGGGGCCATAACGGAACCAGCGCGATGATGGTCGAACAATTCGGATTGGCGATGATGCCGCTATGCGCCACCGCCTGTTCCGGGTTGATTTCCGGAATCACCAGCGGCACATCCGGATTCATGCGAAAGGCCGAACTGTTGTCGATAACAACGCTTCCCGCCGCCACCGCGATGGGCGCAAATTGCTTACTGATGCTGCCGCCGGCCGAAAAAAAAGCGATATCGATATCGCGAAAACTTTCGGTCGTGAGGGCTTCCACCGCAATCTCACGCCCGCCGCACTGCATCGTCTTGCCTGCTGAACGAGCGGAAGCCAAAAGCCTGAGTAGCCGAAAGGGAAACTTTCTGCTCTCAAGCAGTTTTAAAAATTCAACGCCAACGGCACCGGTTGCACCCACAATGGCAATATTTGGACTGGCTTTCATGACTGATTTATATCCTTAATGGCAAAGAAAAAAAAAGATTCGCCCAAGGGCTAGCTTTGGGCCGCGCCGTCTGCAGTGTATAGGGGGAACTTACCTGGCCGATTCTGCGTTGGCACCTCTGAGGATAGCGACGCCGGTGACTCCAATGCCTCCGGCGTGGCGCGATGGCCTGCGGCATAGGGCATTACTCTGCCCGTAATGCCATCAAACTCCTGCAGGCTCGCCGGAATCGCCTGTGCCCACTGGGCCTGTTGCAAATAGGCGATGCGGCCATCGCGAAGAAACTCGATCGCATCGTAACTGGCCTTGGCCTCTGGAAAAACGCAGTTATTAATAAACCATTCCAAGCCACTGAATTTGGCCTTCATAATTTCACGCGCTCGCTCATAAAGCGACTGGAGCATTTCGCGGCCGGTTGCCGGCTCGTTCTCCATCGCTTCGCGCAGCACGCGGTAGCCCTCAATGGAAAGGTCACGCCGTTTTATTGCCTCCGGCAGGGTGCGAGCCACCATCGCGGCCCGGTATGATTCGCTGTTGGCAATTACGTGGGTGGGAAAAGTGAGGAAGAAGTCGGTGCGCTCCGCAACGCCCCCATTTTGCATGATCGAAAGAATCACCAGATTTTTGTTGGGATTGCACACGCGATGAATCACACCGGGGCGGAAATACACCACTTTATTGGGCTCAAGTTTTACCACCTCGAAGCCTTGAAATGAGAGTAATTCCAACTCTCCGGTCCCTGCGATGACGAAATAGGACTCAGCGCTGACACTGTGAAAATGGGCCCCGCCAGCGATAATCCCATCCGGTCCGGGCTGATCGTAAACTTTAATTCGGCTAAGCCCGATGCCGCCAGGCAGCAGTAATTCTCGAAGATCCATCCCAATATTCTAGCGAATGTCGGCGGAACTCGCATCGGACGATTGAATTGGCGCGGGGTGATGATCTGCGGCTACGGCAGCCGAGCGGCGTGGCACGAAAGATTTCAACCGGTGCACGAGTGCGTGCGGGGTGCGGCAATGCCAACGGCGACAACGCCCGTACGTGGCCCGCGGTGCAAATGCGGGAACGGCTACGCGCAATTTAACATAACATATATTATCGGACGTTAAAAATGCCCCGGCGGGGGAGCGCAGCCCCCCGGCTGGCCAACGCCATTTCACGCCACCAACGCCGCTCGGCGGTCGCTTATCACATCCGTAATGATCCGCTCCAGGCTCATCGTCGGTGTAAAACCGATGGCCTTCCTGAGTTTACTGATATCCGGAACGCGCCGCGGCATATCTTCAAAATTGCTGTTGTAAACCTTGTCATACGGCAAAAGCTGGATTTCGCTGGCACTTTCCGCCTGCAACTTAATCATATTTGCCAACTGCAGGATCGAAATTTCCTGCGTGCCGCCGATGTTATACACCTCGCCGGCGGCCTCCGGATGGGCCAAAAGCCCCAGGATGGCCGCCGTGCAGTCTGCGACATGGGTAAATGTTCTGGTTTGGGTGCCGTCGCCATAAACCGTCATTGGTTGGTCGCGAATTGCCTGATCGACGAGGCGCGGCATCACCATTCCATAAGCGGGCGACTGGCGGGGTCCTACCGTATTAAAAAATCTTGCAATCGTTACGGGAAAGGCGCCCTGATGGTGAAACGCCAGTGCCATAAATTCGTCGAGCGCTTTTGAGCAGGCGTACGACCAACGGCTTACGGATGTCGCTCCAATAACGCTGTAATCGGTTTCCCGCAAAGGTGCGTGTGTTTGCAGGCCATAAACTTCGCTGGTGCTGGCCAAAAACAGAGGTTTTTCAAATTCGCGGCAGGCCTGAAGCACACGTTCCGTGCCCACAACGTTGGTGAGGATGCTCTCCAGCGGATTTTCAAGGATGTATTTTACGCCCACGGCGGCGGCCAAATGGATGACGTGATGAGCCGTTCCCACCAGGCGTGAGAGTGTCGGTGCATCGGTAATGCTGCCGGGAATGAATCTCAATTCGCGGTTGCCAAAGAGATGTGCCAGGTTATGCCGATGACCGGTGGACTGATCATCGAGCACATAGACGCCGTTGCCACCGGCGAGAAGTGCCTCGCAAAGGTGCGACCCAATGAAACCTGCACCGCCGGTTACCAGATAACGCTTCATTAAAAATATCCTTTCACCGAGCACGAATTCGGCCAAGGCTTAAAAATCTGTCCCATTATTATTTAGATCATATTGGGACACATTTAAGCCTAATCAGCTGCCGCTAACGCCGGCTACCTCTTTTTCGAGCCGTTTGAGCCGGTCGAGGGTCTGATCCCTGCCGAGCAGCAAAAGTGTTTCGAGCAAGGGGGGCGACACCGCTCCCCCACTGACGGCGACACGCAAAATTTGCGCGGCGCTGCCGCGCTTCTCACCCATCGTAATAATACTTTCCATGGCCGGGGAAATCCCTTCCGCGTTCCATGGGTTGGCAGCGGCCAAGAGAGAAATAATCTCTTGAAGGTGCTGCGGCCCGGAGGCTATGCGCACGAATTTATCAACGGCTTTCGGATCCAGCGGGGGCGCAGAAAAGAAAAAGCGGCTGTTTTCCGCCATTTCCCCCAGCGTTCCCATGCGCTCCTGATACATCGTGAGGAGTTTGTCCAGCATTGCCGGATCCGCCGATTTAATGGGGTAATCGGTGACGGCATTAAATGCCTGCATATGCTGAGCTAAGTCTTTCAGCGACGCGCGGCGGATATATTCGCCATTCATCCAGAGCAGCTTTTTGCGGTCAAATCGGCCGTTGGTCTTGCCGATGCCTTCGAGGGAAAATAAATCGAGGAGTTCGTGGCGGGTGAGAATTTCCCGATTTTCGCCCGGTGCCCAGCCGATGAGCGCGATGAAGTTTAGCAATGCATCATGAAGATACCCGCTGCGCCGAAAATCCTGCACCTCGATTTCTGGCAGCGCAAGGTGAAGGGCTTGGGCAACGGCGGTGGTAACCGCCGAATTATCCTGCTTTTGATGCAAAAATTTTCCCAATGCCTCCGGCTCTACCTTCGCCATCGCGGCCAGCGTTTCCAGAGTTACTTCCGGCTTGTTTTTCATCAGAAGCTGCGCCGCATGCCGGGCAGCTTTGCTTTTGTCGCGCTTGGACATTTTGGTGTTGTCCATGTTAAACACCAGCGGCATATGGGCATGTTCCGGCGGTTTCCAGCCCAGCGCCCGATACAATGCCAGGTGCTTGGGCGTGTTCATTAAATGTTCCTGCGCACGGAGCACATGCGATATTTCCATCAGATGGTCATCGACAACCACGGCAAAGTGATAGGTTGGAAAGCCATCGGATTTTCGGATGACAATATCGTCGTGTTCTTCGGCGCCCACCTGAATGGGCCCAAGAATCAGATCATGGAAGGAAATTTCCTCGTGGGGCATTTCGAATCGCAGCACGCACGGGGTTGAACCCTTGGGCGCACGCCCCGGCATTTGCCGCCGATAACGAAAAGGGCGTTTTTCCCTTTCGGCCTGCGAGCGCATGGCGGCAAGTTGCGCGGGTGTCTCCCATGCTTCATACACGTGCCCGCTTTTTGCAAGGGCATCAATAAAACCGTTATAGATGTCCAGCCGCGTGGACTGGAAATATTCGTTTTTTTCTTGCCCCGGCACCGGACCGCGATCCCAATCAAGGCCCAGCCACTGCAGGTCAGACAAAATTCCCGCCGCAGATTCAGCCGTAGAACGTACCTGATCGGTATCTTCAATGCGGAGGACAAACTCGCCGCCGTGGCCACGGGCAAAAAGCCAGTTAAACAGGGCGGTACGCGCCCCGCCGACATGTAAAAAGCCGGTTGGCGACGGTGCAAAACGCGTTCGAATCATCGGGTTCCTCAACGGAAACAAAGTTGGCGCCGCCATCTCACGGTATTTCAGCGGCGGCATCGCCGAAGATTGTACCCGCAGCCTGCTCCTGAGTTGAGGTGATGGCAAAGGTGCCGAGTTCGGCGGCGCCGGGGCCGCTACCTTCCACAATCAGCCAGGGGTGGCCAAATTCGTCGGCGTATTCGTCGGCGGCGAATTGCAAATCAGCGGTGACTGAGGCCCGCTGGTCGCAGAGGACTGCCACAGTACCCCCCTGCCCACCACCGGTAATTTTTGCGCCGTAAAAGCCACGCTGTGGACCAAACTTAAGCAATCGGCGAACGATCCAATCCGTTTCTTGCGCGCCGAGCATGGCGCGATGGCCGTAACTGGCGTGCGATGCGAGCATCAGCCGCCCCAGGCGGGTAAAATTCCCGGCATCTTCCTGGCCCGTTTCCTTTTTGAGCCGAGATATAAATTGATTCACGCGATGTGCCTCGAGCACATGGTGGTCGCCGGCGGCTCGCACACGGTATATGGTCGCGGGATCAACATGCGTGGCCGAATCGATGGTCTTTCCATAGCGCTGGATAAATTGGCCGCCGGACATTTCCACCGGCAGCAGCCGCCGAAGGTACCGAAGGTAATCGCGGCGCGAAACGTTGCCCAGATAGCCGCCGAAAATATCGCGCTGGGCTCCGAGCAGCCGGCCGTAATGGGCAATGATGGCGTGGGCCATAAATGCCGCGACCCGCGTCTTGCGATAACCGCCATCGGCCACCGAATGTTTAACGCCGCTGAAGATGCCGACCAAACGCAGCGCGGCGGGCAGCTTTTGATGGCCGATGAGTTCATGCGGCTGGCATTTGAGCAGCATAAGTCGATCCGCGTTACCGAGCATACTGGCCATTTGATCCATAATGCCGCAGGCGGCCCCCACAACCTGATTCTCGATTTTTTGCGCCAGTACTGCGGCCTCCGGCGCATCAATAGAAAGGCGATACGCATGGGAAATGGCCATGAGCGTTGCATTCTCAAGTGCCGCACTTGATGACAAGCCTGCCCCGGCAGGTAAGTCGCTCATACATGCGATGGAAGCGCCCAACGCACGCGGGCTTAAATGCCTTTGGCGAGCGAGCACCCAGAAAGCGCCGGCAAGATATAGTGCCCACCGATCTTCGCGCACCAGCTTTTCACGTATGGATTCCGCCGGCACCAGCGATCCGGAGCCATAAAAATCATCCAGATTAAACGCCACCTGTTTATATTTTCCATCGCTCAGGTAGGATCGAACAACGACCTGCCGATCACCCCGCTTTTGCAGCGTTACGGCCGTGCCCAACGCCAATGGCATTTCACAAACCGTTGCGCCGGTGTAATCGGCAATACCGCCCATCACATCGAGGCGCCCCGGCGCAAAGGCCGCCACAGCCGGTGAACTGGGGTTAAAAAATCCATCCCGGTAAACGATCTTGCGAAGAGAAGGAATCAGATAATGGTACCCCACCTGCTCAGAAGCCATATTCTCTCCAACGTCCGGTCACTCGGGCTACGGTGGCCGAATCCATAGCGATTTCCTCGGGCCATTGGCGAACGGTTCCCTCTCCGGGCCACTTGCGGGTGGCATCAATGCCGAGTTTGCTCCCGGCACCCATGGCTGGCGCCGCATGATCGAGGATGTCCAGCGGGCCTTCGGTAATCACAGTGTCGCGACGCGGGTCTACGTTGGCGGCAAGATGAAACAGGACATCATCCAAATCATGCACATCCACGTGCTCATCCACCACTACAATCATTTTTGTCCATGCCATCTGGCCTGCACCCCAAACCGCATGCATCACCTTGCGTGCGTGGTACGGGTACTGCTTTTGAATTTTAATAAATGCACAGTTATGAAAGACCCCGAACATGGGCAATTCATAATCGATAATATCGGGTATCAAAATTTTCAGCAGCGGCAAAAATATGCGCTCCGTCGCCTTGCCGAAATAATAATCCTCCTGCGGCGGCTTGCCGACGATGGTCGTGGGATATATGGGATTTTTTCGATGGGTGATGGCCGTTACATTAAATACGGGATATTGATCCGCGAGGGAATAAAAGCCGGTGTGATCGCCAAAAGGCCCCTCGAGAATGGTTTTTTCCGGATCGACAAATCCTTCAATGACGATTTCGCAGTTGGCGGGTACCTCGAGGGGAATGGTTTTGCACGGCACGAGTTCGATTGCCCGGCCCATGAGAAAGCCCGCAAATACATGCTCATCAATACCCGGCGGCAGTGGCGCGGTTGCTGCGTATGGCAAAACACTTTCCCCGCCCAGGGTGATGGCCAACGGACAAGGCCGACCCGCTTTGGCCCACGCCCGGAAATGGCGTGCCCCATCATGATGCATATGCCAATGCATGGCGGTTAGCTTTCGATCAAAAACCTGCACGCGATACATCCCGAGATTTCGGACATTGGTCTCCGGGTGCTTAGTCACAATCTGGGCCATGGTGATATATCGGCCCCCGTCATTTGGCCAACATTGAATAATGGGTAAATCGAAAAGGTTCGCGTCATCCGTCTTTACCACCTGCTGACATGGTGCCGCGCCCCCCACCACACGGGGGCCGAGCGATGAGAGTTTCAGCAGATCAATGCCCTTTTTGATTTTGCCCATCATGGTGCCGGGAACCACGGGCTGAGTAAGCTCACTGATTTTTTCCGCCAATGCCTCGAAGTTTTCACACCCCAACGCGAGTTGCAGGCGCTCGGCTGATCCGAATATATTAATCGCCAGCGGCACGTCGGAACCAATCACCTTTTCAAACAAAAGTGCCTGGTTGATCGCCGGCGTGGAATGGCGCGGCGCACGAGCGTCGAACGGTGCAACGGCCGACGGGTATTGGCCGGATCGTGTGGGCGCTTTGCTAACCCGATCGGCAATTTCGGTAATTTCCAGATGCGGATCCACCGGCACGGATACGCGGCGCAGCTCCCCCCTTTTTTCCAGGGCGGCAAGCAGTTCTGTCAGCGTATCAAAAGGCATGGGCAGTCCTGAGCACTGAGATCATTGGCCGACGGCATTTTATCCGACAATCCAAAAAGTTTCTTTTGCGTGTTTTTAGGGGGTGCTGGCCCATTTATTACAGATTAAAGTTTTTATTCATTCCCGTGGGCGCGCTGCGCTTTCTTGGCCATTTGAGGGGCTGTGGGCGATGGCGGACCGCCCTGCCGGCCGCTGGCACAGATGGCAAAGCTGGGCGCGCGGAGCCGTTACTCTTTCATTTTCGCGGCTTGTTGGGCGGCTTCCTCTACCGTTCCAACGTACATAAACGCATTTTCCGGAAGATGATCCCATTTCCCTTCGGCAATCTCGCGGCAGCTCCGGATGGTGTCGGTAAGCTTCACGTTGGAACCCGACTTGCCGGTAAAGACCTCTGCGACGAAAAACGGCTGGCTGAAAAAACGCTCCAGCCGCCGCGCCCGCGCAACGGTTAGCTTGTCTTCTTCACTAAGTTCATCAATGCCGAGGATGGCGATGATGTCCTGCAGGTCTTTATGCCGCTGGAGAACGCGTTTAACGCTCTGCGCGACGGCGTAATGTTCCTCGCCGAGATAATTGGGATCCATAATTCGGCTGGAACTCTCCAGCGGATCAACGGCGGGATAAATCCCCTTTTCAGCGATGCTGCGGCTCAAGACGGTAAAAGCGTCAAGGTGTGTAAAAGCCGCTGCGGGGGCCGGATCGGTTAAATCATCGGCCGGCACGTAAATCGCCTGCACCGAGGTCACCGCACCTTTGGTGGTTGATGTGATGCGTTCCTGCAGGTCGCCCATCTCTGTACCGAGCGTGGGCTGGTAGCCGACCGCCGAGGGCATACGTCCGAGCAGCGCAGAGACTTCCGCCCCGGCCTGCGTGAAGCGGAAAATGTTATCAATGAACAAAAGCACGTCGGAGCCGGTTTCATCGCGGAAATATTCAGCCATGGTCAACGCCGAAAGGGCCACGCGCAAACGGGCGCCGGGTGGTTCATTCATCTGGCCGAAAACCATGACGGTCTGATCAATAACGCTTTTGCCGGTGTCGCCGATTTTAGCTTCCTGCATTTCCAGCCACAGATCATTTCCTTCGCGGGTTCGCTCACCCACGCCGGCAAAACACGAAAAACCGCTGTGAAAGCGTGCAAGCCGCGCAATAAGTTCCTGAATAATGACGGTCTTGCCGACACCGGCGCCGCCGAAAAGGCCGGTTTTTCCGCCGCGGACATAGGGTGCAAGAAGATCAATAACCTTGATACCGGTTTCAAAAATTTTGGTTTTCGGTTCCAGATCCTGAAAATTCGGCGGCGCTTGATGGATGGACCGCGTCAATTTGGCGTTCACCGGCCCTTTTTTATCAATGGGGTCGCCGAGAAGATTAAATACGCGTCCAAGCGTTTCCATGCCGACGGGAACGCAAACCGGCGAGCCGGTATCCAGCACGGGCATGCCGCGCACCAGACCGTCGGTGCTGCCGAGCGCGACGGCTCGCACACGCCCCCCACCGAGATGCTGCTGCACTTCGCCGGTAAGGTGGACAGCAACACCTTTGCCGCCGCCATCATGCTCAACGCGAACGGCGTTGAAAATCGCGGGAAGCTGATGCTCGGGGAATTCGGCATCGAATGTCGAACCGATAACCTGAGAAATTTTGCCAACTGCTGCCATTGTATAAACTCCATGTCCCTTTTTCGGGACGCAAGCAAAAACTTTTGTTTCAAACCGATTCGGTTATTTCATCGCCTCGACGCCGCCCATCAATTCGGCCAGCTCGGATGTAATCTGCGATTGACGCGCCCGGTTGTAATCACGCGTGAGCAGTCGCGACATGCTTTCGGCGTTTTCCGTCGCTGCGGCCATCGCCAGCATCCGGGCAATCTGTTCAGAAACAGCGGAATCAATAAACGCCTGAAATGCCGCGGATCGAACCATGGTGGGCAGCAAATCCGCGAGCAGGATGGGGGCATCCGGACTGAATTCAATATCCGGCCGCACCACCCGTTTGCCTCCGGTGTCGGCGGCGGAGGCAAAATTGATCGGAAGAACATCCTGAAGTACCGGACGCTGCTGGCCGACACTCAGAAATTTCATATAAGCAATTTTGATGGCATCAATCTGACCGCTCGTGAAATCGTCCATCAGATTTTGCGCTATCGGCAACATTTCATCCATGATCGGGTTATCACCGACATTTACATACGCCTGCCGAACAGTTCTTCTGGCGAAGCGGAAGTAGGCGCCACCCTTGCGGCCGCCAACATGGATGTCCACTTGTGTGCCCGCCTCTTCAAGCTCGCGCACGCGGGCCATAACCATTCGCAGAATGCTGCTGTTAAAGCCGCCGGCTAGCCCGCGGTTGCTGGTGACAACCAGAATACCGACGCGGCGGATCGGACGGGTTGCGAGCAGCGGATGACGAACGGCTCCCGGTGAATGCCCAATAGACGCAGCAACGGTATGTACCAGATCGGTGAGGCGCTCCACATAAGGGCGGGTGGCTTTGGCGCGTCGCAGCGACTTTTGGAAGCGCGCAGTCGCAACCATCTGCATCACCTTGGTGATTTTTCGGATGTTACGTACCGCCTTGCGCCGTTTGATAATTTCCCGGGCTTTTGCCATATGCGTTTAACCCTTCAGCGGGCGCCCCCCGCCTGCGTGGACGGGTTGGTGGCCGCAGGTTTGCCCAGCAGGCCGTCGAGTTTCTTTTTATTCAGTGGGGTTACATTGGTGAAATTCGTGATAACTTCCACCAGCTTCTTCTCAATGTCCGGCGTCAGATCACGCAGTTCCATAAGTTCTTTGCGAACTGCTTCGCCGGCGGATGTCCAATAATCAATGAAATCGCGTTCCCATTGCTGCACATCACGTATGGCGACATTGTCGAGGAAGCCTTGCGTGGCAGCGTAGATCGAAGCAATCTGATCGACCACTTCCATCGGTTGGTATTGCGGCTGCTTGAGGATTTCTACCATGCGCGCACCGCGATCGAGCTGCTTTTGCGTTGCGGAATCGAGATCCGTTCCAAT
Organism: Planctomycetota bacterium; assembly: GCA_021804985.1. Lineage (GTDB taxonomy): Bacteria > Planctomycetota > Phycisphaerae > WQYP01 > WQYP01 > JAJZGD01. The sequence goes on from JAJZGD010000004.1 coordinate 20,094, forward strand.
TTGGGTAAAGGCCTCCAGCGCTCGATAAGATGCAAGGTCCAGCCGCAGTGATGCCGCCACCTTCCGATGTTTCATCGCCTTGATTTGCGCCGCACCACCGACGCGGCTGACGGAAATGCCGACGTTAATGGCTGGGCGCACGCCGGCATAAAAGAGATCCGGCTCCAGATAAATTTGCCCATCGGTAATACTGATAACGTTGGTGGGAATATAAGCGGATACCTCGCCTTCCTGTGTTTCAATCACAGGTAACGCGGTCAGCGAGCCGCCCCCATTTTCCTTGGATAGTTTGCAGGCGCGCTCCAAAAGGCGGCTATGGAGGTAAAACACATCGCCGGGATAGGCCTCCCGGCCCGGCGGGCGCCTCAAAAGCAGCGAAAGCTGGCGATACGCCTGGGCCTGCTTAGAAAGATCGTCGTAAACACAGAGCGTTGCCTTGCCTTTCCACATGAAGTATTCCGCCATGGCACACGCCGCATACGGGGCAATATATTGCAGCGGAGCGCTATCGGCGGCACTGGCATTGACGACGATCGTGTAATCCATTGCGCCATTGCGGCGCAGCACATCCACCACTCCGGCGACAGTCGATTCCTTCTGACCGATCGCTACGTAAACGCATATCACTTCACTCGGCGTGCCGAAGAATTTTTTCTGGTTAAGGATGGTGTCTACCGCCACGGCCGTCTTTCCGGTTTTGCGATCGCCGATGATCAACTCACGCTGGCCGCGGCCAATGGGAATCATCGAGTCGATAGCCTTTATGCCGGTCTGGAGCGGTTCCTTGACGGGCTGGCGATCAGCGATTCCGGGTGCAATGATGTCCACGAGCCGGCGTTCGCCGGTCTCGATGGCGGCGCCGCCATCAATGGGCTGCCCCAGCGGATTAACGACTCTGCCAAGCAGGGCCGCCCCCACGGGCACGGACAACAGCTTGCCGGTCGCCTTAACCACATCCCCTTCTTTAATGTCGGCGAAATCTCCAAAGATCACGGCGCCGACCGTTTCCTCTTCAAGGTTAAACACCTGGCCGAAAATTCCATTGGGGAATTCAAGCATTTCTCCCGCCATCGCGCTGGTAAGTCCGTAAATGTGGGCAATGCCATCGCCCACGTCGATTACACGGCCAACCTGCGCAACATCGAGTTCATCCTTGTAATTGGTTATTTCCCGCTGAATAACGGATGTGATTTCATCAATTTTAAACTTCATGTATATGCACCTTCCCATATGCCGCCAACAACCATCGGCGGCCTTAAGCCTTTACGGCAAAACCATTTGTCCAAGGTTCTCGGCGAGATCGGTAAACAGCGCGTGCTTAATGCTCGCCTTAAGATCAGACAAACGCTGCCGAGCCGAACCGTCAATAAATGTATCGCCGATCTTAATCTGAATGCCCGCGATAAGTTCGGGCAAGATGGAGATTTTCAACATAACCTGCGAACCGTATTTTTTATTTAATTGCGATTCAATGCGCGAAGTTTGTTCCGGGGTGAGGGGCGCCGCGGAAAAAATATGAACGCTCGTGCGTCCGCATCGCTGGTGATGAACATCCACCACCGCGGTAACAAATTCCGGAAATAACTCGAGCCGATCCCGGTGCGCCATCGACCGCAGCGTCGCCATGGTTAGTGGATTGAGGCACGCGCCAAACGCGCCAACCAAAATTTGAAGCTTTTCCGCACTGCTGATGGTTTCAGCACTAAGCAGGCTCATCAGGCCGCTTTTGGCCTCGAGCAAAGCACGCAGCGACTCCATATCATCGAGTACATCGGCAACCGATCCGACCGCCGCCGCCGAATCGTAAAGTGCAGCGGCATATACCGCAGCTATGGAACTCTTTTTTGTCGGCTCATGACTCATAACTTAATTCCAATCGCCGGATACCGGTAAACCATCATCGGCCATCCCGGTAGGCAGATAACTCTTCGAGCGTTTGAGATATCAGATTATCCTGATCTTGCGGCGATACCTGGCGGGAAAGGATTTTCGATGCCATGAGCGAACTGAGTTGCAAAGTGTAATCGGCGATTTCCGAAAGCGCCTGCTGTTTGGCGGTCTGAATATCGCGGATTGCCTGATCTTTGATGGCACGTGATTCGGCCTCGGCATGCTGACGAATAATCTCCGCCGCCTTGGCCGCATCCGCTTTGGCCTGCTGAAGTTGCAGTGATGCCTGCCGCTGCACCTCGGCGATTTTTTCCTCCAGGCTGCGCCGCGTCTGTTCGACCTGCGCTTCTGCCTCGGCAGCCGCACGGATACTCTCGCGGATGGCTTCTTCGCGGCGTTTAAGCCCGGTAATCAGCGGGCGCCACGCAAATTTTCCCAGCAACATGACCAACAGCGCAAAAATCACCAGGGTGATCAACCCCATGCCCACTTGAATGGACATCAGCGATGCGCCTTCATTCGAAGTGCTGCGCCCCCCACCAGATGCATAAGCCATTGAAGACGCCAGCAGCACGGATAACACGCCGAGCATTGGGGCAAACAGCCGGGGGGCCAGCAATTGGGGCGCAAGCAGCCGACGGCCGGGCAACTGTCTGCCAAGCGAGGGGCCGCCGTTGGGGAGATTGCCGGGCTGCATCGTAAATTTGTTCATGGCGATTTCCATTTCCTTCTGGCGGGACGGGGTGATCGGCCGTGCGCGGCGGATACCAACCGCACCCCGCCTCAGAGGCCGCCGTTGCGAATCAGTACAATCATCGCCAAAACCAGCAGCAGAAAGGTGAAACCTTCAATGATGGCGGCGGCGAGAAAGAACTGCGTTCGAATCATATTGATCAGTTCCGGCTGACGGGCGGTTGCCTCGCACATGCTTCCACCGATTGCACCGACACCGGCACCGGCTCCGCCTACGCCTGCCCCCGCGCCAATCAGGGCGCCGGCGATTTGAATCGATTTGGTTAACGATTCCATGGCTTCAGCGCTCTGCGAAACCATCTGGTGGGCGTGCGTTGTGGTTGCGACATCCATAAGAACTCCTTTAATTCCACGAATCTATCTTGTACCGTCCGCAGACACCAAGTCCGCGATCATCCCCGTAACAATCCCATGACAATCCCATGACAATCAATGTTCAGTGGCTACGGCCTCCGCAATGTAGGCCGCACTCAGCAGTGTAAAAATGTATGCCTGAAGAAACGCTTCAAGCAGATGCAAAGCCTCAAACGCCGTGCCGAAAAGAATGACCGGCACACCGGCCACGCCCCGCATCACAACGCCGCCAAGGGCAAAAACAATACTCACCAGAACGGCCACCACCAACGGCCCGGACATCATCACGGCAAACAACCGCATGCAAAGGGCCAGCGGCTTTACGAAGGTTCCCAGCAATTCAAGAACAAACATAAAAGGCCAAAGCCACCAGGGCACGCCGGGGGGCACAATATGGGCAAGATATTTTCCCATGCCAACCAACATAGCGCCAAGGATGGATCGCTTGACGACCGGATGCGCATGGCCATGGCCGACGCGGCGGGCCTGGCGAATAAATTCACCGATGCCGGTGATGTGAACGGTTAAAAAGGTGCAGATGGCAAGCGTCGCGGTGACGGTGAGATCGCCGGTGGCCCCACCCCAGAATTCCGGAATATGAGCGCCGGCCCCGCGGTTGATAATCGTAATAAGTTCATCGACGGGCACCATCCCCATCAGATTGGCAAAAAGGATGAAAAAGAATGCGGTCCATAAATAGGGGGTAAATACATCCGACCATTTGCCCAGCATGGGGTCGAAGGTTTCCTGCTTGAGAAATACCAGCATGGCCTCAAAGAAATTCCGCACGCCGGTGGGCACCGGATCCGTTTGTAATTTTCGCGCCATGTACGGGAAAATAGCCAGCATCAGCGCCGCCGAAAGCACCAGCATAAGCACATGGCTGGTAAAGTAGGTTGGCTGACCAAAAAGTGTAAACAGCGGCTGATCCCAGATACGGTGGGGTACCGTACCATTGAGCACATCGACCGCTACAAGTGGAGCTGTCGAAACTTCGGTGGAAAAACCGGAGATCATATCGACTCTGATTTACGTTTACCCTGAGTTGGATGCAGCCCGCCAGAGCTGCCCAAAGACACGCAGGGCATGGAGTTTTAACCCATCCACGCATGAGCGTCAAACATTTGGCCTTTACATTCGCGAGTGCTTCATCACCCAGGATGAAACCACGCTTTCACCAATCAACAAAAGAAAATAAAAGCCAACCAGCCAAAGTATTAATGCCATTTTATGGGCATCGCGCGGAAGCACCGTAACCGCCACCACCCCCCCAATACCGACGCCCACCAGCCGCGCCATGTTCGCCAGCGTCGCACAACGCAGCAACATAACGCCTCCGCGCCCGATCATGATGGCCATGGGAAGAACGGCGAACAGGCCCACGATAATGCTGATACCCGCGGCGACCAGCATCTCAAGGGGATGCACCGGGCGATTGAGCAAAGCCGCAGCTGCAGCCCCCACGCCCGCCCCAAAAAGCACCACCGCAATGGGGCAGAAAAGCAATCCCAGTCGTAAATATTTTTCCGGGAGATACTTGGATTCAGCGGTTTGAGCCACGCTTGTGCCTACTTTTTATCAACCCACAGGAAGGTACGAATCTGAAGATAAGTTCCGCCAACCACCCCGATCACGATACCCCCCAACGTGCCCAAGCCATGGAGTTTAAATCGGTCGTCGAACCACATCCCGACCAGGGCGCAGATCAACACCACTCCGAAAAACTCTATCCCCATGCCCGCCATTCGCCGCCAACCGGTTGCCGCCTGCCGCTCGCTGACCTCGGTGGCATGCTGCTCCAGCCGGCCGAGTGGACCAGCCGATGGCCGGCTGCCATCTTTGTTAACTTTGGGGTCTGGTACCCCTTGGCTACCTTGCCCGGCGCTCTCACTGGAAGACTTTGTACTATTTTTCACAATGTTTGTCAACCCCCGAGTATTTCCCAGCGCCCCGCCGCTACTGCAACTCAAAGCCCGCCCTTTAACACACGCTGCACACCCGCATTGGCCTTGGGCTTCTCTGGTGCCGCTGCCGGCATGGCCGGCATGTTGCGCTGCGCGGAGGCATCGGATACTTTAGGCGCTTCGGCCGCGGCCATTTCTGCCGATTGCGCCTGACTTATCGACAGGCTTATCCGCTTCTTGTCCAGATCAATGCTTAAAACTTTTAACCGGACCCGGTCGCCCGGTGATACCACCTGTCGGGGATGGGCCACTCGGCGGCTTGATAGTTCCGATACGTGCACCATCCCCTCAACCCCGGGTGCGAGCTCAACGAACACGCCAAAATCAATCAGCCGCGTTACCGTGCCTTCTACCATGGCTCCAATCGGATAGGTGGTGGAAACTTCCAGCCATGGATCCGCCATGCGGTAACGCAGATCCAATGCGATGCGCTGCTTTTCCCGATCGAGCGAAAGAATCATCACCTGAACGCTGTCGCCGGCCCGCACAATTTTGCCCGGATCAGAGACCCGGCCGTGGCTCATGGCCGATACGTGTATCAGCCCCTCAACGCCACCAAGATCAACAAACGCCCCAAATGGCACCACCCGCGTGACCAAACCCGTCACGATCTGACCGGTTGCCAATTCCGTCCATAGTTTTTCCCGCTTCACCGCCAGTTCCGCTTCCATCAAAACTCGGCGGCTCACGATCAAGCGCTTTTCCATCCGATCAATTTCTATGATCTGACATTTAAAGCGCTCACCAACGAGTAAATTTAAATCCGCCGTGAATTTAACATCCACTTGCCCCGCCGGCATAAACGCCCGCAGGTTATTGATCTTCACTTCCAGGCCGCCCTTGTTGGCCGCGGTGGCCACGCCCTCGACAATGTCGCCATCATGCAGCTGATCCCAACCGCCATGGTTCACCGAGCCTTTGCGCGATAACAGCACCAAGCCTTCGGCCGCGTTGTAACCCGCAAAAACAAATTCATGCTCTTCACCAATGCGGACCGCCTGCTCCGGCAGGTTCAAATCCGACGGGGCGAAATGCTCGAGCGGGCAAACGCCCTGCGACTTGCCCCCAAGATCGACAAATACACTGCCCCCACGTATGGCCGCCACCACGCCGCGACGCACTCGATTGTCCACGGCTTCATCGGCGACGCCGGATGGGCGACCACCCCGAACCGGTCGCGCCTCGGACGCATCCGGTGCCGATGCGGTCGTCTTCACGCGTGTCAGCAAATCGTCCATCGTCAGGCCGGCCATGGCTTCGTTTACCGCCTGATTGATATCAAAGTTCTCTTCCCCGCCACCCGACTGTGCAGCAGGTGGAAATATTTCATTCATCAACGTTACTGCCTTCCCTTCATAATAAGACATGCAAACCTATACTCTCATCGTTTCAGGCTCGATACCCATTTTAAGGCACCATTGCAAATATTTTGTCGGCACCACCTCGCTCGGCTTTATTTCGCTTCGCCCACCCCAGAATACATTCGTATAATTCACGGCCATGCCGCATGCCGCCAAATGCGTATCGATTGCCTTTTTGTGTTCGAGAAGCAATCCCTTGTCAGACCCGTGCGCCACCCCCATCACATTGACATTGCCAAACTCCGGCCCACCCTCGCGCCAGTAAGCGTGCGTCATGATGTGGAAGCGTCCCACCTGCTTACCGGCGTCAAGTTCGCGACCGGCGGGAACCGCCCAGTGATAAAGGGCGTTGTACTGCGTCACTTTTTCGCCGGTGGAAAGCGGTTTGACGTGCTCCAGAAAAGTCGAAAACCGCCCCACCACCCCCATTGAAGATAATTCGCGGCCGATCGATAAAAATTCGTCCAGCGAAACCCCCGCCTCGGCGGCGCGGGGCAACCATAAATCGCGGCGGATTTCCGATGGCGAAAATTCCCGCTTCAATGCCACCAGCACGTTCCATTGCCCAGGCGAAAGCTTAACCACGTCGGTCGAGGTAACCTCGGCCGGTGCTTCGGCCATACTGCCGGGCGCTATGTGGCGCCGCCGTACGTGCCCCACACCGAGTGTGAACAGGCATTTCGCCGGCATGATGTGAAATGATTCAGCCCCCACGCGCCGCTGGAGCGCTTCACAATGCCGACGAATAGAAAATCCCTGCGGCACCTTCAGCGTAGTCCAAAGGCGATAACGCGACCCGGAGGTGTTGCCGTCGGTTGAACGGATCACCACATGGCCGGAGAAGGGATCTTCGCGGAACATAAATTCAAAGGCGCTATTGAGCTGCTCGGCGGGCACCTGCCAGGCAACCAGCGCACCATCGGCAAGGCTTGTGGCCAGCAGCGTTTGACGTACCCGGCGAATAACGCCTGCGCCAAGCATGGCGGCTATGCGTGCGATAACCGTTGGTTCATCGACACCGGACAGGCGTGAAATCTCGCCGATGGGATCGGCCGAAAAACCCTGAATGCGGTCTTCTGAAATCGCCAGAATGCGGGCGTTAATGGGATCAGAGATCGCCACGGGCACCGTTGGTGGGTCTATCTGTGTTTTCATAAGCTTCGAGTATATCCGAACACGCGCTCAAGGTTGGTTAAAAAGCGGGCACAATGGCCATGCGTCATACTCATGGCTTTGGCGCGCCCTTATGCCAGGTTGCTGCCGCACTGCGCAGCATGCGTCGGGGCAGCGACCAGTGAATGAGCACCTGCGACCGGACGTTGGTAATTTTAAGCCGGTGGATAAGACCGGCCATCACCATCTGATGATCGTTGGCATTGGCGCCTGAAGCGCGGTTGATAAATATTCTTTGAAAGTTGCGTAGTTGATTGCCGGTCTGCATCGCAGCCACCGGCGAAAGCATCGAGAATTTGCCCTGAACCAGATACCCACCCGGCCCGGGCGCAATGGCCAGCCAAATGGATTTAACCTTTCTAACCGGAGGCGGCACATCCAACGGGTTCTGCACTTTATCGATCAGCTGCTGCACGTGGGTAAGGCAAACGTACCCGATGGCATTTTCCGGCATGTGGCTGAAAAGCGCCGATTGCGGCGGCTTGGGTTTGCTTACCCCTAAAACACAATTCAGTGAATCCTCAAACAGCGATTTATTTCTGGAGCCGAGCACCAGGCCCGGTTTCGGAACGGAAACATATATCGGCGGCTGCCCGGGGGAATGTTGCGCCTGCGCGTTGAATTTATAGATGTTTATTCCATCATATGACAATACCTTTACACCCTTATCCCCCTTGAGCGCTGCGATGATGGTACGGGGCTTGGCGGTGGTTCCGATGGCAAATACGCCCTTGCCTCCCGGGCCCACAGTTGTGCCAAAAATCGTAAGCGCCTGCACATTGTGCTCGATGCGGATACCTAAATGGGTTCGACACACTTTGGCTAATTGCTTAAATTGCGGACTTCGTTCGATATCCAGCACCGGGCCGGTCGCGGCAGACGGGCTTCCCTTCGCGGACACCAACCGGACATATGCAATCCAATTCGCATTGGCGGGGATGGCCGCCCGAGCGCTAAAAGGTGCCGGGGGCGGCGCCGCTGCGGCAACCACCACGGAGCATACGGGCAGACAGAACAGGGCGAGTTTTATACCAAAAGATGTCACGCGAACCTCCGGAAGCCAAGTCAGATGGGACTGTGTTAAATGCAACGCCTGCGAGGGGCACGCCCAACACAGGCCACGCAACGCTAATAAGCGCTGAGCGACCATCACGATAACCGCCCCATGGTGACCTCGAAATGCGAATGGGCCGCAACGCACGACCCGACAATATAGTGTAACCAAAGCCGCATCGGTGCACGACCCAAGGCTCGCCGCGGTGAATTCACCCTTTCAAGTGGCTGCGAGGATGGGGATGCCGGGGCAGGCGCATCGGCGATCGGGTCCGATTTTATTGGGTCGCCCGGTTATCGCCGCCCCTCACCACTCATATGTAAATATTCGCAACCATTGCTTTGCCAAAGCGTGATACTGCCAAGGGGCAACAAATTCTGCCCGCTACCCCGCTGGTGCATGGAACGCTTCGATAACTTGAGGCATTGATTATGACCACGCCCGATATGCTTACTGCAGCCTGGAACGTCCCCGGATTTAAGTGGAGCCGAGAGAAGGCGGCCCACCTGCTTAATCGCACGGGGTTCTGCGCCCCGCCTGAAGCGGTAGAAGCACTGCTGCGGCTTTCGCCACAGGCGGCGGTCGCCAAAGTGGTGGATTATGAGGCCGAGCCGGCGTACGTCTATCCCTTAGAGTTTGATGCCTATTCCCATCCGGTTTTTGGCTCGCCACGGCGGCGCCGAGCTTTTTTTCAGCGATTTACCCCTGCCGAGCGGCGGAAGACCCTGACCCGCTTTTTTCAGGCGAGTTTTGAAAAAATGCAGGAGATGCGATTCTGGTGGCTGCACCGGATGATCCATACACCGCGGCCGCTGGAAGAAAAGCTTACCCTTTTCTGGCATGGGCTTTTCGTCAGCGGGTTTGACATGGTTCATAATGCTTATCATATGTACATGCAAAACAATCTGTTCCGGACGCATGCCGCAGGCAATATCAAAACGCTGACGTGGCAAATGGCGATTGATCCCGCCATGCTGGCATATCTGAATAACAACCAAAATCGAAAAGCCCATCCCAACGAGAACTTCGCACGCGAACTGATGGAATTATTTACCATGGGCATCGGGAATTACACCGAGGAAGACGTGCGGCAGTCCGCCCGGGCGTGGACCGGCTGGACATTTTTTGACGATCGGGCCGTCTTTCTTGCGCGGCAGCATGATTTTGGCGAAAAAACCTTTCTGGGGCGCACCGGCCGATTCAATGGCCGCGATATTCTCGATATCATCTTCGAGCAGCCCGCAACGCCAAAACATTTTGCCACCAAGCTGGCCATTTATTTCGGCAATGATGAACCGCCGCCGCAGGTAATCAGCGGACTGGCTGACTGCCTGAAACAAAATGCATGGGAACTTAAACCCACCCTGAAAACGCTCTTTTCCAGCCAATGGTTCTACAGCGACGCCGTGGTAAACAACAAGGTCAAATCGCCGGCCGAACTGATCGCCGGCACCCTCAAGCTGCTCGGCACCTCAGCCCCCAATCCGGGCGCATTTTTGTTATCGATGGAACTCATGGGCCAAATGCTCTTCGAAGCCCCCAATGTCGGAGGCTGGCCAACCGGAAAAGAATGGATCGACACCGGCACATTAATGGCCCGCTATAACATGCCGGCATTGCTGGTCACCGGACGCTACGCCGCCCGCATGCCGCCAAGATTAAGGCGCATCCTGGGTGAAAAATGCCTCCGTGAATTTGAATCGCCGATCAATCCGTGTGCGGAACTCGCCGCCCGCCAGATTGCCAATACCCGTGATGCTGTTGATTTTTATCTCTCCCGACTGATCCCGCACGGCATACCCGCCGACCGTCGGCTGGATCTGATCCGATTTCTGAATCGCAATGGCTCGGCGAACGCCAGGCCGCTTTCCGCCGTCGGAGAAGAAAAATTTATGCTCTTATCCATGCTGCACCTGATGCTGGCCGAACCTCGATATCAGCTTTGCTAAAGTCACCATCCATTGCCGGAGGCTGTTCTTATGTTTGATGATCTGCACACACGCCGACTTTTTATTTCACGTGGGATGACCGTGCTGTCCGCGGCGACGACCCTGCCGGCATTTTTGGAATCCACCGGGCGGGCCCTCGCCAATACGCGCGACGCATCGACTGGAAAAACCCGTAAAAGCGATCACCGCATTTTTGTGGTGGTTCAATTGGGCGGGGGCAATGACGGGCTTTCTACCGTTATACCGGTCGATAACGACGACTATCGGCGTGCGCGGCCGCGGCTGGCCATCAACCGCAATTTACTTTCGCTGGGGCGCGGCAGTGGACTGGCACTGCACCCCAACATGACGGGCATGAAGTCATTATTTGATGCCGGTCACCTTAGCGTGGTACTCGGCGCAGGATATCCAAACCCCAACCGGTCGCATTTTCGATCGATGGCGATCTGGCAGACGGCGCAACCGGCGATCGAGGCAAACCATGGCTGGTTGGGGCGATATTTTGATAATCAATGTTGTGGGGCGGACCCCGTGACGCCGGAGGCGGCGGTGAACGTCGGGCCTACTTCGCCGATGGCGCTGCATGGCAAAGAATTCAGTTCCGTATCATTTATGAACCCCGCCGCATTCCAATGGCTTCCCGGTTCGCGGAAAACCCTTTTCAGCCGCCGTATGCATTCAATTTACGATGAGCTCAATGGCATCAGCGGGCATCCTGAAGCGGTGTTGGCGGGCCAGGATTCGCTGAATTTTCTCCAGCGTGTGGCCCTTGATGCGCACCTGGCCGGAGCGGATATTCGCCACGCCACCGATGACTTTCATAACGCGGTGCCCTATCCGGATAGTGACCTTGGCCGTTCGCTTGCGAATGTTGCGAAAATGATTCACGCCGATCTGCCCACCACCGTGTATTACGTATCCATGGGTGGGTTTGATACACATGCCAACGAAAAGTCGCGACACGACAAACTCATGAAAGACCTGTCCGATGCGTTGACGAGTTTTATCAATGACCTCAAGGCACAAGGTAATTTAGACCGAACACTGGTGATGACTTTCTCAGAATTTGGCCGCCGCGTCGCTGAAAATGCCAGTGGCGGAACCGATCATGGCACCGCCGCCCCCATGTTTTTAATGGGCGGCTCGATCCGCCCGGGCCTGCTCGGCGTCGAGCCGTCACTTTCGCCGGCGCATCTGGATCATGGCGACCTGCGCTTCACCGTCGATTTTCGCACGGTTTATGCCAGCGTGCTGAAGGACTGGTTGCACACCGACGCGCAGGCGATTTTGAACGGCCGGTTCAAAACGCTTCCCATATTGGCAGGCCGCAGCTGAGGAAATGGCGTTACCAGGCAATCTGGAGTAAGCCATCCCGGCATCTTGGGCACCCCGCTTCAAGGATATGCGGGCGCGCCCCCCCGCCAGTCAGCCGCAAGCGAAAGGCCGCTGCGCCGCACACCCCACCAATATTGGCCGCCGAGTTGATACTGCCGCACTGCACATGTACTATATATTGTTCGAGACCAGCCGTATGGGATCGCATGGGCGGAGCGGTGTTTTTTCAAGCTGAGGGCGTGCCTCACGCACGGAGGTTTATACGTTGACTGCTACCGGAAAGCCGAGCCTAAGGCCCGGCAAGACGGGTCTTTACGATCCAGAATTTGAACACGACAGCTGCGGTGTTGGTTTTATTGCCCACATTAAGGGAAAATCCAGCCACGATATTCTCACCAATGCCCTGACCATGCTTGAGCACATGGAGCATCGCGGCGCGTGCGGTTGCGAAGAGAACACCGGCGATGGTGCGGGAATTTTAACGTCACTTCCGCATGCATTTCTCGTAAAAGTTGCCAAGCGGGATGCCGGCATCGAATTGCCGCCCGAGGGCCAATACGGTGCGGGCATTGTATTTTTGCCATCGGACAATGAGCAGCGGCAATGGTGTGAAAAGCTCGTCGAAGAATGCGTTGCTGAATCGGGACTAAAATTTCTGGGTTGGCGCAACTTGCCGGTGAACGGCAGCGGTATCGGCCCATCCGCACGCCGTACCGAGCCGACGATGCGGATGATTTTCGTCCAAAGCACCAAACCTACTGGTAACGACGCCCTGGAACGGCAGTTGTACATCGCCAGAAAAATGGCCGGCCATCGCATTCGCAGTTCCGATCTGCCGCAGGCTGAATATTTTTACATCTGCAGCTTGTCGTCTAAAACGATTATTTACAAGGGGCAGCTGACCTCGGCGCAGGTGCGCGAATATTTCGCCGCTGATCTCGGCGATCCGGATTATGTCGCCCATCTCGCGCTCGTGCATTCGCGCTTCAGTACCAACACCTTTCCTTCATGGGATCGCGCGCAGCCGCTGCGGCTCATGGCCCACAACGGAGAAATTAATACGCGCCGCGGCAACGCCAATTGGATGCATGCGCGCGAAGGGATGTTCGAAAGCCGCCTTTTTGGCGATGAGATCGACCTAATTAAACCGGTGATTGAACGGGACAATTCCGACTCCGGCGATTTCGACAACTGCCTGGAAATGCTTCTTCAAACCGGCCGCAGTCTGCCGCACGCCGTCATGATGATGATTCCCGAGGCGTGGCAAAACCATGAATCCATGGATCCCCGCCGCCGCGCGTTTTATGAATTTCACTCCTGCATGATGGAACCATGGGACGGCCCCGCATCCGTGGCGTTTACCGATGGCCATTGCATCGGCGCTGTGCTCGATCGCAACGGCCTTCGCCCGAGCCGCTATTACGTCACCAAGGATGATCTGGTGATCATGGCCAGCGAAGTTGGCGTACTTGAAATCGATCCCGCCAATATCGCGCGGAAGGGGCGGCTTCAACCGGGCCGCATGTTCCTCGTCGACTTTCAGCAGGGCCGCATCATCGACGATTCCGAAATTAAGGCGGGCCTCTCCGGGGAAAAGCCTTACGGCCAGTGGCTGCAAGAGCAAAAAATCACTCTTGAAGAGCTGGCGACCCCCGCATCCGTTGCGCCGTTTGACCCTCAATCACTGCTGACGCGGGCACAGTGTCTCGGCTACACCACGGAAGACGTTTACAAGCTTATCCTTCCCATGGGGACCGCCGGTTTGGAAGCGCTTGGCTCGATGGGCAACGATGCGGCGCTGGCGTGCCTGAGCGACCAACCGCGGTTGGTGTACGATTATTTCAAGCAAACCTTTGCGCAGGTTACCAACCCGCCGCTGGATTCAGACAAAGAGGCGATCGTGATGAGCCTCGAATGCTACATCGGCCCGGAGCGCAATTTAATCGAGCCGACAGCGGAAAACTGCCATCGCCTGCTGCTGTCACAACCAATTTTGACTAATGCCCAATTGGCCCGCATTAAAGAAATGAATTATCGCGGCTGGCGGTCGCGCGTCATCGATGCGACGTTTGACCGCAGCGCGGGCGAAGCGGGCATGCCGGCCGCCATTGAGCGCATTTGTCAGGAAGCGGATGCGGCAATTAAAGACGGCTGCAGCCTCGTCGTGCTAACTGATCGCAACATTGGCGAAGGGCGTGTGGTAATACCGGCACTTCTGGCGTGCGGGGCGCTGCATCACCATCTCGTGCGGGCGGGAACCCGCACCGCCATCGGCATAATTATTGAAACCGGCGAAGCCCGCGAAGTGCATCATCACTGCATGCTCATCGGTTATGGGGCCGATGGCATAAATCCTTACCTCGCGTTCGAAGTGCTTTGGGGATTAAAGCGTGATGGCACCATTGAAGGGTCGCTGGATGATGAAAAGCTGGTAAAAAATTACATCAAAGCCAGCGGCAAAGGCATCTTGAAAGTCATGAGCAAAATGGGCATCTCCACGCTGCAAAGCTACAAGGGCGCCCAGATTTTTGAGGCCATCGGTCTGCATAGCGAGGTGATTGATCGCTGCTTTGCCGGAACCGTATCGAAAATTGATGGTGTAAATTTTGATGTTCTCGCGCGGGAAGCCCTGCGCCGCCATGCCATCGGCTATCCATCGGAGCCAACCGCGATCAAGCTCAATGTGCTGCCGGAGGGGGGCCAATATTCGTGGCGAAAAAATGGTGAGCAGCATCTGCTTAACCCCGATACGATTGCAACCCTTCAGGACGCCACGCGCACCAACAGCCGGGAGGGTTATGCCCGTTACGCCAGGCTTATTAATGAGCAGGCGGGGCGACTTTGCACGCTCCGAGGCCTTTTTAAACTCAAGGCCGCTGAAACTCCCGTGATGCTTGCCGAAGTGGAACCCGCCAGCGAAATCGTCAAACGTTTCGCCACCGGGGCGATGAGTCTCGGCTCGATTTCAACCGAGGCCCACGAAACACTGGCCATCGCCATGAATCGCATTGGCGGCAAATCCAACACCGGTGAGGGCGGCGAAGATTCGCGGCGGTTTAAGCGCGACGCCAATGGGGATTTTCGTCGGTCGGCCATTAAACAGGTTGCCAGTGCGCGCTTCGGTGTTACCAGCCATTACCTCGCCAATGCCGACGAATTGCAGATCAAAATGGCACAGGGCGCCAAACCCGGCGAAGGGGGACAGTTACCCGGCCATAAAGTGGATCGTTACATCGGCAAGCTGCGGCATTCAACGCCGGGCGTGCAACTCATCAGCCCGCCCCCCCACCATGATATTTATTCCATTGAAGATTTGGCGCAGCTTATTTACGACCTGAAAAATGCCAATCCTGCGGCGCGCATCAGCGTGAAGCTTGTCGCGGAAGTTGGCGTGGGTACCGTTGCCACCGGTGTATCCAAAGCGCATGCGGATCACGTCGTAATCGCCGGGCATGATGGCGGCACGGGTGCGTCGCCGCTGACAAGCATCAAGCATGCCGGTGCCCCGTGGGAACTCGGTTTGGCCGAAGCGCACCAAACCTTGGTGCTCAATGATTTGCGCAGCCGCATCGTGGTGCAGGTGGATGGCCAGCTAAAAACCGGCCGCGACGTGATCATTGGTGCGCTGCTGGGTGCGGAAGAATTTGGCTTTGCCACAGTCCCGCTGGTGACGCTGGGCTGCATTATGATGCGCGTTTGCCATCTCAACACCTGCCCGGTGGGCATTGCCACGCAGGACCCCGTGCTCCGGGCAAAATTCGCCGGCAAGCCGGAATATGTCATCAACTTCATGTTCCTGCTCGCCGAGGAAGTGCGCGAGCTGATGGCGTTCATGGGGTTCCGCAACATGAATGAAATGATCGGCCGCGTCGATCGCCTGGAAGTCGGTGAAGCGATCAAGCATTGGAAAACCCAAGGCCTGGATCTGACGCCCATTCTTTCTCCCGCCGTCAAACTTCATGAGGGGGTAGAGGTGCGCTGCGTTCGAAAGCAGGATCATGGCCTGGAGCATTCGCTGGATTATCAGATCGTGCAGGATGCCCGAGAGGCGATCGATACCGGCAAGCCCATCAAGCTGGCCTACGCCATTAAAAACACCCATCGGACGGTGGGCACCACCCTGAGCCATGAGATTTCCAAAAAGCACGGTGAGTTGGCGTTGCCGGATGCCACCATTGAGATAAAACTCTCCGGTTCGGCCGGACAAAGCCTTGGTGCATGGCTGGCTCGCGGGGTCAAGCTGGAACTCGAAGGCGATGCCAACGACTATGTTGGCAAAGGCCTTTCGGGCGGCCTGATCGTGGTATACCCCGATGCCCGCAGCACATTCAACGCCCACGAAAATATCCTTATTGGAAATGTCGCGCTGTATGGCGCCACCAGCGGGAAAGCGTTTTTCCGCGGCGTGGCCGGCGAAAGATTCTGTGTCCGAAACTCCGGCGCTTCCGCCGTGGTTGAAGGCGTGGGTGATCACGGCTGTGAATACATGACCGGCGGCCGCGTAGTCGTGCTCGGTTCAACCGGTCGAAACTTTGCGGCGGGAATGTCCGGCGGTGTTGCGTTTGTTTATGATCCGGAAGACCAGTTCCTTGCGCGCTGCAATTTGGCGATGGTTGAGCTTGAACCGGTGACCGATGCCGTCGATATCACCGAGCTTAAGGAATTAATTCAGGAACATCAGCAGCACACCGGCAGCGTGACCGCCCAGAAAATTCTAAAGGATTGGACAGCGCAAGTGGCCTTTTTCCGCAAGGTGATGCCGATCGAATATCGCCGCGCCTTGGAAGAGATGGCCCGCGCCGCCGCTGAAAACACCGTTGAGGAAGTTCAACATGGGTAAACCAACCGGGTTTTTGGAACACACACGTGAAGCGGCGCCAAGCCGCGCCGCCCGGCTGCGGGTACTCGACTGGCGCGAATTCCATGATCATTTGCCCGGCACGAAACTGCGCGACCAGGGCGCCCGCTGCATGGATTGCGGCGTTCCCTTTTGCAATAGCGCCTGCCCCGTTAACAATTTAATACCCGACTGGAATGATCTGGTTTACAAAGACCAATGGAAACAGGCCATTGAGCGGCTTTGGCGCACCAACAACTTTCCGGAGTTTACCGGCCGCGTATGCCCCGCCCCTTGCGAGGGGTCGTGTGTGTTGGGCATTAACGAGCCACCCGTAACCATTAAGAATATTGAACAAACCATCATCGAACACGCGTGGGAAAATGACTGGGTTAAGCCGCAACCCCCGCTGCAACGAAGCGGCAAAACCGTCGCGGTTATTGGTTCCGGACCCGCCGGCCTCGCCGCCGCCGACCAACTCAATAAGGCCGGCCATCTGGTAACCGTTTACGAGCGGGCAGATCGGATCGGCGGCCTGCTTATGTACGGCATCCCCAATATGAAGCTCGATAAGAAGGCCGTCGTGGACCGCCGCCTGAAAATTATGGAGCACGAAGGCGTAAAATTTGTCACCGGCGTGCATGTCGGGCGAGATATCAGCATTCATGACATGCTCCATGAATTTGATGCCGTTGTTCTGGCCTGCGGGGCCACGAAACCCCGAGACCTGCCGGCGCCTGGTCGCAATCTGGGCGGCGTCCACTTCGCCATGGAATTTCTCCACGCCAATACCAAAAGTCTGCTGGATTCAAATCTCTCAGACGGAAAGTTTATCAGCGCCAAGGACAAACATGTCGTCGTCATTGGCGGCGGCGATACCGGCAACGACTGCATCGGAACATCCATGCGCCACGGCTGCCGCAGTCTGGTGAATTTCGAGCTGCTTACGCAGCCCCCCGCTTCGCGCGCGACCGACAATCCGTGGCCGCAATGGCCGCGAATTTATCGGGTCGATTACGGCCATGAGGAAGTGCGGGCGACGTTCGGGCAGGATCCCCGCCAATTTGCCATTCTTACCAAAGAATTTTTGGGTGACGACCAGGGCCGGGTGCGGGCCATCAAAACGGTTCGCGTAAATTGGAGCAACACCAACGGCAAAGTTTCAATGACTGAAATTGCAGGTTCTGAGGAGGAATGGCCGGCTGATCTGGTTCTGCTGGCTATGGGATTTCTTGGGCCTGAGGAAACACTGGCCAAAGAGCTTGGCCTCAAGACCGACGCACGAAGTAATTTTCAGGCGGAATATGGCAAGTTTGCCACATCGGTTGAGGGGGTATTTGCCGCCGGAGATTGTCGCCGGGGCCAAAGCCTGGTGGTCTGGGCCATCAACGAAGGGCGCGGCGCCGCACGCGAATGTGACCGCTACCTTATGGGAGCTACCACATTGCCCTGAACGCCGCTGCGACCGATCGGTGTCGCCCCTATTGGCTTTTAGGCGGCGGCACCCACTGCCCTTGAGCCTCGGCGATAAAGCCCATACGATAAATCACCCTGGCCGGATGCCCGAGTGGACTAAGGGGGCGGATTGCAAATCCGTTGTTCGTGGGTTCGAATCCCACTCCGGCCTTTGCCTATAACCGGCATTGGCAAAGCAGCGGCCGCTTAGCTACGCAGCTGCGACACCGTTGCGAGTTAGTCCAGCCGATGTTAGGTTAAATGAGCCGGGCGTTTAGCTCAGTTGGTTAGAGCGTACGGATCACACCCGTAAGGTCGGGGGTTCGAGCCCCTCAACGCCCATACGTGCGAAAGCCACATGCCGTGATTCGAGAAGCATTGTGATGCCGCCCCGCCACTTAACCTGACACACCGCCGCCTCGACGCGTATTTCATCGCCAAAAACTTTGTCAGTAAATCTCGCCGCAATGCCCATCGCAGTGGCCGACAACAACCCGAAAATTCACCTGATTGTCGCATTCCCCCGCCGGCGCTGGCGCAACAGCAAGCCAATACCGGCAACTGCCAGGAGGCCAAGCGCTGCGGGCTCAGGCGTGGCCGTGGTGGTGGCAACACCGTTACTAAGGGCGGTGAAAAGCAGGCCATTGCTATCCGGATTGACGGTAAAATCAAACCCCGGCGCCAATCCGGTAAAGGTGTAATTCGAACCGCTGACATCCACCGACTGCGGTGGATCGACAAATTGAAATGTTTGCCCTTTCAGTGGCGCAAAACCATTGCCAAAATCAAATTCCACGGTTCCACCGGAAAAGCTTACCTTGCCGGTGGCATCCAACTGCGAAAATTGCCCCGAGTTAGTTCCATAAACCGACACTTTTGTCACGCCGCCGGTCTGGTTGAAGTTGCCGGTGATTTTCAAAGTTCCCGGTGTACCGTTACCCACCGACACCGTTCCGTCGACATTAGTGACGCTGCCAGTTATAGCACCCGACGCCGCGAGCTCACCGCTGCTGTAGATCGCGAGATTGCCCGCCGTGGCGGCCGTTCCCGTGCCCACCGTAACACCGCCGCTGTAATTATTGCCGGCGAGGTTGAGCGAACCGTTCTTCCACATGGTAAGGACTTTCGACACGCTCAGCTGGCCGCCCGCTGTAAGATCCACATTTCCGGCACCACCGGATTTGCTGCTGGTGCCGCCGACCACCAGATTGGTGGCCGACAAACTCGACGCACTCCCGTCAATATTCAAGTTTCCGTTGATGCCGGATGTTTCCGCCAAATAAACATCGCCAGTTCCGTTCGCCGTCGCCTGGGCCACTGCGCCATTTTGTATATTAAATGTGCCGTCGCTGGCTTTACCGATGATCAAGTCGCCTGCGTACTGAACCTGGGTTTTTTGATCGGTTGCCGTCAGCGTACCGACCCCGCCACCTTTACCGATGGTGAGCGAATCACCATTGGCGATCAGGCTCGATGCGCTCTGAACGGTAACGGTGCCGGTACCTTGGCTGCCGATGGTGAGGCTGCCGCCAACGGTCCAACTGCTGCCGAAGTTAAGTGTTGCAGAGCCTTCGGTTCCCGGCTGGCTGCCCAGCGTCGCATCCCCTTTGTTGGCCAGTACCGAACTGCCCCCCATCGCCAATGTGCCCACACCATATTTGCCGATGGTTAAATCCTGGCTTAGTAATACCGATGATGCCCCGCTGATATCCAATTCGCCAGTTCCGCCAGTACTCGCTCCGCCAAAGCCCGTGCCAGAGGCCAGCGTCATCGATGTACCGCTAAAGCTTGCATTACTGGAAAGGGAAAGGGTTCCCGATCCGGATTTGCCAATTGTCATATCGCCGTTGAAGGTAAGAGTGGAGCCGCTGCCTACAAGATTCAGCGTGCCGCTGCCCGTATTCTGCTCACCAAGGGTAATGTCGTTGCCTTGCACGGTGAGGCTGCCGCTGTTTTGAATCGTGAGCGTGCCGGTACCGTAGCCACCAACGCTAAGCGTGCCAGCATCAGTAACCGAGGCACCATCAATAGTCAGGGTGCCCGAACCTGTGCTTTGGTCGCCCAGGGAAATATTGGTGCCGGTGCTAAGCGTTGCGGAATCCTGCACGTTAACGGTGCCGGTACCTTGGCTGCCTACCGTAAGCGATCCAGCCGACATCATGGTGTTGCTGCCCTGGACGGTGAGGGTGCCGGTGCCGGTGCTGTTTTCTCCAAGGGAAACACTGGCCCCTGAAAATATCGCGTCGGCAGCATTCTGCACTGTAAGCGTGCCGTCGCCTTTGCCGCCCACGGTAACCGAAGTGCCGCCGGCGATTATGCGCGATCCATTGCCGTCAAGCGTCAATGAGGAGGTGCCGCCGCTGTCCGCAATGGCCAGATTGCCCGCCAGCGAAACAAAGCCGCCATTTTCAACTTGCATTGTCCCGTTGCCGTTGTCGCCGACTTTAAGTTCTCCATTGATTTGCCATTCTGTACCCGCATCGGTAACAGTGGCCGATCCGGTCGAGCCGGCCTGGCTGCCGAGAATGCCATCTCCGGTGGTGATGACTTCGCCGTTGTTGCTTAAGGTTAAGGTGCCCTGACCGGCATTTCCCACTGTAAGGTCGCCATCGACCGTCCATAGAGTGTTAATGTTGCTGACATTGGCAAAGCCTTTTGCTCCGGCCTGATTGCCCAAGGTGGCATCGCCTGATTCGACCGTTCCGTCCGC
This sequence comes from Planctomycetota bacterium, assembly GCA_021804985.1. Taxonomy (GTDB): domain Bacteria; phylum Planctomycetota; class Phycisphaerae; order WQYP01; family WQYP01; genus JAJZGD01. The sequence continues at coordinate 40,929 of JAJZGD010000004.1, forward strand.
CTGCACCGCAAGCGTGCCGTTGCCCGCAAACTGATCGCCCAAGGTAAGTGTGCCGCCAATATTAAGATCACCGTGATTCTGGACGGTGACGGTGGCCACGCCGGAGACGCCAAAGTCGGCATTGCCGGAGACTGTCCAGGAAGAGCCGGCGCCGTCAATGACAACGTTGCCGCTTCCCGGCTGCCCTGCGGTGCCGTATGTTTTAGCCGGTCCCGCAGCGTATGCGGCAGCGCTGGTGGCACTCGCACCGTTTTCAATGGCCAAGAGGCCGTAGCCGCCATCGCCAACGAGAATGCCGGATGAGATGCTGGCCTTGGAGGCTGAACCGGTCAAGTAAAGCCGACCGGTTGAGCCGTATTTGCCGAGTGAAAGCCCAATAACCACGTAACCGCCGGTGCCCGTTGATGTGAGGTTTCCGTCATTAACGACCACCGTCCCCACGCCAGAATACAGGTACTGGTACCCGCCGTTCCCGACCTGTGGAAAATCTTGACCGACCACCATTGGAGTGTTGTTGAGGTTGATACTGCCGCCGGAATCCACGGTGACAAACCCTTGGCTGCCGAAACCGATCTGCAAGGCACCATTCGAGTTGTTCCATGTGCCGCCGTCCACGTTCACAATGCCGTATCCGGTTCCATTCGCCGGGCCACCGAGGTGAGGGTGGTTCGTTGGAAAGATTTCCGCGGGATCGGTCAGAAAACCCTGTGCATCCACTTGGTTTGGCCCGTAGCCGGATGATCCGGGCGTTGGTGGAATCGGGGATTTGAAGGGTGGCCCTCCGCCGTTGCCCACATAGGTCCCGTAGTCATTGCCCAAAATCCAGCCCGGCGTTCCGAGGGATGCGGGGCGACTCATAGTGTTCAGCGTCCCGGTAACCTTAACCCAGCCGTAGCCGCCATCGCCAACGCTAAATAATCCGCCATCGTTACCCGTAACGTATGAAGCCGGCGCGAAGTAGCCGCTCGCTGCGGAAAAGCCCCCCAATGACGACGCGGGGCCCGCCTTGACAGTGATTTCCTGGCTTATCTGGATCGGGTAACCGCCGTTCCCCGCAGTGAAATCACCGACGACAGCGTTGCCCAATAACGAAACCGCGGTAGGGCCTGAACTCACCAGGCTCTCAACGGATTGGATCGTGGTGCCGCCACCCGACCCCATAACCCCGCCCACGTAGCCATACTCGGTGGTCATTTTGGCAACGTACACGCCGTTCGGGGAAAACGGTCCAACAGCTACAACTGCAGGGTAAGTTACCGGGGGCACGTAATAAAACGCACCGGACGGGAGTGGCGGCGGGGGCGGGTTGAACCCTGAAGCCCCATTCCGAAATTGCGTTGTGTTCCGAATCGGGAGATACCCACCGGCAGGGACGGAGGTCTCTTGTGCGGGATTGAAGTCAAACGATCCACTCTGGCTATTGCCGAGGCTTGACGTACCATAGGAGGTGGAGACGCTCGTTCCGACCGGATACCCCGCCGCGGAGACGTACTGGAACGTGGGCGACGCCGGTGCCGTCGGCACTACCGGCGCCGTTGCGGGTGCAGCTGCTATCAAAGGCGCTGTGAGGCTGGCCAAGGCCGCCGCGGCGCCAATTCCGCAGGCCAGTGGCACGCCTACTCCAATGCTTGCTGGGCGCGGAGAGCCTCTCATGGTTCTTCTCCCAATAATTTATGTATTCCAATCAATTTCATGCTATCGCATAAATGGCATAAATTCAATCCAAATCTGCCGAAAATAAACCGAATGCGCATCGGGGTTCGCACCAATGAGCCGGATATACAGGCCCCATGCCTTGCCCACATAGCCCGGTCGATTTACGCCCTTGGCAACATGCATTATTGTAAATGAATGGTAAAACCGGCCGTGCAAAACACCCAGGACGAAATGCTGCTTGAAGCCCAACAGGTGGTGCGGTCACAAGCCGATGCGCTCTTAACCGTCATGAATCGAATGGATGATACGGTTTGCCGGGCCATGGAACTGATTTATCGCCAAACCGGGCCGGATAAACCGGGCGTCCTGGTGGTAACCGGTATTGGGAAATCAGGCCTCGCCGGCCAACGCGTTAGCGCGAGCTTTGCAAGCACCGGAACCCCCTCGCATTTTCTCCACCCCGTGGAGGCCATGCATGGCGATCTCGGCCGGATACGCACCGGTGATTTGATCCTTATGCTTTCATACGGTGGCCAAACGGATGAATTGATCCGGCTGATGGATTTTGTTAAACGCAGCGCGGTATCCACCATTGTGATCACCTCCACCCGTCAAAGCCCGCTGGGCCGTCTGGCCGACATCGCCATCGAACTTGGCAATATTGAAGAAGCATGCCCACTGCGCCTCGCCCCCACGACCAGCATTACCTGCATGAGTGCCGTCGCCGATGCTCTGATGCTTGGCGTGATGAGCATGCGCAACTTTTCCGCGGCCGATTTTGCGGCCTTTCATCCTGCGGGATCGCTGGGGCGAAAGCTGCTTAAGGTTTCTGAGGTGATGAGTTTTCATGCGGGCAAAAATCTGGTGGTGGTGCATGGCCAAAACACCCTGCGAGAGGCACTCGCCACCGAGCACTCCGCCGGTCGGCGTGCCGGGGCGCTGGTGGTCGTCGATAACAATGCAGCGATCGCAGGAATTCTTACCGATGCCGACATCCGCCGCCGCATTTCTTCGCTTGAAAGCATCATCGACAGCCCGATTTCTTCCATCATGACGCGAAATCCTAAGTGTATCCGGCCACAGCAACTCGCCAGCGAGGCCCTGGAGTTGATGAATCGCCATCGCATCGATGAGCTTCCGGTGGTGGATGATTCCGGGCGGCCCTTAGGAATGGTGGATGTGCAGGACATGGTAAGCCTGCGGATTATAGAGTAATACGGTGGCGGAAACGCGGCGGCGTAACAATGCAGGAGTGAAACACCCATGAATCAGATTGAAAAAGTATCCCAAACTTATGAATTGATAAGTCCGGAAGTGCAGCTGTTGATCTTAGATGTCGATGGCGTGCTGACCGACGGCGGAATCATTCGGGATGACAGCGGCCAGCAGATTAAGCGGTTTCATGTCCGCGATGGATCCGGCCTGGTGATGTGGCGGCGCCTCAACAAACAGGTCGCATTGATTACCGGCAAGGAAAGCCTGGTGGTGCAGCATCGGGCGGAGGAATTGGGCATCCAGTATGTTTATCAGAACGTCAGCAACAAGCTGGAAATTTATGATGATCTGCTCGAGCAACTTGGTTTTAATGCCCAGCAGGTGGCTTACATCGGGGATGATCTGCCGGATTTGCCGATCATGCGGCGCTGCGGTGTACCCATTGCTGTGGCCGATGCCGCCGCGGAAGTTCGGGCCGAGGCCCGTTACATCACGCAGGTGGGCGGTGGCCATGGGGCCGTGCGCGACGCCATTGAATGGCTGTGCAAATCGATGAATCTCTGGGAACAGGTTTTGGCACGCTACCGCTGACCCCCCGCCGGTAAACTTTATTTTGGATGACAACACTGCATGATCCGCCGCCGCCTGACGATCTATCTGGTAAGCCTCGCCATTTCTTTGGCCGTTTTTCTGTGGATCAAGGCCAAATATTTCCAGCCTGAATTCCCGGTGGCACGCCACCATCTAAAACCCGTGCCGATTAAATCCGGCACCGGCGGCTCCAACTTAGTGATGGTGGATCGCAAGCCAAATGGCCGCCTGCTTTATGTGCTGCGATTCCGGCGGGCGATCCCCACCGGAAATGGCCGCTACCACCTGGTGCAGCCACGCATGGAATTTTTTAGCAGCGGGCAAAATGCCATGTTGGTCACCAGCGATAAAGGGGATGTGTCGGTGGATCAGCTTGGCGGCCCACTTTCAAATCACATCTATCCACGGAAAGGCCGGCTTTACGGGCATGTGGTGGTTACCGTCGGGCCGGAGAAGAGTTTTGTTTCAGGCCAAAAGCAACGCCAGCCGGGGCAGTTTCAGATGCTTTTGTCGCGCCCCATTCATTTTAACTATCAGGAAGGGCTGATCACCAGCCGGGGTGCGGTGCGGGTGCACGGCGATCGCGTGGAATTTTTGGGCCGCCGCCTCACTTGCGAATTAAATGTCGCGACCAAAAAGCTTGACTATCTGCAGATCGAGCATGGGGACTATCTAATCATCAAGCATGTGGGTGCTGCAGCGGCTGGTGGCTCGGGCGCGTCGGGCGCTGCCCCACCAAACTCTGCCCATCCCACCACTGCCCCCGCCAGACCATCGCAGAGCGTCGCCACGCGTCCCGCCACCACGCACCCATCGCCGGCAACCCAACCCATTGGGGCTACTTCTCGCCCCGCGGCCGCATCGCAGAACCTGTATCGTCTGGTCTTTACCCAGAAGGTACATGTGAAGATTGGCCGGCAGACGCTTTGGGCCCATCGCTTGCGGCTCTATTTTTCGTCGGCTCGCGGGGCGTCGGCGGGTTCCGGTGCACCTGCCGCGGCGGCCAAAAAGCCACCAGCTGGCAAAATCGCCGGGCCAGCTGGCACCACCGCCCCGCCGCCGCACGCCAAGACTGCATCCAATGCCGGGCGAACCCTTATCGTCCACTGGAAGGGGCCGCTGACGCTTCGGCCGGTGCAACGGCAAACGATCCACCTGATAAATAAAAAGGATGTGGTGCTGCAGGCGTTTGGCCGCAGCGGATCGCCAGTGATTCTGCATGATGGCCCCAGCCGCAGTGGCGTGGCCAGTGTGGTGATGTACCATCTCGGCGACCGCACCTTGCGAATGACGGCCAGCGGGCTTGCGCCCATTAAATTTGTTGACGCCACCGTCGGCACCATCACCTGCCGCAGCTTGCTTTATCAGGCCAACGCCGGGCGGTTGTTTCTCGGCGGCCCGGGGCAATGGATATATCATCGCGGCACCAAACATCAGCAGACACGGCGGGGATCTTGGCGTGGTTCCTGGCAGAAGCAGATGCGGCTGGTGCTCGCCCGGTTACCGGACGGCAAATCAGCTATTAAGAGCCTGCGGATATTAACCGATGCCACACTTTATAATCACACGTTTCATCTGAAGGCCGATGCCATGCATGCGACGTTTGCGGCCGCCATAAAAGGAAACCCCTCGCTGAAACAATTTGTATCCCGCGGCCACGTAGAACTGCGATCAACAAATATCGCCGCCGCCACCGCCAACCAACAATCCGATACGCTGGATTGTGACCTGCTGCGGCTGACGACAAGCGTTAATGCCGCCACGCATCAGCGCCAACCCGCATTGCTGTATGCCGCCGGCAAGATCAGCCTGCATTTTTCACAGGCCACTGCGGGCACCGCAGCCACCGGCCGCAAGGCACAGCGCTACCATTTACGCAGCGGCTACCTGCAAGCCCACCTTGAGAATCTCGCCGGCGCCGGCACTTTGGGCCGTCCCCATCCGTCATCTGGTCCCTTTGGCAGCACGGGCGGCAGTTTTTCCATCGGGCGCTTTCACGCGTGGAAGCACGTGCGGCTGGTTATCTCGGGTGGCACCTATCCCATCCGCGCATCCTGCGACGATTTGCGCGGCAATCGCAACACCAAGTTGCTGGCGCTTATCAGCCACGCCACCTCCAGATCAATGGCCAAAATCCGCGAGCACCACAATTGGATTGCAGGACGAAATATTGAACTCAATGGAAAAAGCGATGACCTTAAAATCCCCGGCCCCGGCAGCCTGTATCTTTCGAGCCGCTCTCACGGCCATCAACCATCGGACATGCTGCTCACCTGGCAGGGGCGCATGTATTTTCGTAAGAAGATCGGCGAAGCAACTTTTTTCTCTCATGCGCTGGCCAAACTCGTCGGGCAACCGTTGCGTCAGAGCCGCCTTTCGGCACCCGTACTGCGTGTAAAGGTAAGCAATCGGCATACCGGCAAGATGCGACTATCCGAAATTTACGCGTTTTGTCTGAAACCTCATCAGCATGTTGAGGCTCAGGATGTCAGCTACGATTCGGCGCGACTGGTGGACACGCGTGTTTATTTGCACTGCCGGCGCCTGCGTTACGATGCGATAAAGCAGCATCTGCTGGTGGCTGGCAAAGGAAAACTTTTACTCGAGAATTATCGATCCGCCCCCGCTCGCAAACATCAGTCGCAGCCGAATAACCGCGGGCAGTCGGCCTTTCAATGGAGCCGATCTCTGGATTACCGCGCCGGCACAGGGCATCTGTCATTAAGCGGCGCGGTGCGGCTGGTGTATCGCCCCATGAAGGCCTTTGTGTTGCCGCGGAGCATTGCGGGATCCAATCGCGGCCCCAATGCCGGGTTGATCCTTTTGAAAGCGGCGAAGCTTATTGCCCATTTGCTGCGGCCTCATCGGCAGGTCGCCAGCGGCGTGGCATTGGGCATGGGTGGCCCGGCACGGCTTAAATCGGTGCATGCCTACAAGGCGGCCCTGGAGCTTGCGGGAACGCGGCTTACGGCGGACGTGCTGGCATTTGAGGCGCTGCCGCAGATTGCGACGGCGTACAGCGCGCAGGGACGCGACGCCCACATCACCACCTATAATGGAAAACTTAACGCCGCAGCGAGGGAAATCATCTGGCATCTCGGTAAATCGCAAAGCGCTATCACGCTGGTGCAGCCGCGGGCCAGTGGCACCGTGCCATAAAATGGCGAAGCGTTATGAAAAGATCGTCAATATTTTTGCTTTACGAATTTGATCGCCGGCGCCGCAATGGCACGGAGACGCGTTTAAATAACAAAAATGGCCGCGGCGATCACCGTGGTCCACAGGGCGTTTTTATCCCCTTCCGCCGTCTGCACGATGTTTCGCGCCCGCACTGAATAGCCGCTCATGCGATATATTTCCTTCCGCTCATCGTAATTTTTGGCAGGATCAAATTCAATGCCCAGCGTCGTGGCCAGCATCGTTACGGCCGCGTCATCCACTTCATCGCGCAAACGCTCTTCCGTCAGGCCGTAACCTTCATAATGACTTATGTAGCCATAATGATCTTTAATGGCCTTTGCCACCGCCACCCCGGCCCCGATGAGCCGGTTGGGTTCATTGGAAGCAACCTCACTGATAACGCCGTACGCCACCTGCCCCGCGCTTAAACAACTGATTCCCTCGCGTGCGGTGATCATTTTGCAGCGTGCGGGCACAATGCCGGAAACCTTGACCAGGTTGAATTTTTGTATGCCGGCGTTGCGATAGGCAAGCTCCAGCGATTGGGCCCGAAAGCGATGGCGACCCACCCCGCGGGTCAAGAATAATTGGCTGGGAATCTGCGGTGAATTGTCACTGCCCATCTTCGCTCCAAAACCTTGGCTGCATCGCAGCTTACAACCGGCAGTTTAAACCAAAATAAGGCCACAAGAGAACCGGTGCCGTACTGGCCCATGCCTGCGGCTTTGATCCAGCGGAGCCTGCCCGAGGTGCGTATAGCCGGGCATTTTGCCATCCGGCCGGGAGCCGGCTTCGTCAAAATCCGCCCCACAAGCAGGGTTGCGGTTGCAGAGATTCAAAAAAGCCTTATTTTATTACCCTGTTCGGTACTTGAGTTCGGATCCGTCCCCGGTGGTGGAGCGCCGGACGAACTCGACGAACCCCGTCTGCCATGTATAAGGAGAAGCTTCATGGCCAAATCTCTCACCAAATCCCAGATCACTGCGAAGCTCGCGGAAGCCGTGAGCAAGCAGCACGGTGCGGAAGTGAGCAAAAAGCTCGCGGACACCTTCCTCAATTGTCTTGCCGAACTCGCCTACAAGGAAGCGAAAAACAAGTTCACGCTTCCCGGCCTCGGTAAGCTCATTATCAATCACCGCAAGAAGCGGATGGGCCGTAACCCAGCCACCGGCGTAGCCATGGAAATTCCCGCCAAGCGTGTGGTGAAGTTCCGTGTGGCCAAGGCCGCTAAGGACAGCATCCTCGGCGCCAAGTAAGTGTCGCCGGGCCGTCGCAAATGCCCGGCACACCGCCCACTGGCGGCATGACGCATTCGCACCGTCAGAGAGGTGACCAATCCATCTTGCCCTTTCGCTCCTGATTCGTCTCGGGCGAAAGGGCATTTGGTTTTAAATCTCGATGATCGCCGCGCACCCACGCGGCGCTGCAATTGGCGCGCAGCCACGCCCCGCATGCTGCCCCGCATGCTGCCCCGCATGCTGCTGCGGTAACGGCTCCGGGCACGGCCCCGTGTATTCTGGCCCCGCATACCGCGCCGTATACTGGCTTCCGCGCACTGCCCCGTAAACAAGCCGCATGCTCCGCCGCAAAGCAATGCGGGCGGCACCCTATTACTTTAATCGCCCAATGAGATGATCCCCCACGCGCAGGGCGTTGGCCATCGCTGTGAGAGATGGATTAACCGCACCGATGCTCGGGAAAAAGCTGGTATCGACCACATACAGATTGTCCAGATCGTGCGCCTTGCAGAAAATGTCCAGCACGGATGCCTTGGGGTCCGTGCCAAATCGGCACGTGCCCGCCTGATGGCCCACACCGGCAATCGGGATCGTCTTTCCCAGGTACAGGTTATTGGGTATGAGATGCGGATGCATCTGCACATCTTCCAGCATGGCCTGCAAATGCTGCCGCAGCTGCTTGCATGCCTCTTGATTGTTAAATGTATAGCTTAGCCGGATGCTGCCATCGGGGTTCACCGTGACCCGGTTATTCGGGTCCGGCAGGTCCTCCGTGGTCAGCCAGAAATCAACGGCATGCAGCGCCATTTCATCGAGCGTAAAGCCCGGCGCAAATTTTGGCGCATC
>JAJZGD010000086.1 GCA_021804985.1 Planctomycetota bacterium
TGGGCCGGCCGTTGTGTCGGCATGACTCCTCGCTGCGCTCGTCGTCACACCGACACAACGCAGTTTAGTAGAACCGACCTGACGGCGATTATCCATAGACTTCAACATACAAGGCGCAGAGGCACAGAGGCTGCCCGCGGGCAGCACGCCGCCGCGCGGCGCCGTTGTGGTGCAGGCGTCTCGCCTGCTTGTCGGCGTCGTTAAGCCGGCCAGCCTGCTGGCGCGGGTCGCCGCCCTCCCCCCCCGCCGTCGTCTCTGCGCCTTCCCCGCTCTGCGTGAGGTATTAAATAATTTCATCATGCCGGAGCATGATTCCTGATTTTTGCCTTTGGCAAAAATCGCTCTTCCGCTCACCCGGGACGACCGATGTCTCACGCAAAGGCGCAGAGCCGGAACGCATGGTGAATGGCCGGCGATCAAGAGAAAGGTCCCGCGGCCAGGATGCCGGCGATGCCCACCGCCCTGCAGCGGCGACCCTTCGAGCCCCTGGGCTGTGCCTGGTAAAGGGAAGTGACAAAATGAACAAAACCATTAACCCACAGGGGTTTTCTCATTTTCGCCGGCTAAACTCCGGATAAATCATTGTGCCTTTTGTGTGGATATAAATTCGGCGACCCTTCAGAAGCGCGGCCTCCGCCTTGACATTCCCAAACCTTATGCCAAACTCTGCAGAACCGATCGGCGATGGCCGATAAGGTATATAAAGACAACGCGTTTGCCCCGGAATCGCCACTATGCAGGTTATGAACAGGCCCGGTTTCTTTCGGCGCTTTGGCGCGTATTTGGTGGATGTTTTGGTGTTTGCCGGCATCTACTGGGCAATCGTTTGTTGGTGTTATGGGATTTCTATAACCGATTTCATGCAAGCGATTAGCGTGGCGTTTCGTCCCGGCGGCGAATACTTCCTCATGTCGGTGAACGGTTTGCAGATATGCTATTATGGCATTTTTCACACCCTTGGTGGACAGACTCCCGGCAAGGCCCTGATGGGGATACGGCTGGTTGATGCGTCCGGGGGCACGGTGTCAAACGGGCAGATTTTTGTTCGCTGCCTAGTGTTTCCCGGCCTCTATTATGTGGTGGCGGTGGGCGTAGTTCCGTTGCTTGTACACGCCCCAATTTGGTTTCGATTGGTCGTCATTTTTATAATCCCGCTCGTCATGCTGGCTGATTTAATCCTACCGCTGGTCGATTGGCGTTTTCAGCGGTGTTTGCATGATGTAGTGGCGGGTACCCGTGTGGTTGCGGATTAACGCATGGATTCTGAAATATGCACCTCCTGCCGCCAACCCATCCCCTCTGCCGAACAGTTGGTGGTTTACAATGGCCGAGTCGTCTGTTCCCGCTGCGCCCTAAAGGAAAGCACGCCTGCGCCGAAAAGCAAGGGCGTTCCACCACGACCGGTCGCAACCGCTTCGGCGCCGCGGCGCCCGGCAGACCCGTGGGCGGTTAACCGGCGGCGCCGCAGCGCCCCCGACCATGCAGCTTCATATATTTGGCTTGTCGCCTATGCCGCCATAATTGGCGCTTCGATTTATGGCATCGACTTGGCCCACAAAGCCGAAAGCACATTCCGAAAGCATTGGCCCGTCTGGATGGCTGCCTGCAAGCTTACCACGCCCACTGCGACCGTCGGGCGCTGCACGGTATCGATTGTCGACTGTCTCGCTGAGCCTTCCATCGATGTCGGACCGCACGGCCATTCGATCGTCACGGTGATCATCCGAATCCAGAATCATTCTACCCGCCACGCCGTTCGCTATCTGAGCTGGCGCCGCCGGGGAGCCACCATGGCGACGATCGTTGATGCAAGCTGGGGTTCGTATGCCCATCCCACGTGGCAAACTCAAGGGATCATGCTCATTGGCAACGCGGGATTCCACGGGGAAACAAAATTCCTTAGAGCCATCCCCGCCGCTGCTGACTACCATAATGGTTTCCGTTGGCCACTTGCGACAATCCAGCCCGGCGGCGCAATTTACGATCTGCTGCAGTTCCCCACCGCCGATGGGATTATTCGCCCACGCGCCATATTAAAACTTTCAGCCGCCAACCTTGGGGGCCATGGCATTATTCGCTTTGTGGTGACCAATCAGATATCGCCGAACTATTCAGTCGATGTCGCCGCGCAAATCAACCAATTCGCTTCAAATTGGCCGGGTGTGCGGAGGGCCCCCACTTCGCCATTGAATGGAAGTCCACAGCATCCGCTGGTAGATCGGGTTCAGATATCGGGCCTTAATGCCGGGGGTCCACCACCCTGGAATTCGGCAACAGCGGCTTCCGTATCCCCGCGTCCCGCCAATCCCAACGGACTTTTCAACCACAGCGCTGGCAATGGGATGCTGCCGACTCCCGCTCTTCCGCGGGCTTTCGTCACGCTATGGCAGCTCAGAGCGGATCCCCCCTCCAAGCCGCTCCGCATTGATCCTCTGGCCCATGTGGTGCTGCCATTGGGCCTCCACACAATTGCCGCGTGCCCGCAGGGCCATTTTCTGGCCGCGCACCAAAGCTTCCGAGGAAGATACCTGCACTTCTATACGATTAATCTGCGGGATGGTGCCACCGAATTGGCCGTATCCACCCCCCTGCTGACCAATATTTATGCGGTTCTCAGCCCGGATGGCCACTGCATCGCCGCCATCGGAACCAGCGCTGCGGTAGCGGCCAATGGCCCGAATCTACCCTCCGCCCAAAAAGTGGTCATGGCGCTATGGTCTTGCGGCACCGGGCGCATGCGCTGGCACCAAAGTTTTGCTGGTATATGCCCATACCAGCTGATCGGTTTTGCTTCCGGAGATCGCCTGATCATTTGCTCTAAGACGGCTGGCGGAGAAATGTTTTACCGGCTCGCCGCCAAAAGCGGGCGGATTATGAATTCATGGTTTGCCAAGAAGATTCAGTGGCGGCCGCATGCGCCAATCAGCATTAGTCCAGGCGGCAAATATCTGGCAGTTTTCAATCGACAATCACTTTATCTGTGGAATGATCAGACCGGAAAGCTGCGGGGAAAAAGCCAAATTATGCTTTCCAATTCGGAACAAGACGACCCGGTACGCGTGGCGTTCTCGCCGCATGGCTCGCAAATCGCCGTGGAGATATCTGGCGCCGCTTTCGGCCGCTTCCGGTATCACCTTTTTACATTCAGCGCGATGGATGGCAAAGTTATTGCCCATGGTGTCTACCAACCGGAGCGCGACGGTTTTGAAAACCCCGCGGCCCACAGGTGTTTTGGTGCTATCAGCGGTAACCGCGGCTGGCAGGTCGGTTTAGATATGGTCGCCAAAACGGGCCATGCTTATCATCGATTCGCCAATCCGGGGCGCGGAGGCCCGACCGACGCCGAAACGAACCTATGGGCATGGATGCCGGACCAGACGCATATGATCTGCGCTGCTTCGGAATATAACCAATGGGGATATATCGTGCTGCACACGACGCAAGCGACACTTGTGCATGCCCTTTCAGCCGTTGAAAAAGGTGAGCGTTCGCAGGACTGGAAACTGGGCAAAATGCAGCTCGCCGACATGGGCCGTTGTGTCACCCTTCCGTTCCCCACGGTGCTGCCGCACCACTGGCCCATGAAAGAAATTGAACCCGTCGACCATTCCACTGCCGTGCCTGGCCGCATTATTGCGACGCGCCTTCTCTGGGGTTCGCAGGGCGGCCCGGGGCGGGCGCTGGCTATTGATTGCGTGCGCTTTGCGGGGGTGCCAAGCCAAATTGCCCTGATCGCATATCGGCAAACATCGACCGGCGCAGATGCTCATCCCACAGCCCTCTGGATCGACCGCGTCAACCTGCGCTCGGGTGATATTCTCGGGAGTTTCCGCTCGCCCATAGCGGCGGCGCACCTGCTGGATTTGGGCCCGCACGGGCATCGGATGTTGCTATCCACCCCCGATACCATCGATATTTATCGGTGGCCCAAGCGCGGCGCGCCGGTCAAACTCACGGCTTGGCGTTTAAGTGCGACATCGCCCGTCATAAACCCCGACGCCATTACCTCTGGACGATTGCTGCCCAGGGATCAGCTTCTTACCGTGTCCGCTCAGGGCAACATGATCATCTGGTCGATTAAGGGTTGTCGGGCCGAGTGCCAAATGGCAGTGGATACCGGCATAAAACCGGCTTTGGATGCGTCGCGTGAACTTGTCGCGTTTGGTGCGGGCCAAGGGCTGGATGTCTTAAATCTCAAATCGGACGAACTCATCGGCCCCCTTGCCGGATTTCGCCGTCTGCTCGGCCCGCTGAGTTTTTCACCCAATGGACGAATGCTGGCTCTGTCTGGGCCCGGCGCGCAAATAGAGCTATGGAATGTGGCTCGTGGAAAATGTCTCGGAACTTTCCAGCCGTCCCTTAAGCCCACCGCGCCGATGCGCACTATTCCCTTTGGCGCCTGGCGGGGCCGCACGTTGCAATGGTTCGGGAATAACTACCTGCAAACCAATGGATTGTTATTTGATCTTCAAAAGGATCGGTATGTATACCGATTAGAAACCCCCTATGCGTACTTCCGCTTTTCCTTGATGAAACAATCTTTTGGTCGTCGCTGCTGGACCATTCAAGCCCGCGGCGAGCGCTGGTATTTAACCGGCTTTCAAATGCCCAGCGAAGAGATGCTTGCCGCCATCAGCAAGCAAAGCGCGGCCAAAATGCTGGTAAAACCGGGTGATGACATCACCGTCATCCTCAAACATGGTGGATTCTGCGGCGTAGGGTCTAAATTTCTGGCGCGTGCGAGGCTGCAACTGCAAAAAGAGGGCTTCCATACGGTGCCCGGAAAAAGTTTGATAATGACCATTTCCTCCACGCGGGAAGCGCCACGGCAGCAAACTTACGGCTTCGGCATTTTTGCCAACCAGAAACCATTCACCCTTAGTGAGCAAGGCCGGCTTGTATCGTGGACCGTGGCGCGGAATCATAAAGTCATATGGATCAGACGGTTCTATGTACCTCCATTATTTCCGCTGTTGTTGTCGTCTCAGGCCAACACCAATCCTCAAGCCTATGTTGATCACTACAACAAATCTCGCTTTCGCCAATATGCATGGCGGCCCGACATGCCGGACCATATATTCGCCGCCCACAAAACGCCGCTGCCCGTTGCCGACATTCTCATGCAGGGGGTGGTATCGCAAAATCGCGGCCGCTTTGTCAGCGTTCCGCTTCTTCAACATTAACCCGACATGCATGCCGCCCCACCTCCGCCTGCTGCGCGGAAGGACCCGGAGTTCGGGCCATCAAATCAGCAGATGAAGCTTATCCCGCAGCAAAATGTTGTCGCTGGAATTGCCTGCCAGAATTTCCAGCTCTCCCGGCTGAACAATAAATGATTGGCGTTTATCATCCCAGTAACGCAGCGACGGATGATCATGATCCAGTTGCAAGTGCACCGTTCTGGTTTCGGCGGGCTTAATATTTTTGACGCGGCAGAAATCCACAAGCTGTTTAATCGGGCGTTTGACGGCACTCTTTGGCGCTCGGACATAAAGCTGAACCACTTCATCGCCCGTGACGCGGCCCGCATTGTGCACGGTCAGCTGGATGCGAACGCTTCCGCCGGGTTCCAAATTCTGCGAGCTGGTTTTTAAATCGGAGAACTCAAAGGTCGTATAGCTCAGGCCGTGGCCGAAGGGATAAAGCGGCTTCCCGGTGAAATACATATAGGTGCGATTGTTCAGGATGTTAAAATCATGGAAGCGTTGTAACTGGCTCAGGCCTGTGAACCATGTTTCGGCCAGCTTCCCGCCGGGGTTGTAGTCTCCGAAAATCACGTCGGCAATGGCTTGGCCCCCGGCCTGCCCCGCGGCCAAAGCGCATAGGATCGCCGGTACATGAGGATTTGCCTGTTCGGCAGGAATGGCCACCGGACAATTACTGGCCAGAATAACGATCGTTTTGGGATTCGCCCGGGCAACCACATCGATGAGTTCATGCTGGGCACCGGGCAATTTAATATCCTTGCGATCCAATTGCTCGTGATCAACGGTTTGATCATCACCAACCACGACCAAGGCAATATCGGCCGCTTTGGCTGCGGCGGACGCCTGTTCAAGCCAGCGTGGATTACGCGGGCCTGATACGGTGCAACCCAGAACTGAAGTTACTTTGATGCTGGAAGGCGCAACAGGTTTTACCGGATTCAATTCAATCCAATCGAGATGAAAAAGATCGGTCGATGATGCCGCTCCGCGAAATACCAGGTAAATGGCATGGTAGCCGCTGGTGGGCTTGGCTGGGGCGGAAAATTCGCTCCATTTGTTCCATGCCCCGGTGGCCGCGATGGGAATGGCGCAGACCAACTCACCGGTCGGACCGTCTGCATGCACCTCCAGCGTACCACCGCCGTGCAGGGCCGATGCGCGGGCTTTGATGGAGGTAACACCCGAAAAGTCGGCGGCTGGTAATTCCACCCAATAGCCGTTTCGAGCAAGGCCCAGGGTTGAATCGGGAAGAATGTTTTGGACGAACTTATACTCCCAATCAATCGAGGTAAAATCCAACGCGGGAATTCGGTTTTGGTGCAGCTTCACCCCCAAAGCGCGGGCAATACCTTCCAGGGGCGACACATGCACAAATGGGCCACCCGCATAGCCCCCAAGCGGGCATCGAGCCGCCAGCGGACCGATGACCGCAACCGAACGCACCGCCGATTTTTCAAGCGGCAGGAAATGATCATCATTTTTTAGAAGCACCATCGACGCGCGGGCGGCTTCCAGTGCGAGTTCTCGGTGCGCGGCAGAGTCCACCACACTAAATCTGATATCGCCAAATGCCACACGATCAGCGGGATCAAACTCCCCCAATAGCATTCGAATGGTGAGGAGCCGCGTGACGGCTCTGGCGACCTGTTCTTTGGTAACAAGTTGCAGCTCCATCGCCCGGGCGAGATATTTCTGGTACGTGTCGCCGCAGTTCAAATCACAGCCGGCTTGCAACGCCAAGGCCGCAGCCTCGGGTGCCGTCGGTACATAATGATGCGTCTGATAGATGTCGGCGACCGCATCACAATCCGAAGTGACATAACCGCTGAAGCCCCATCGCTTCCGGAGAATGTCGGTCAGCAGGGTGCGATCCGCAGGACAGGGAATACCGTTTACCTCGTTGTAAGCGGCCATCACGGTTGCCACTCCGGCTTTTACCGCGGCTTCGAAAGGTGCGAGAAAATATTCCCAGAAACTTCGGGGGTTAACCGCTTCGGATACGGTATGGCGATCATCATCCGTTTCGTTGCAGATAAAATGTTTGGCACAGCAGGCGGTCTTAAGATAGGTGCGATTTTGCCCTTGCATACCGCGGACGGTAGCGCCGGCCATCGTGCCGATCAGCCAGGGATCTTCCCCAAGAGTTTCATCAATGCGGCCCCAGCGTGGGTCGCGCGCGGTATTGAGCGTTTGGGGGGAATAAAAAGTTAAGTCGGTGCCATGGGCATTGTGGTAAGCGCGTGCTTCATCGGAAACCGCCGAATAAATCCTGAACTGCAGATCGGGATCCCATGTGTTGGCCAATGCCAGCGGGATTGGAAAACATGTAACCGGTCCGTTTCTGAGCAAACCATGCAATGCCTCATGCCAGTATTGGTACGCGGGGAGTGCCAGCCGCTTGATGGCGGGCGCCGTATTCCCCAGCTGCGACGCCATTTCGGCCGGCGTCATGCGGGCGACGAGGGCCGCCGCGCGGGCTTGTGCTTTGGCAAAGATGTCCGGCCCGATGGCACCGAATACGAAGCCAGGCTTTGCTTCGCGCATCGGCTCGCCGGCAATAGCAGGCCGTGCGCCCGTTGCCACAGACGCGGCCGCAGCGGCAGCCGCCAGTGCCAAAACGTCGCGTCGATTTAGATGAACTTCGCCTTCTTTTAACCCCGCCATGCGCCTAAACCTCCGCCAGATGCCGCCGCAACGCCGAACACAACGCTTCACTCCAATTTCTAAACATTAACTATAATCCGGGTTTGATTTATATCCAGCCAAAGACTTTCCGCTGCTTGAATCGGGTGGATGCCGGCGCTTCTGGGATTACCTTGGCAAAGGGGCTATTTCCTCATCGGTCAGGTAACAGGCGGGATCAAAGCCCAGCCAGTCACCACAGGCGGCTTCCGCGCGCGTTCGCAGGTTGCCATTACAAACGTCAAGAAAGCGACATTCCCGACACCGCTTTGGAAGGCTGTCTTTACGATTTCTCAGAAGCGCGAGGCGAGAATCGGTAGCCTCCGACCATATCTTGCTAAGCGGCGCCTGCCGAACATTGCCGCACGTGTAATGCCACGAGAATTGATCGTAATGCACATTGCCCACCGGATCGATGGCGGCAATATTGCAGCCTGAACGATTACCGCCAGTGCCCCGGAGCCTCTCTCGTACCTCGGCGACGCGGCCCGGGGATGTTCCCTCCAGTTCCAGAAGTAAATAGGCCGCATCCGCGTGATTATCGACGGTCAGTATTTCCAGCGGAATGCCGCGGCCATGAAACTCGATGCACTTGGCAAACAGCTTCTTCACAAGGTTTCGCGTCTCATGCGCTGTCAGATCCAGACGCTGCATTCCTTTGCCACGTCCGGCGTAGGCAAGATGGTAGATGCACAGGCGCGCAACATCATGCGCGGCGCAGAGTTCACAGATTTCATCCAGGTCCATTATGTTTAACGCATGAACCGTAAATCGCACGCCCACTTTGATGCCACGACGGCGGCAACGCTGAATGGCAGCGAGCGTTTGCAAATATGCTCCCGCCCTGCCGCGAAGTTTATCATGCCGAACCTCGCAGCCGTCCAGACTTACTCCCACATATTTGAGGCCGACATCGGCCAACTGATCAGCCATGGCATCGTCTATCAGCGTGCCGTTGGTTGAAAGCGTGCATGGCAACGACAAATATCGCGCGTAGCGGATGAGTGAAATAATATCCGGGCGCGCCAGTGGCTCACCGCCGCTGAACAGCACCGCCGGTACCTGAAACGCTGCGAGGTCATCAAGCACCGCGAGGGCTTCGCCATGGGATAATTCGCCGGCGGCGGCACCGGCTGTGGCTGAAGCGTAGCAATGCACGCACTTAAGATTGCATGCTTTGGTGACCGCCCAAACCACGACCGGGCGCGGTATATGACTGGCGTCAGCGCCTTGGTGGCCGTAACGAAGCCTTTCGTTTCCCGCCTGGTGGTTACAAAGCAAATTGGAAATGCTAAGCATGGCAATAGCTCCTTAAGTCTTAAACCGCGCCCTGCGAATCGGAGATGAACATGCAATCGGGTTCAGCCGCCAACGGATCGCCGGTCACACCGAAGGCGCGTGCCCGGCTACCACCGCAAAGTTCCCGATAGTCGCATGATCCACACTTTCCCTGGAGTTGATCGGGGTCCCGCAAGCGTTTGAACAGCGGCGAATGCTGATAAACATCAACCAGCGAATCGCGCGGAAATCGTCCACATTGGATCGGTAAAAAGCCGCTGGGAAATACCTCTCCGATATGGCTTACGAACATGACGCCTCGGCCATCATTTGTTCCGACAAGCTGCCGATCGGTTCTGACGCCGCTGCGCACCTGGGTGAATCGGGCACGTTCCTGCAGGAAGCGCCGGTAGTGCGGCGCCTCCGTCGTTTTAATGGCAAAGGGACTTTGGTCTGACCACTGAGCCAGCTTTGCAAAAATCATCTCAAAATCGATCGCGGATATCCGTTCAACGCCAGCCGATGCACGCCCCATCGGAATCAGGAAGAAAAGCGACCAAAGCACCGGAGAAACGTTTTGCATGAGATCATATATGGCATCGATTTGTCGAATATTATCTCTGGTAATCGTCCTGTTGACCTGAAATGGCAAGCGGCAGTCCCTTGCATCGGCAAGGATATCAAGTGTTCTGGCAAAACTGCCGGTCACGCCACGAAAACCATCGTGCAAAGCGGCCTCTGCCGCGTCTATGCTAACGGCCAATCGATGCAATCCGGCGTCCTTCAATTGTGCTATGAATTCATGACTGATCACGCGGGTCGCAGCCGGTGTCAGCGCGGTCCGGATATTGCGACCCGTCGCATAGCGGATGATGTCGATCAAATCCGGACGCCTCGCCGGATCACCGCCGGTGATCACCAGCATCGGGGGTTTATCAAACCTGCACGCTTCATCAACAAGCTTCCGAGCGTCTGCGGCTGACAATTCCAGGGGATGGCGGTTGGGCTGCGCCTCGGCGCGGCAATGCCGGCAGCGCAGACTGCACGCGCGGGTAATTTCATAGAACAACAGCAGCGGCGAATGATCAAAATCAGATCGGCTGTACCCTTGCGAAGCCGCCGAGTTGCGATGAGAACACTTGCGAACTTTATCCATAGCGTGGCCCCTTCATCAAGCCGCGCAACTACGATAGGATTTACCGCCTGTTGGAGCAATGCAGAACTGTTCAAACTAATGCAATCCCCTATGCGGCCTGGCACCAGAAGCCAGCGCGCTATGCGATCCTGATTCAATCTGAGGTATTCCCACCAAGAAATTTTGCGGCGTGTTTTAAGCGCGCCCGAGTGGTCCGCCGAGCACGGTGTTGGAGCGCAAGCCCATTGCAGCTAAACTACCAGTAAGGGCAAAGTGTTTATTTTAATGACAGTGTCGAGCTGCGTTACCAGGAGTTCGTACCGTGATCACCTCACCAATCACACCGCGTCGGGCAGTCTGTGCCACGTTTGTCGTTGCAGGAATGCTGACTACTGGGTCGTATGTTCTAGCGCGAAGCAACCTGGGCAAACCAACCATCAGCGAGTCGCATTGGAAAGTACCCGCGCGAGCAACCAAAAAGAAAAACCCCACCAAGATGTCCGCCGCTAATATTGCCGCGGGCAAAACGATCTTCACAACCAATTGCGTCATGTGCCATGGGGTCCATGGCAAGGGCAATGGAACCGCAGGATCATTCCTGAGCCATAAGCCGGCGAACCTGACAACCCCGGCATTCTGGAGCCAGAGCCCGGGCGTCATTTTCTGGAAACTTACCCATGGCAAAACGCCGATGCCAGCCTTCCGTGCGACCCTCAGCCGCCATAAGCGATGGCAGGTTATCGATTACATGACATCGGCGTTCAAGCCCAGGTAATTGCTGTCGCGCATTGGCTGGCGCCCAAAATCTGCTAACGGGCATCCGCCGCATACAAATCCAATCGCATGCCGACGGATTGTCGGCATGCGATTTTTTCTGGTGCCCGTTATCGACCAATGTGGCGCCGTAACGGACCGGCCTCCGGTGCGCTAACGGCCGATGCGCATTGGAAATGGACTACGGCTTTTCCCTATCACCATTTAAGAGTAATCCGCGCAACGTTTCGGTGGCACTACCCGATGCCGCCGATTATCACCTCGGTGAAACTCACTGGCATTGAAAAAAGGACTGATTCGGTCGGTTGGTTCACCGGTCGGTCCGACCATCGCATTGCAGCGACCAGCCGGTAAGGAAAATGGCGCGCGGCAACATGCGGGATGAAGATGTTGTCAGGGAGTCCGCGGCTATGAGACCCAGAACGCACAGGCAAACATGCATGCTGCTCCATGCGGTGCGAGGCCTGATTGGGGGGGTGGGCATCATGGTCATCGCACCTATGCAAGTGCATTATCTGTATGCGGCTACCGCAACCAGCGAGCCCGCCACTACAAACGCATATAAATCACCAAATTCCAGATATCATAAGCTGGAATTGCAGATGCGGCATATGGCGAAGGAAATGAAGCAGATGCAGCAAGCGCAGTTGCAACTAAAAAAGCAGCTCGCGGCGACAACACCAGTGAAAACAGTGCAGACAAACCTTGCCAAATATCAAAAGCGGTCGCATCGGCGGATGCGGAGGCTAATTCGGCGCATGGACCGCGAATCCGAACGCGTTGAGGCATTGGAGGCCAAAAACGTACATTTGTTAATTGCCGGGGATGTGAACACCCAATTTCTCAATCGCGGCGGCTCCGACTCAACATTCTATGCCGATGCCAGCCCGCTGATACAGGTGCGGGTGGACAAGCATCTGTTTGCGAATGTCGCGCTTGATTTTTATACCCAGAACGGAATCGCCGGAGGCAGCGCCGCTGATTTGAGTGCCGCCAATATCAATTATGAATTAAACAATTACATGACGCTCGGCGGCGGTCTGATCACCAGTCCAATCGGCGGGATTGTGGGCAATTACAACACGGCCCCGTGGAACCGCTGGCTGGTCGATGGTTCACTTCAGGATTATCTTCTTCCCCCCAACGAACTCGGCGTTTGGACGCGCGGTGGCGTGCCCGCTCCCGATTCCCTGGGGTATTTCACTTATTTCCTTTTTGTATCCAATGGGCCGAGCCTCATATCGACAGCGAATAACTACAGCTCGCTGAATTACGGCAACTGGTTTCCTGCCGCGCAAAATGGCAAAGCCCTCGGTGGTCGCATTAGTTATCTGCCCGTGCCAAGTCTTGAAATTGGCTATTCATTTGAGGTGGCCCAACCGAGCCCGTCGGGTTCCTACGGCATCACCAGCTCAAACATACAAGCGGTCGATATGAATTACTATTACCTGAACCAAAAGATTGATGGTCTGTTCCGTTTCCGCGCCGGTTGGACGTGGGATCAAATTGGGCAGTCCAATTTTAACAGCCCCCATGTCCCGCTGTTAGGCAATATATCCAATGGCGGACAGATTGAATTTGCCTATCAGCCCACCATGTGTGGGATCAAATACCTTAAAAACATCATGGGCGTTTTGCGGTACGATCGCATCGACGGCCCAGCTGGCCCGGCATTTCCCGCCAGCGGCTCTGAGCAGCGATGGAGCGTGGGTTTGGATTATTGGCTGCATTCCAATGCGGTTCTGAAATTCGAATATCAGTTTGATAATTTGTCCAACCGCCAACCGGGCAACAATGCGTTGCTGCTGCAGTTTGCCGTGGGAATATAGGGGACGTGAGGCGCGTGATGAATATCCGATTCAAGTTTAATAGTTCCGTACGGTCAATGGCGGCAGCCGTCATCACTTGCGGGGCAATGATCCTGACGGGATGTGCCAGCCATCCTGCGACGACGACCAGCCCCGCAGCAGCCAAACCCGCCTCTTTGCCGTGGCCGCTGGTAATACATGACCCGGCTAAGCATCAAAGCGGAGCCCAGTTGTGGGCGGAGAATTGCATGCGCTGCCACGAGCTGCGATCGCCGTCGCAATATACGCCGGGCCAATGGAGCATCATCATTCAATACATGCGCTTAAAGGCCGGCCTTACCGGAGAGCAGGCAAAAAAGATTGAAGCGTTTCTCAAAGCTTCCAGCGAGGGCGGCTAAATTTCACAGACCGATTTCGCGCAGCTTGGCCCTTATGGCGTTCGCCCGGAAAGCTGCTTGCGCCTGGGAGTCTGTCCGAGTAATCGCCGGGTTGCGACGGCGTGATTTTTGGCACCCATCAAGCAGCGGCGACGATGGCGTACCTGACAGGGAGGGTACACCGAGGAGCC
>JAJZGD010000087.1 GCA_021804985.1 Planctomycetota bacterium
CTCCGGTTGCTCTTCACCTTGCCTCGCGGCAACGCAATGACCTTCGACTACGGATCGGAACATCGATCCGGGAGAAACTTACATCCTCCTGACTCAATACACTCTCCATCGCACTAGCCGGCGGCATGGTGCCCGCGCGTTCCGCGAACATCACGGTGGCTCGTAGAAACGCGTTCGTGGCCCCGCGCCGTTCGTCGGATGAGCCTGCTTTACCCCGCCCCCGGCGTCGTTCATCGGCTCGTGCAAATGCGCTCGAAAAGTGTTTCCGGTGGGATTGGAGGGCAGTCCGTCCGGAAACGGGTTTGACTCCGGTGGATGGTGAATCTAGAGTGCGGACGTGCTCGCTGCACGAAAAGGATTTTGTGAGGTGCTCGGTGCGGTTTTTTTCATACATCTTCTCTGCTGTCGCATTTATGTTTACAGCAACGCTTCCGGCATGGGCCAATTCCGATTACACCCAATTTAACGCCCTTAACCGCTGGACGGGTGATCAGTGGCTGCAAAGCTGGAACGACACCTATCTCGAAAACAGCAGCTACATTCGCAATGATTCGACCGCCGCTCAAATCGGCTATGTGAACAACGGCGGCAGAGTGCGGCTCGCCAATACCGGCCGCTACAGCCCGACCATTGCGTTTGACAGCCTTTGGATGCCGCTGAATACCCACAGCAAGCTGTTGCCGCGGCAGCTCGACAGCCAAGCCATGTCGTTTGGCACTCCGTTAGGGCAGATTGGCAAGCTCGGCTTTGGCGCATCGATTGGCGTGGGGTATGCCGGCAGCACACCGTACAACGATCCGAATTCCATTTACGGGATGTTTCTACTGACGAGCCAATATAAATTCAATCCGCGTGACCGGGTGCTTGTATCATTGGATTACAATGGCAACCGAAGCATTTTGCCCGACGTACCGCTGCCATCGATTGAATATGTTCACATCACGCCAACCTTGGAACTTATCGCGGGCTTTCCGGAGATCGGGGCATGGTGGAAGCCTATGCCGCGCCTTAACCTTTCGATTGATTATGACATTGTGGATGATGGCTCGGCAAAGGTGAGCTATGCGGTGTTTCCATGGCTAAAGGCTTATTCGAAATTCCAGGTGTCAAGCTATTCATTTCATGTGGATAGCTACAATGCCGATCAACGGCTGTTTTTCACCATGTCGCGCATTGAGGCGGGCATCAGGCTCATCAGCTTTTCCAAACATGCCTCGCTCACGCTCGGGGGCGGATATGCGTTTAACCAGGCATTTAATCAGGGGTTTGACGGCCGCACGACCACCCCAATCGGGCAGATCGCCAATGCGGTTTATGGGCGATTGGAATTTAATTTCAGCTTCTGACGCCGCCTTTTTGTTTTGGGCAGCGCTCTTGCTGCCCGGGATTGAGGCGCACTGCCAACGGTTTGGCCGCGAGGCAGCCGCATTGCATATCAGGCAAAAGTTCACGATGTAGAAGATGAATGCAAGTTTTATGGTAATTCACCGTTGACGAATAGCCGTGTATCGTGCTAACCTTGACCATAGATGATTAATCATGGCCATTTAGCCGGTCCTGGAAATTCATGGTAATTTCCAGCAGAGGCGCTGGCTAACTGTGCATGTTGGCTTGGGAGAGGGCATTCGGTGATTCTCGCTGGTCCGCGGAAAGACCAGCGCAGCGGAGAATAAGGTGATGAAGCGGCGGAGTTTAATAATCGGTTGGCTGGCGGCGCTTTTTTTCCTTTTTGCAGCGCTCGCCGACGGCCGCTCAGTGTTTGCGGCGCCGGTAACCGTGGTGCGCAGCCGCGCCAATATTGTTCTGAATAATGGCTTGATTAAGCTGACTTTTTCCAGGCGATACGCACGGATCACTTCCATCGTTGACGAAATGGGTGGCCGGCATAGACAACTGCTCAATACGGCAATCGGGATGTATCTGGACGCCAACGGCGGGCGGTTGCACCCTCCGCGCCGCTCGGCAGGCGAGCCGCGGCCGCGCAGCTATTTTGTTCCGCTGACGGGTCGGGGCTGCCGCGTGATTCGTCATGGTGGCCAATCTGCAGAGGTGATATTTAATGGGGCGCCGTCCTTTTGGTTTCCATTTTCCGTGCAGGCGCATTTTGAACTGCGTCGTGGGCAAAGCGGGTTTTATGCGTGGGTGATTTACCATCACAAGGCGGGGACACCGGGCGGCGACATCGCCCAGACGCGCTTTGTGGTGAAAGCGGCGGATGGGTCTTCTGTATTTACCCACTGGGCGGTGGATAAATATGCGCAGCAATCACCGCTGATGGGGCTGCTGCCGGAAGAGCGCATCGTAAAAAAGATTCAGGATGTCACTTATCTGCTGTCGAATGGGCAAATCTGGTGCAAGTACGACTACTGCCTGTTCAATTATCAGTTTCTCTGCTACGGCATGGCTGGGCACGACACCGGCCTTTGGATGACCTGGCCAAGCACGGGCTTTTTCAATGGTGGGCCCCTGCGTCAGGAATTAACGGTACACCAGCAGCATGTGGGGCATCGGCTGATCAAAAATAATATTCTGGCCATGTTCGACGGCAGCCATTTTGGGGCCATTCCTCTGCGCGTGCCACGGGCTGATAACTGGACGAAATTTTTCGGGCCTATATTCGTGTATGTTAACAACGGGCCATCGCTGATGGGGCTTTATCATCAAGCGCGGCAGGTGGCGCGGCAACAGCGGGCACAGGCACCCTTCCATTGGCTGCACAATCGGTACTATCCGCTGCGGCGCGGCAGTGTTGAGGGACGCGTCGTTATGGCCAATGGACACACCGCGGCCGGGGCATGGGCGATCATCAGCGGCAACGGCCCTACCGATTGGGCCCTGCAATCTACCGGCTATAACTATTGGACGAAAGTAAAGCCGGGCGGTCAATTTTTTATCGGTAAAATCCGCCCCGGTTTGTATAAATTATCCATCTGCGGCGGCAATCAATTTCAGGATTTTGTTCAGCACAACATTCGCATTGGCCCCGGGCGCAGCACCCATTTGGGCACCATGCGCTGGACGCCGGCCAACCGTGGAATAACCCTGTGGCAAATCGGGGTGGCGAACCGATCCGCCCGCGAATTTTTCGGCGGCAACGACGTGCGACACTATCGGAATTTCATTCGCTATCTGAAGGCCTTTCCAAATGATGTCACGTATCGCATCGGCAGCAGCACCCCGGCGAAAGACTGGAATTTTGCCCAATGGGGCTGGTACAGCAAGAAGCCATACTGGACGATTCAATTCCATCTGCATGCCCGGCAGCGCGGTGTCGCAACCCTGACGCTTGGGTTCTGTTCCACACTTATGTCGCGCGGAGGTTTGGCCATTGCGCTCAATGGCCACCGGTTAACCGTTCTGCATTTACCCAAATCCGGGACGGCCCCCTACCGCAGCGGCGGTCAGGATAGCAAATATCAGGTGGTGTATGTGCACTTCAACGCTAAGCGTTTGATAGCCGGCCTTAATCGTATGACGCTTGGCTTTACGCGTGCGTTTAAAGCGCCTGCGGAATATCGGCAGCAGATGCGCTACCACCCGACGCCGGTGGGCGCGGTTATTTATGATGCCATCCGCCTGCAGGTCAAATCCTGAGCATGGACGGTCAGCGCTTTTCGGGTGGTCGTTTTTGTCAGGGGTTCGCATGCGGCTGAATCTACAATTGGCCTCAATGGCGATGCTGTTACTCACCGCAGCCGGGCTGAGCCGGGCGGCCGTAGCCCTGCCAAATATATTTGCCGATCACATGGTTCTCCAGCGGGACATGAAGGTGCCCATTTGGGGTTCCGCCACACCGGGCGAAAAGGTGACGGTGCGATTCTTCGGCCAAAGCGCGATCGCAAATGCCAATCAGCGCGGCCAATGGATGGTGCAGCTTGCGCCCATGGCCGCAAGTGCCAAAGCTCATACGATGAGAATTTTGGCTGGCCACAGCATGATTAAGCTGCGCGATGTGCTGGTGGGCGATGTATGGCTGTGTTCGGGCCAATCAAACATGGAATATCCGCTCCATGGATGGTTTCGCGGCGGAAATGGCAGGCACGCGGTCGCCCATGCGAATTACCCGCTTATCCGAATGATCAATCTGCCGAGTGTCGCTGCCGCCCGCCCCCAGCATAATTTTCCCGTTGTCAACCCGATACTTGGCAAGTGGAATGTGTGCACGCCAAAGACCGCGCAAAGTTTTTCGGCCGTCGGCTATTTCTTTGGCCGCGATCTGCAGAAGCAGATTCATGTACCGATCGGTCTGATTCAGTCGGCGTGGGGTGGTACTCGAATTCAGCCCTGGTTACCGGCGGTTGCCTATCGGCAGACGCCCTCACTGAAAAAGGAATGGCTGTGGCTAAAGGGGGCCGAGGCCCGGTATCCCACCTACCAGCGGCAGCTGATGGGCTACATGAAAATGGTTCGCGGGTGGCTCAAAACAGCTGGAGCGCAGGCGCACGCCGGGCAGTACATATCTGACCCCATCCGGCCACCGCAGGATCCGGTGGCGGGCAGCAAGCAGAATCCAACGGTGATTTTTAACGGCCGCATTGCGCCGCTGATTCCCTACGCGCTGCGCGGCGTTCTCTGGTATCAGGGAGAAAACAACGTGGGTAATGGCAGCCGCTTTTATTACGGTCATCTGGCGGCCTTAATATCGAGTTGGCGGCAGCTGTGGCATCGAAGAGCCATGCCGTTTCTATTGGTGCAAATAGCGCCGTTTGATTACGCACAGTATTCCGGCAACCACCTGCAGGAGCCGAAAATCTGGCAAGCCGAGCAGTGGGCGGCCCAGCGCCTGCCCGACTGCGGCATCGTCAGCACGATGGATGCAAATAGCCCTGATCAGGGGCATCCGGTAAACAAGCGACCTGTCGGCTATCGCCTCTGTCAGTTGGCTTTATCGATGGTTTATCACGTTAAAGGCATTCATGCGTGCAGCCCGATGTTCCAATCAATGCGATTAGATGGCGCTTTTGCAATTATTCATTTTTCGCACGTAGACGGCGCCCTCATGTCGCGCAACGGCAAGGCCCTGAACTGGTTTCAAATCGCCGGCGCCGATGGCCGCTTTGTCATCGCCAAAGCAAAGATTCATGGTAGCAGCGTCTGGGTGCATGCAGCGAATGTCCGGCATCCAATAGCCGTTCGCTTTGGATGGTATGACACCGCCATGCCAAATCTGGTGAGCAAAAGCGGGCTGCCCGCGATGCCGTTTCAAACCTTTGAAAAGTCCAAGGCCGCGGATTAAGCGTGAACGCCGCGAGCGATAGATTACTAAGGAGAAGACGATGACAAATCGAAGAGACATTCTGAAGCTTGCCGGTATTGCGGGCTTGTTTGCCGGCGGTCTCGGTGATGCGGCGGTCTATGCCGCACCCGGCTCAGATGGAAGACACTTTTCCGCGCCCGATCGCATCCGCTACGACGGCCTGAGCCTCTTTGTAGAGGACAAGCCGTTCTTTTTGTACAGCGGTTCGTTCCATTACGCCCGCTGTCCCAAGGCCTTGTGGGCGGAGCGTTTCGAGAAAATTCGAGAGGCGGGATTTAATACGATTCAGACATACGTCCCCTGGAATTTTCACGAACCGCAAATGCCGACGAACCCCGATGATTTCTCCAAAGTGGATATGACGCATCTGGATGAATACCTGAGCATGGCCGCCCAATTCGGTCTTTACGCCGTCGTGCGGGTGGGCCCGTATATGTGCGGCGAGTGGGACACCGGCGGCTACCCGCAATGGCTCATCACAAAAATGCCGCACCATTTTCGCGGTATGTGGCTGCGGAGTGATAACCCCGCATTTACCCGCTGGACCAACCATTGGATGGCCGCCGTTTGCCCGGTGGTTGCGCGGCATCAGATCATTCGCAAGCCCAAAGGACAGCCGGGCGTGATTCTGGTTCAGGTGGAAAATGAGTATGCCCTCATCGACGTTCCGCTGGACCAGAAGAAAAAGCATCTGCAGGATCTCATCGAGCAGGCACACCGCAACGGCATTGCGGTACCGCTATTTACCAATCTGGCTGGGTTTATCATCGGCAGCCGTGGGCGATTGGCCGAAGAGGTGTTCGACACCATTGACCGGTATCCGGGGTGGCAACTCGGGGCGATGGGGCATCGCATTCACCACTACCGCACCGCGCAGCGAAACGCCCCGGTCATGGCCGCGGAACTGCAGGGCGGGTATTTCACCAGTGTGCAGGCCACGCCGACGCTCAAGACGGATGCCGATTATTATCCGGATAATGTAAGCCCGGCCCAGATCAACGCCCTCACGCTCTACTCCATTGCGCACGGGATGACGGCGCTGAATTATTATATGCTTTTCGGTGGCACCAATTTCGATGGTCACGCGTCGCAAGGCGTTGCCACAACCTACGATTACAGCGCGCCCATCCGTGAATGCGGCGGCGTGGGCGCAAAATGGCTGAAGGTTAAGGCGATCGGGCAAATGCTCCGGACGCATGGCCCGCACCTCGCCCGCGCTGCGGCGCTGCCTATCCAAGTGCATGAGGCGGATGCCGCTTTGCAGATCACCGCCCGAAAATCACCTGATAACGCAGTGTACATTTTTGTCTTCAACTCCGACCGTATGCGGCCCCGCGTGGGTCGATTCACCGCATCGACGGGCAAGTACCAGAATATGGCGATCAGGTATCGTCTGGACCCGGGTGATTTTAAAATATTTTATATTCCCGGCGCTGCGACCCATTCGCTCGCTGGCCGGTGGCTGCCTGAGCCACAGCGACTGCCACCGCCGCCATCGGACATTCCCCCGCAAGTAAACATACACACGGTTAAGTGCCATGAGGATCCGTTACCCACGGACTGGAGACGGGTACCCACCGGCCGGTCGCTCGCGGATATGGGCGTGTACGATAGCACGCTGAGCTATTATCGCGCACGCATGGTCGCTGCGGCCACGCACGGTCATCGGAAGGCGGCGCTGGCGGTTACGCTTCCGGGCCAGGATTCTATTATTGCCAGCGTCAATGGCCACCTGTGCCTGCCCCTGACGAGCAGCGGATCACCGGCCATTTTGCCGATTTCCGGGCCGGTATCGCACCGCATGGAAGTGACTTATGTTTATGAAAACACAGGTCATCCGGATAACGGCTGGAACATGCAGAATGCTTACGGTATCGAAGCGCTCGGTGTGATGCCCTTTAACCGCGATGAAGGCTTGATCCATCAATGGCGGATGCAGGGTGTCACGCTGCCACGAAATATTGTGCAAATGGCCGAGCTTCAGCCCCGCTACAACGATCGCGGATGGAAGATGGTTGATTTGAACAGCCTTGAGCCGCATCAAATTGGACACCGCAAAGACGCGGTTTACCGCACCGAACTTAATCTCACACGGGAAGATTTGCATGTGGGCAGAACCGTCATCCGATTTGGCGTTGTGTCTTCACGCGGTTGGCTGCTGGTGAATGGGCAGTTCCTAGGAGTAATGGCAGGACATGGTGCCACGGCAAACGCTGCCAAGGTACTTCGGCCGGGCCGCAATACCATCGCCATTGTTGTGCAGGCATTGGGCGGATCGGGCGGAATGGGCCAGGTTCAAATGATCTATCAAGCCGATGCATTGGGAAAACAGGAAGGCGATCTGCTGCTCGCTGCCGAGCCGACCGGAATCGCCAAAGGCTGGTATCAACCCGGCTTCGACGATCGCGCGTGGAAAACCCGCAGCGTTGGCACGCAGGGCACGGCGAGCAATGCGCTGCTGAATTGGTATCGTATGGAGTTTGTCATGCCGCGGGTAAAGGCCGATGTTTGGATTCCATGGTGTCTGCGCCTGAACGCCAGCGGCAATGGATTCATCTACATCAATGGCCACAACATTGGGCGATACTGGCAGGATGGCGGACAGCGCGAATTTTACGTGCCGGAATGCTGGCTGAGCCCACACGGAAAAAATGTCATCGCCTTGTGCCTTCGGCCGGTAGACCGGCCCACCGCTGTTAACGCGGCGGCGCTGGTTCCCTATCGCATTTATGCCGAGCATCGCACAAAAGCCAAGCCCGCGTGATGCGAATGTGCAGTGGAAATAGCCGCGTGCGATTCGGCGTGCGGCCGATTCAAACCCCTCGAGCACAAGGGTAGCGATGAATTTATCTCCATCTATTTCTCAACGCGGGTATGTAGCCTTTTGTCTGCATACCGATCGAACATGGCAAAACGGCGCTGCCGCTCCAATACTGGATCAGACCCTGGTGCGCCTGCCCGGATTGGCAACTTGCAGGCTTACCTGTGGCCCCGCCGCCGTCAATCTCATCTTCGAGTGGGTTGCGGGCCAATACGACCGGGGATTTCTGGTTGATCTTCCGCAGCTGCCCGGGCCGCGGAGCTACTTTGTGGCCTTCACCTGGGACGCTGCCCGTGGATTGTGCGATGGATATCTCAATGGCATACCGCTGCGGTTGCCGGGCACGCGCCTCGCGCCATGGAACATCACGGGGTGTGCCAAACGCTGCTTTGCCGGGCGCGGAACACAGCGGGTGACGAATATTCAGGCCACGGCCCAATATCTTTCGCCACGTCAAATTGAGGCTTTGGTTCCCCCTGATCTGCGCCAGTGCGGCGCGGGCCCGCCGGGAGATGTTCATTCCGTCCGCCCCATTGCGATTCGATCACGCATTGGCAGACTGCTGTATGCCAAGCCGCTGAACAAGGCCGATGACATTACCGAGTGGGTACGGGAAGGCCCCGCAAAATGCACCTTTCCGGGCCGTACACTGCGTATGCAGCAAGCGTCCGAGGACCCACAAAAAGGCCCCGGGCATTTTGTTTTATGGTGCCCGCATCGTTTTCCCAATCGATTTGTGGCCCGATGGCAGTTCCGACCGGTGTCTCGCCACGGGCTGGCCATTGTATTTTTCGCGGCCCGGGGGGCAGATGGCGGGGATATATTTGATGCGGCGCTGCCACCCCGAAACGGCATCTTCGACCAATACACCAAAGGTGGAATCGTGAGTTATCACATTTCTTATTTCGCCCATCTGCCCAAATTTCAGACGGGACGCCCCACGTCGAGCCTGCGGAAAAACAACCGCTTTTATCTGGTGGCGCTTGGGCCAATCGCTGTAAAGCCCAAAACCGCCCAATTCAAAAACATCTGGCTGATCAAAGATGGCCGACATATACAATTTATCGTCGATGGAAAAGTTATCATCGATTGGAATGATGATGCGCCCGATCGGTACGGCGCGGCCTATACGGGCGGCCACATCGGGCTGCGCCAGATGGCCGGCACGATTGGCGAATATCGCAATTTCAGCGTGTGGCAGTTATACGCCCGACGAAACCCCGCAAAAATAATCGCATAATGCTGACACGCGGACACGCTGATATTTGCGGCTCGCGGATTGACGAACTTGAAAGGTTGCGATGCTTTTAAGATTTCATAAATGGTTGCTGCTGGTTCCAACGCTGGTTTGTGCGGCTTTGGCACGTGGGGCCGTCCGCATGCCGCACGTATTCACCAACGACATGGTTTTGCAGCGGGATGCTACGGTCCCCATCTGGGGCTGGGCGACTCCAGGCAGTCGTGTGAGCATTCGCTTCGCGGGCCAGCATGTTTCTGCCATCGCCGGCCGCCACGGCCAGTGGATGGCGAAACTTTCTAAGCTCCATGCGAGCGCCCGTGCCCGCAACATGTGGATCAGCGGTGGCAATCATGTGGTGATTCACAACGTTCTCGTGGGCGATGTATGGCTGTGTGCCGGACAGTCGAATATGCAGTTCCCCGTTGATGGTTGGTGGGGGCATGTGCTGCGTGCCAAATTGGAAGTTGCCGCTGCCACACATCCACTTATTCGTCTTCTCAAAATTCCCCGAAACAACACGCCGAAAGCACAGAAGGATTTCAAGGCGAACTGGATGTCTTGCTCGCCGGCGCACATTAAAGCATTTAGTGCGGTGGCCTATTTTTTTGGGCGTGATCTTTCTCAAGATACGCACGTTCCAATTGGCCTGATCGATTCTTCATATGGAGGAACCGTTATTCAATCATGGACGCCCATGTCGGCGTTGCGGCACACGCCGGCGCTGCACGGCGATATCCGGTGGTTTGCGATCGCGGCGCGGCGTTATAAGCAGGCGCAAAAAAAATATAATGCTGCGATGAAGGCGTGGCGCGTTTCGGCGCACAGTGCCGCCGCCAAGGGGCGGCCGCAGCCCCCCAAGCCAAAGCTGCCTCGCCCGCAAAATCCGTTTACCTTAAGCCGCCCGTCGCCGGATATGGCCCCCGCTTCTATTTATCATGCGATGATCGAGCCACTGATACCGTTTGCCTTGCGCGGCGTGGTTTGGTATCAAGGGGAAAATAATGCGTGGGTAAATGACCGGCTATACGGGGTAAGGCTTAAAGCCATGATCAACGGCTGGCGAGATCGGTGGCAGGCACCGAATTTACCCTTCCTGATCGTACAAATTGCCCCCTACGCCCATTATCCTGATCCGACCCTCGGCGTGCCAATCGTTTGGCAGGGTGAGCAGCAGGCCGTGCGAACGCTGCCCCACACCGGCATTGTCGGTACGATGGACATCGGCGATCTGCATAACATCCATTTCCGCGATAAGCAGGATGTTGGCAAGCGGCTCGCAGCTTTGGCCCTCCAAGTGGCTTATGGCCAAGGTGCACTTCGATCCATTGGGCCCATGTACCAATCATCAAACATTGTCGGCCACACGATCATCATCCACTTCACCGGTGTTCGTGGCGGCTTGCGCAGCAGCAACGGAAAGCCGCTGAACTGGTTTATGATCGCCGCCGCGAGCCGAAAATTTGTGCCGGCGATGGCCAGAATTGACGGTAGTGCCGTCGTCATATGGGCAAAAGCGATCCGGCATCCTTTGGCCGTGCGGTTCGCTTGGAATAGCGGCGCGCAGCCCAACCTGATCGATGGGGCTGGGATGCCCGTTTTGCCGTTTCGAACCGATTCGTGGCCGTTACAATGATGGCTGGATACCAGAATAAATATTAAATGCATTCACAGCGTTGGCAGCACTGGCCCGCTTTCGGATAAGCCTTCCGCGGCCGTTGGCGGCATTTCTCATCGCCAACCTCAATGCGTCATTGTAAAGCGCCGGATTCCACCAGATGGGGCTGCACCAGCATGACGATATGATCGGGCACGTCCGGGTTTTCCATGCGCCACCGCAGCTGCGATAGGCCGCGGGCGCCGATCACGCTGGCTCGAATATCCACGACGGTGGGCCACGGCCGAAGGCCGATGAGATAAGGCAACTCATTGTTAACCGATATGATTTCGACTTTGCCCGGGCCAATCTTCACCCCCTTGCGTTGAAGCACCGGTTGCACCAATGCGGTCTGCATATCATCGGCGACCATCAGGCCTGTTGGGCGCGGATTCATGGAAAGGTAACGTTCGACCAAACGTTCAACGGTTTCCGGAGCATACTTAAACCAATGATCGACATTTTCCCCGCCGGTTTCATCCACCCGGGCCACCGAAATATCCAGCTGCTCGGCGGCGGCGGCAAAGGCGTGATAATAAAGCTGGAAAGCCCAATGCGACGCGTCCATATTTAAAAACGCCAGATGCTTATGCCCCCGATTCTGCAGGTACTCGGCGGCCAATTTTCCAATCTCATAATGATTGGGCATCACCTGATCACCCCACGTGGGTCGCTTGCGGTTGGTCATCAGCCAGACAGCGGGAATTTTTGCCAATTTGGCCTGCACATCCGGACTCGGAACGGCTCCGTGCAGAAGTAAGCCGTGCACCGGTGTATCCGTAAGGCGATCAGGGAGGCGGGCCGGGTCCTGATGGTGAAAAATCGCCAGCGTCAAGGAATTCTTATTCACGGCTTCGGAAACACCACGAATCAGTTGTTCAAAACCGGGCGTATCGCCGCGATTGGACGAACCAAAGGTAATAAAGGCAACCGTTAATTTGGCGGCCGCTGCGCGATTGGCCGGTTTGGGGCCAGGACGGTTCTCCGACGGCACATAACCCAGCTCCCCCATCGCCTGGCGAACCGCCATGGCGGTTTCGGCCGCCACGCGCGGATGGCCATTAATGACCCGCGATACGGTGGAGGTGGAAACACCCGCTTTTTTGGCCACATCACTTATTGACACGTCTGTAACCACGCTTTCTCAGGCATAATTGGGAAAAGCCAACCCCGCCCGAATGGACAATTCCCGCTCCCATTTAGATAATAACCGCGCTTCGGCCATCGCACAAGATTATTTCCCATGAATTTTCACGCCCTATAAAATACCGTGCGTGGTGGCCCGAATATATCATCCCTTTTAAGTCGCGGCAGGTACGCTGGAAATTGCCGCGCCGCAGGTATGTCTATTTTTGCCTCTTTTTCCGCGCCCGAATATCTTACAGGGAAAGGTCCATGCGCGTTGCTCAGGCAGCCGCACTGAATTCAGAACATGGAAGGGCTGTTGCGGCATGAAGCACATTTTGACTTCCGATTCCCAGCGCTACGCCAAAATGAGTGCCGCAGAACTGCGCGCCGGCTTTCTGCTTGACTCCCTTTTCAGCCACGAGAATATTCATCTGTATTGGTGCGATCTGGATCGCGCGATCGTCGGCGGCGCCGCACCCACTGGCCGCCCATTGCAGCTGCTAACGCCCGAAGCCATGCGGAGCGATTTTTTTCTCCAGCGCCGGGAGCTCGGTGTGCTGAACATCGGCGGCGCCGGTAGTATCACCGTCGATGGTAATCACTATGATCTTTCCAACGGTGATGCACTGTACATCGGACTGGGGTGTAAAAGTGTCACGTTTTCGAGCGCGGCGGCCAAAGATCCGGCCAAATATTATCTCCTCAGTTATCCCGCTCATGCCAAATTCCCCACATCGTTCATTCGCCGCGATGCCGTCACGCCGATGGATTTGGGCTCGCCGGCGGGCAGCAACCAGCGGCGATTGTATAAATACATTCATCCGGATGGAGTAAAAAGCTGTCAGTTGGTGATGGGAGTTACGCGTTTAGATCCGGGTAGCGTTTGGAACACCATGCCGCCGCACACCCACCTGCGCCGATCAGAAATTTACCTTTACTTTGATCTGCCATCAGACGCCCGCGTGATCCATTTAATGGGTCGCCCTGACGAGACACGGCACCTGATGGTGGCGGATGGTGAGGTGGTGCTGTCACCGCCATGGTCAATCCATGCGGGGGCTGGCACGTCGGCATACAGCTTTTGCTGGGGCATGGGGGGTGAGAACCAGGTCTTCACCGATATGGATGGTGTTGCGATCGCCGAGTTGCGCTAGGAGCCTGTCCGAGTAATGGCCGGGATTGGGATGGGTCTGAAATGTGCCGAATGCGCGGCGCCTGAATGCATTGGAGGATCGAGCCGACTCTGAATAACGAGTCATCGAGATCCGA
>JAJZGD010000088.1 GCA_021804985.1 Planctomycetota bacterium
CCCAGATATTTGCGTATCAGCTCCGGATGTTTCAGGACGGCTTCAGAAAAGCTGCAGAAGATGATCCCCATTTCACCGAGCTTTTCCTTGAAAGTGGTGGCCACCGAAACGCTGTCGAAGACGGCATCCACCGCAACGCCGGCAAAAAGCTTCTGCTCGTGCAGCGGAACGCCGAGTTTTTCATAGGTCCTCAGCAGCTCCGGATCCACTTCATCGAGGCTGGCGAGCGTCTTTTTTTTCTTGGGGGCCGAATAATAGCTAATGCTCTGATAGTCGATCGGCGCATATTTAATGTTCGGCCAATGGGGCTCGGTCATGGTCTGCCAATGGCGAAAGGCCTTGAGGCGCCATTCAAGCATAAATTCGGGCTCGTTTTTCAAGCGCGATATGTGTCGCACCGTTTCTTCCGTCAGGCCGGGAGGCAGGGTATCGGATTCTAAGTCCGTTACAAAGCCCCACTTATATTCCTTATTGGCCATCGTTTCGATAGCCGATGTTTCCGTAGGCATAGCCGCTCCTCAAGTTAGCCCCCCTATTTCGCTCCCCCTATTTACGCCCTCCGCTGGCCTCTCCCATTCAACCGCGCCATTGACCACTTCGCCCCACCCCGGCATCATGCCGCCGCGTCGCCCGTCCCATCGTGCAGCGATCACCCAAGGCCGGGCGAATCCACCCCAATGGGCGACTCTGTATGCTAGGGTTTCAGGCACCGTATGTCAATTGAGACTCAGTCGCATTTACGCCGTTCGGCGCGCCCGTTCCCCCCAGCCCGCGCCAAAAATGCCGAAAATTGCCGCCGACCCCTATATACTGCCGGGCGGCGAACGGTTAATGAGGATTTTCATGGCGGTCTTACGCATCGGAACCCGCGGCAGCCTGCTCGCGAAAACCCAAAGTCGCGCCGTGGCGACCGCCCTGATGGCCGCCAATACCGGCCTGACGACCGAGCTGGTCTCCATCACCACTACGGGCGACCGCACCCCCGACGGATCCCTGCAAAATGCCGGCGGCAAGGGCCTTTTTGTCAAAGAGTTGCAGCAAGCCCTGCGCGAAAAGGCCATCGACATTGCGGTGCATTCCGCCAAGGATTTGCCGACCGGGCAGGTGGATGCGCTGATCGTCGCCGCGACCCCAACCCGCGCCGACCCACACGACGTTTGGATCGCCCACGGCGGCCTGAAGATTGCCGATTTGCCCCCCCAAAGCGTGGTGGGCACCACCTCTCTGCGGCGCCAAGCCCTGCTGCTTTCCAGGCGGCCGGATCTTCGCGTGGTGCCCCTGCGCGGAAATATTGATACTCGGCTGGAAAAGGTTCGCCGCGGCGTCGTGGCGGGGACATTCCTGGCCAAAGCCGGCCTGGATCGCACCGGGCTAATGCCGCACGAAGCGATTACGCTGCCGCTGGATGAATTTATTCCCGCCGCCGGCCAAGGCACGCTGGCCTTAGAGTGCCGCGAGTCGGATGCCGCTTCCATTGCCATCGCCCGCACCATTCACGACCCGGTAACGGCGAGTGCCCTGGCCTTTGAACGCCGCGTGGTTGAGGCGCTCGCCGGCAGCTGCCTGGCGCCCATTGGTGTGATGGCCCGGCCCCGCTGGCTGGACCATCCCGGCACACCCGGATGGATCGTGCGCGCTTTCGTCGCTTTGCCCGACGCCAGCCAAACGGCCCGAGCGGCCCTCATCAACGAAATCAGCGCCTGTGACGCCGACATCTTTAACCTGCTGATTTCCACTCTTAACAACCGGGGGGCGAGAGAAATTATGGCCAAACTTTCATTGCAATAAACTCTGCGCCGCGGCAATGGAGCTCTCGGCGATGCCGGTTTGAAAAGCGTGTGATATAACTTTCAAATAGAATGCGGCTCGGCGGCTCGCGCTCTGCCCGCCCCCATGACAAGGCTGGGCAGGCTCCGAGGCGCCTGTCCGAGTAATGGCCGGGTTGCGACGGCGTGCTTTTTGACACCCATCAAGCAGCGGCGACGATGGCGTACTAAGTGTTTCTTGGTCGTTGTTAAGTGAAAAACGAAATCTGATGAATCAACAACCCGTGGCAAATTCCACCGCCGACGACACACCTCTGCTTCAGAACTTTCCCCCATTGCTGCGCAACCGTAACTTCTTTCTGCTGGCGATCGGCTATGTGGTGTCGGTCATTGGTGACCGCGTTCACTACCTGGTGATGCTGGCCTTGCTGTGCACCGTCATCCTGCATCATAAAACGGAAAGCGCTCAGCATTCCGCCCAGCTCAACATCGCCATGTTCATTCCCTTTCTGCTCTTAGCCCCTTTGAGCGGGGTAATCTCCGATCGGCTGCCCCGAAGATGGGTGATGATTGGATGCGATTTGATTCGCTTTGCCGTCGTCATCTGTGCCCGAACCATTCTGCTGGTGGCCGCCTATCACAGCACCATGCCGCAGTGGGAATTGCTGGTGCTGCTTTTCGGGTCCGAGGTCATTCTCTCATCATTTGGCGAGATTTTTTCGCCCGCCCGGGCCGCCATTGTCCCCAATCTGGTTCACCCGCGCGAATTGCTTCAGGCCAACTCCTTTCTTTCCGTGGCCGGCACCATCAGCACACTCGTCGGCTTTGTACTTGGGTCAGCGCTTATCGCGCTGGGAGATCATTGGCATCTGGGCCTGCAGATGGCGATGTACGCCGACGCCGCCACCTATCTGATGTCGGCCATCGCCGTGTTTTCCATGCGCCTCAAGCCCGGCGTGGATCGGCCCGAGCCGGTGCAAGGCAAGACGCATCCCGGCATTGTGAAAGAGGTTGCCAGCGCCTGGCATTACCTGCGAAACCACAAGCATCCATTCCAGGCCATCATGCTGGAAGTCGCTTTTTTTACCGCCAGTGCCGTGATCCTGAACTGCATGCCCGCCATTGTTACCTCACGGTTTCATCTGCCCCCGCGTGATTTTGGCTATTTCATGGGCATTGCCGGCGTGGGGATGATTGCGGGCGCCGCCGCCGTAAGCCGCGCCCGAAACGGCATACCCAAAGAAATCGGCATCGGCTGGTCCACGGTTGCCATCGGCGCCGGCTTGTTGATGGCCGGGCAGGCCTCACATTGGCAAACATTTCTCGTATGGCTAACCCTCTCAGCATCCTTCGGGGCCGTGATGTTTATCACCGTTGATACCCTGCTGCAGCGCGTGGTGCCCGATTGGGTCCGCGGCCGCGTGATGGGTGGCCGCGATCTGATTACCACGCTCGGCCTTTTGATTCCGACCATTCCAATCGCCCTCTGGCCGCGCGTGGACGCCTTCATCATGACGATCATTCTGGCGGTGGGCACCATCATCTTATCCACCGGCGTTATGCTGCTGGTGATCTATTACCGTCGCCAACCCTTCCCGCTGCCCGCGGCCATCGTTCGCCGAATTGTCGCCTCTTACATGCAGGTCTTTCACCGCTGGCACCGGGCCAACGCTTGCCGAATTCCCGTCCATGGGCCGGCCATCGTGGTGGGCAATCACACCAGCGCAATTGATCCGCTGGCCATGGCGATCAGCAGCCGCCGCCGGCTGGTGCGATTTATGATGGCGAAGGAATATTTCAATCTGCCTCTGCTGCGCGGCTTTTTCCGCCTGCTCGGCTGCATAGCCGTTGATCGCACCGGCCCGGACGCGCGCAGTTTGCGTCAGGCGATGCGGGCGCTAAAGAACGGCGACGTGGTTGGAATGTTTCCGGAGGGGGGCATCAGTGCGGATGGTCAGTTGCAGCAGGCGCGGTTGGGCGTGGCGGCCCTGGCGGCGCGCAGCGGCGCTCCGGTGATCCCGGTGTATATTTCTGGAACGCGTATCCATCAGTCTGTATGGCGGGATTTTCTCATCCCCGCGCGGGTGGTGGTGCATTTTGGGCCGCCGTTGAAATTCACTCACGATATTAAATCCAATTGCTCTCGCCAAACGCTGCGCGAAATGGCGGACGAAGTGATGCAGGCGATCGAAAATATTAAAAATCGCGTGGACGCGGCCAAAGATTCGCCCAAGCACAAATGATGGCGT
The DNA here is from genome assembly GCA_021804985.1 of Planctomycetota bacterium. Lineage (GTDB taxonomy): Bacteria > Planctomycetota > Phycisphaerae > WQYP01 > WQYP01 > JAJZGD01. The sequence goes on from JAJZGD010000088.1 coordinate 4,016, forward strand.
CGGTTTATGGGCCGTCGGCGCCGGTAAGGATTGGCGCTCCGCCGAGCCACTATTTGGCTTCTGCAACCATCGCTCTGCCGGTTCGTTATTTCCCAAGGCGGAGCGTCCGCCAGGGAAGTTTTTTAAGGCGGGTCCCAAAACATGAAAACATCAAGAACCATTGCGGTCGGTGCCTTGGGCTTGTGTCTGTTGTTTATCGCTGGTTGCCGGACGGTCATCGTCGCCCGTCCCGGGCCGCCGCCCCCGCCGCGTGGCGTCGTTTATGTTCCTGCGGCGCCATGGCCGGGGCGCGCGTGGGTACGCGGCCATTACATTTGGCGTCCTGTTTGGGGCCGCTATCAGTGGATCCCGGGCCATTGGGCGCGATAAAAAAGAGCAGGGCGCGCCGGATGCGTGGCACGCGAGGCGCCGGTGAAACAAGGCGCGCCCCCCCCCACGCGCTACTTAGCCAGGGGCAGGGTGCCACCGCGCGTAAATCCGGACAGGCTCCTGGGCTTTTGGCCGGTCGGCATCGGCGCGTAAAAACGCGGTTAATAAGTACTTCCGATATGATTGGGCGCCGCCGCGGGCAGGGCCTTCCCGGGGGCTCCCCAAGCGCCTCCGCCCTGCAACCCCCTTGCCGGTCGGCGGTTTTGCTCATCCCCAATGCAAGAACCGCTCTCGCTCCGCGTTGTTATACTGGTGAGCGTATGAGCGTGCTGCGTAAATTCTTCAGGCCCGGCGCCCCCGAGGTGATTGACTATCAATCGCAGGCGGCTGGCGAATCATCGGGTAATCATCCCGATGTGCTCCCCTTTATTGCCCCGGGCGGTCCCCCCGAACCGGGCTCTTACAAACTTCAGCAAAGTTATGATGCCCTGCTTAACACGGTTCAGGACTTGCGTTCGGCCCTCGATGGGCAGGTACAACGGCAGGAACAATTGCTCTCACAACTTTCCACGTTACCGCACGCCGTCGAGGCGCTGCCGCAAACCAGTCGCCTGCAGGCTCAGATGCTCGAGACCGTCAGCCAGCGGTTGGCGATCCACGTGCAGCAGCATAAGCAGATTACCGAGGCGATCACCGCGTTGGTGGCATCCGGAAAGCCCCCTGCCGATTTGCTGCGGGCCGTTAAAGAGCAAATTGAAACCGCGACCGAAATTGACCGTCAACTCGTCGAGGCGTTCAACCGATTTTCCATGATGATTGATCGCCTGCAATTTGCCAATCGCCACGCGGTCGAGTGTCTGTCGCAGGTGCGTGACACTTATGCGTCGGCTACGGTTCAGGTGCAGGATTGGATCGAAAAATCGCGCACACGCAATACCTGGATGATCAACAGCGCTTTTGTCATGGCTTTGGTTTCACTGCTTACCCTGTTGGTGCTGCTGGTGTACCACAAATAGCCCCGGCTTTTTGCGATCTCTGGCGGCCGTTGCTCATCGCGCCGCCGCCCGCCGAAAACGCCGAACCCCGGATACTGCTTTTATTACTTTCACCGGCACTTGCATCGATTGCGATTGGCAAATATGGTGCCTTGGTGTCAAAAACGGTGTGATAGCGGGTGGTTCATCAGCCTGTCAAACACGGCTGAAATTTTAGTTGGAGAAAACGAGATATGTGCAGCAGTAAATTGTTTCGGCAGCGGCGGCGGCCATCATGCTTGCAGGCCCTGTTCATTGCACTGGCCTGCTTGCTCGCCCCGGCCTTGGCCCGGCAACTCATGGCGGCGGCCGCCGGCGAATGCATCCTCACGGGCCTTTCTCCAGCGCAGATTGAAGCGAAAGCCAACGCCCTCCTGGCCAAAATGACCCTGCGCGAAAAAATCCATCTGCTCGCAGGTAACGGCAGCATGTGTACCCGTAGGGTAAAAAAGCTGGGCATTCCCCGCCTGAACATGAGCGATGCCTCGATCGGCGTGCGCGTTTACGGGCCATCCACCGCATATCCGGCGTCCGTATGTCTGGCGGCAACCTGGAATCCGGCTTTGGCCATGCGTGAAGGAAAATCCCTCGGCTCCGATGCCCGCGCCCGCGGCGTGAATATTATTCTCGGCCCCGGCATGAACATTATGCGCGCGCCGCAAGCCGGGAGAAATTTTGAATTCCTCGGCGAAGACCCTTACCTCACCGGCAAGATTGCCGTCCCGTGGATCATCGGCCTGCAGTCCATGGGTGTGGCGGCATGCGCCAAACATTACACCGCCTACGAGCAGGAAACCCACCGCATGACGATCAACGCGGCCGTCAGCCGCCGCGCCTTGCAGGAAATTTACCTTCCCCCTTTCCGCGCTGCGGTTCTTCAGGCCCGCGTGTGGAGCATCATGGCGGCTTACAACCGGGTTAATGATTATTACCCCACCGCGAGCCATTATCTGCTGACCGACGTGCTGCGTAACCGCTGGGGCTTTAAAGGCGTGCTGATGTCCGATTGGGGCGCTACGCACGCCACCCGCGGCCCTATGACGGCCGGCCTCGATTTGGAAATGCCGAACAATCAATATTACAGCTACAAAACCATTGATCCATATATTAAAAATGGCGACATCACCGTGCATGAAATCAACGTGCATGTGCGCCGATTGCTGCGCATGATGCTGGCGATGGGCTTTACCAAAAAACGCGTGGAAGACCAAAAAATCCCGCTGAATAATCCGCACAGTGCCGCGACGGCCTTCAAGGTGGCGTCCGAAGGCATCGTCCTGCTCAAGAATAAGGGCGGAATTTTGCCGCTGCACCGGTCGGCAATCAAAACGATTGCCGTCATCGGCCCGATGGCCACACCAGCCATCTGGTGCGGCGGCGGCAGCGCTTATGCCCCATCCATTATTAACCCGGTGAGCATGCTCGCGGCCGTTCGCCACGTCGCCGGCCCGAATGTTCGCGTGATTCGCATTCCGTTTAACAGCAAGCTCTCGCGATTTTGGGGCACGGGCACCTTCAAAACGCCCGGCGGCAAACCAGGGCTGAAAGGGGAATATTTCAACAACAGCCGCCTCGCGGGCAAACCGGTCATGACCCGCACCGATCTGCGCATCGGTTTCAATTGGGGGCAGTTTTATCCCGTCGAAACGCCGAACCGTCATTTTTCCGTCCGCTGGACCGGCACCATCACACCCCGTGCATCCGGCACCTATCTTTTTGAGGCCTCCGCCACCGATCCGTGCCGCGTGATCCTTAACGGGCACTGCGTCATCCGCATCGGCCGCTGGAACAACGCGATGGTGCAAAAACTTATCGGGCTGCACCTGACGGCAGGAAAAACCTATCGCCTTGAAGTCGAATATTTCGGCTCGCATTGGAATGCGGAAATGGAGTTCGGCTTTTTGCCGCAGGCCGATCATCTGCTGACCGCCGCCGAGAAAAAAATCATCCGCCATGCCAGCGTGGTTATTGCATGCATGGGTTACGGCCCCAATGTGGAGCATGAAGGCATCGACCACACGTTCCATTTGTGGGCGCCGCAGGATCAGGTGCTGCGCGAGGCCGCCGGTCTTAATCCGCACACCATTGTGGTGCTCAACAGCGGCGCGCCGATTGCCACTGCCCCATGGATTCATCGCATCGCCGGTTTCGTCGATGCATGGTATCCCGGCGAAAACGGTAATCTGGCAGTCGCCGATATTTTATTTGGTTCGATCGATCCGAGCGGCCACCTGCCCGACACCTTCGCCCGGCACTGGCGCGATGAGCCCGCTTACGGCCATTTCCCCGGTCACGCCGGGCAGGTCATATTTAATGAAGGCATCTACGTGGGGTATCGCTGGTTTGATACCCATCACATTGCACCTTTGTATCCCTTCGGCTACGGGCTTTCATACACCTCCTTTGCGTTTGGAAAATTGAAGGTTACGACCGTGCGCGGCGGCAAACATCTGCTGCTGCACTTGGCGATTCCCATTACCAATACCGGCCAAATGGCGGGTGCGTCGGTGGCGCAGGTTTATATCCGCCCGCTGGTAGACCGCGCCCATCGCTGCTTTCAGACGCTCAAGGCATTCGCCCGCGTATCACTCAAGCCGGGCGAGACGAAAATCGCTCATATGCATTTGAAGTGGCGCGATTTCGCGTACTTTAATTCCGAGCATAATGCGTGGCAGGTGCCCCCCGGCAAGTATCAGATTGCCATTGGCGATTCGAGCCGGCATATTCTTGCTGCGCAAAACATTACCATCGGCGACTGATGCTCAGCACCGTTGGCCGGCGCCAGCAATCGGAGTTCAAACCCGCCGCTGCGTCATCGTGCCGCTCGGTGAAAAGCGGTAGTGATAGAGTAGCTTTTTGTCGCCGCGCGCATCGCGGCAGATCGCCTGCGTGCGCAGCAGCGGCCTGAGCCGTTTGGCATAGGCGATATCTTCGCCGCAGTTGCTTTCATCAAAACGCGCCTGCAACGACAGCTGGCGTTTCACCGGGCACAAGTGATTGGGCGTGCGTTCATAAAGGACTGAAGTATTTCGGTAGGCGCGATATTTGAGATCAAAATCGAACGCCAACGCCGCCTCGCCATCAACGTAATATTGCCCGCGAAATACCACGGCGTCCGCCTCCGGCGCCGCATCGATGGCGCTGAGCAAACTTGCAGCGTAATCCGCAGCCAGCGTGTCATCATCATCGACAAAGCACACATACCGGCCGCGGGCGGTACGCAGCAGGGCATTGCGCTTTTGCCCCACCGTCCATTCCTGCTGATACAGCAATGTTTGCACCTCCACCCGCGAGGGATCCGGCAGCGCCCAAATTTGACGATAGATTTCCGTCAGCAGTTGCGCCGCCGATTGGCGCCGGCACCAAAGCGTTGGAATAAGAATCGAAAGGTCCGCCATCTTGAGATCAAAACCGGCGGTCCGCCGGCGAGCAAACAAAAGCCGATCATCGGCATGATGACGCTGATTGGCGGCATAAACGGCGTCTCCGCTCGCACCGCCGTGGGCGTGGCGCGCCAGCACCAGATCAATCCATGCATACTTGCCCATGCGTTGGGCAACTTCGGTTAGTTCATTATCGCAGAAAAACGACCGGTACCGCGGATGGTACACGTAGCCGAAGCGGCGAAAAAAATTCATCCCCAATATCGGCAGCGTCATCAGCCGGCGGCCACCCATGTAACCGTCGTGAAAATGCAGCACACCATCCATGGCCGGGTGATTCCACGCCATCGCGCCAGCAATGCAATCATCCCAACCGAAAAGCTCGGGAATAAAATCATCGCTGGCGAGCACCATCCCATCCCATGGCGCCGCTCCATCGAGGCCGGCATTGCATGCGTGCACCTTGCCGGCGGAATCGCAAAGGTGCAGGTCAATCCCCACCCCCGCTGCACGTAATAATTCAACCGCCTTCTGTGCATCGGCCTTTTCGCCGGCATCCGCGGTGATCTGATAGCGCACGGCATGCCGGCCCGATTCCGTATCGTGCCACGCCTGAAGCTGCCGCATTGCCGCTGCCCAACGATGCGTCGTGGGCATTTTGACGAGAATATTCATCGCTCTCACCGTGTAAATGGAAGCAGATGGATGCGGCGTCGCAGCGGTGGTGCGATGCTATTTTTATTGCGCCACTTATTGCGGCGCCTACCGCGGCGATTACCTGGGCAGGCTTTTGGCGATGCGCGTGCTCACGCCGGCACGGAGCGCAAGCCGATCCAGAATAACGCGCATGTGCCCAAGCAGATGGCGTGTTCGCAGTTCGCTGCCCAATATCTCACTGATCTGCTGCGTATGTTCCAGTTGATGATCCGTGAGGGCCTGAATTTCAATGGCTCGCCGCACATCCCGCGCTGTACGCCGCGCCGTGTTCCGCCACGCATACGCCGCCATCGAAAACGACACCCCACCGGCCGCCACCAGCATCCCCACAAGGGTGATCATGGCCGACCACCGCACGGGTTCTTCCTTAAACCGATCGACAATGTCTTTCACCATGCTACGCCCCAAAAAAAAGAAGGCCAACGCCAGCGGCCAACCATGGCTTGCGCCGGCGCCGGCCCCTTATCCAGCAATCCGCCTCAACTCGTCGCCGAGAGAATCAATCGCTGCGTGGCGGGATGAAGAATCGTTCCCGGCGCCACCGCCTTGGCCAATTCGCTGATGGCCTGCTTGTGCCGCGACAATTGTCCTTGCGTTCTTGCGGCAACCGTCCCCGTGGCGCCGGCCACAAGGCTCGCAATGGCCGCAATAATGCCCATGGCTTCACCGCCCCATGGCCCGGCAGCCTGTGCAGCCGCCTCCATCGCCGGCCGCAGAATGACCACCGCCGGATTGGTGGCCACGGGCCCGGTGGGGCGGCGGCTCTGCGTGATGGCGGCCACGGTTTGCGAAGCGGGATGCAGCACCGAATGCATCCATGAACTGCACCCCGCCGCAGACAGGCACACCGCTGCCACCGGCAGCATGATCCACCGTTTTGATTTATTCCACATGATAGACTCCCTTAATAATCGTAAATGGTGACAAGTAGATATATGCATAAAACGAGTATCGGATGCTTGACGCTTTTGGCCGCCTGCCGTGGCTCTGAAGGTGCCGCGATCTGAAGCAGCCGCGGGTCGAAATCGGTGATGGGCATGCGCCATGGGCGGATGCATTTGCAGATGCCGGCTTTCCTGTGTGCAGCCGGCCGCAAGCAGCAATATTCCCAGCATGTACCAACGCATAATCAACGCCTCCACACCCCAAGGCGGGCACCGATCTGCCGACCGATGCCCGTGCCTTGCAACCCGCACTCGCCCAATTTGCTCGCCGGGCCAGCGCACCGAATCATCTCCCCGGTCAGCTCGCCGGGCCGCCACCACGCGGCTCAAGGCAAACAAAGCCGCTGCGGCTGTTGGGGCTGTTGGGCATCTTCAGGGGCTGCTGACGCATCACCTTGCCGTCAATTCGGTAAATAATGCGAAACGCCACTTCCGCAGCATCAAAATACAAATGCATCGACATGGCGGTCTCAATCTGACCGCCCGCCTTGGTGGCTACCCCATATTGCTTGAGGTCGGCAAGAATCACATCGCCCGAATCGCCAAGTGCCGGGCAGTGATAGCTGTACACCACGGGTATGCCGAAAAGTTTTGCCACCGGCGTCTGCCCGATGGTTCCGGCGGCGTAATACAAATTGCGGCCGGCGGAATCTTTTAATTGCTCAAATTGTGCCTCGGCATCGGGGTTGGCAATCCACACCACGCCCGACATGTCACCCGGTGCCACCGTCCACAGCAGGCTCTTCATATTCACCAGATTGCTGTAGCTGATCGTCCCTGCAAGTTGCCCGCTGTCGGCTGGCGCCTGAACCAGGGCGGAGGCGGCCAAAATTCCCTGCGGCTGCCCGAGACCCGAGCCGTTAATAAACGCCTGATTCATATCCCACGCGAGCGCAATACCCCCTTCGTCAATAATAAAATTGCTCAGCGCAACGTTATTATCCTGCAGCAATTCATCCGTCACCGGCAGCAGGGTGCCCCAGCGATTGAGTGTGAACTGCACGCGCGAGTAAACCGGCTTTTGCGGGGCAATTGCCACACCATCGGCATTCAGCCAGCTTCCCAGCGAGCCCCCCGAGGCCGCCGTTACGCCGAGCTCCGTCATGACGCGAACCGGCACGAACAGCGTATTGCCAAGATTGATGGGGTACTTTCGCGCCTTTCCAAACAGCAGGCTTTCTTCCAGCACGTCGCGGTAAAGCGCATTGGCATATTCCTGCGGTACCAATGCCCCGCCGTCCGCGAGCACCGATTCATCCATACCATCGGCCTTGCGGGCAATGGCCAATAGCCGCGGATCGCTCGATTTATTGGTTGCAAGGCGCCGCACGGCCTGGGCAAAATCGCCGAGGTTCGCAAACCCGCCGGTGGGGTCTGCCAAACGCCGCTCCGGCCCAACCACCACCGTGGGTTTGACCTGGCGCAGCGTTTTGGAAACCTCCTCCAGAACCCGATTGGTTATGGTCGCCGTCGCATTTTGCAATTGTTGGTCAATCGAGCCTTGAATCGCACCCAGGGCCTCATCAAGGCTGCCGGCGGCCGGAGCCGGTGCGGCCGCCAGTTTCTGATCAATGAGTGCTTTGCCCTGTTCCTCGGGCAGTTCCACCAAGGTGTCTTTTCTGTGCCCCAGCAGATCATCGGATAGCTTTACTTTCATCGTGGTTTCTCCTTTGTTATCAGCGGTTAACTCATGTCACGCGGTTGGCGTGGATCGCAGCGTGGCAAGCGTTTGCCGGGGTCGTTCTGCGCCTCCGGTTCGGGCGATGGGTGCCTGATGCGTCCGCCTACGCTTTAGAAAGTGGAAACATTGATAAACGGGGAGAAGATGGATTGCGGGGCAGATAGCGGCTGCACGCGAGCCATGCGCCGCCCCCGCGCTATTAAGCCGGCCAGCCTGCTTTACCGCGCCTCGTCGTGCTGCCAGCAGGCAGCCTCTGTGCCTCTGCGCCTCTGCGTGAGACAACCGTCGTTTCAGTCGATTTAATGAATCATGCCTCCGGCATGATGTAATTATTTAATATCTCACGCAGAGAAGGGGAGACGCAGAGACGACAACGCCGCAGCGCCCCGCGCGTTCGCGCTATTTAGCCGGCGGCCCCGACGGAAAACCGCGGCCGCCGTGGGTCGTGTTGTTTGCTGGCGGCGGAGTGTGGAAACGGTTCCTCGTGCGCGGCGCGGCTGCACGCTGCGGCCATTATGCCCAGTCAAACCCCCAAGGTGACACAGGCATTCCTGCCTGTGCCCCGCAACACAGACAAGAATGTCTATGCCACGTTGGCGACGTCGAGAAAGGCACTTAGCCCCGCGCGCTGCGTCATTTAGCCGGCCAGCCTGCTGGCCGCGCCTCGTCGGCTGGCTGGTTATCCGCCAGGAATGAATACAAAAATTATTTCTGAGGAACCATGCCTCCGGCATGATGTGATTATTTAATATCTCACGCATAGCAGGGGAGACGCAGAGAAGGACGCGGCGACGACGGCGCGCCGCCACGCGCCCCCGCGTCATTTAGCCGGCCAGCCTGCTGGCCGCGCCTCGTCGTCGTCCCAAAGAACGCCGCCCCGTCACCCCCGCGCTATTTAGCCGGCGGCATGGTGCCGCCGTGTGGGCCCTGCGCTAAAAATAAAAATTTCAATTTTCCCCTTGACATCGCCAATGGCGGCATGGTAAAGTTTGATCACCAAATTTTTTCTCGGCACTTTTGCCCGCGGGGATCGGTAATGTGCGTTTCGGAAAACTCTCTTTTTTTCTCTCGCAATTGGGCTCCGGCCGTTCCGGCGGCGCACGCACCCCAACAGCCCAACAGCCCAACAGCCCAACAGCCCAATATTATAGCGCGCTAACCGCGGCGCATTCCTCGCGCCCTAAGCCGGCCAGCCTGCTGGCGCGCCTCGTCGTCGCTCGA
>JAJZGD010000241.1 GCA_021804985.1 Planctomycetota bacterium
GCGCAGAGATGGATGCGCCCCTAAACCGACCCCCACCGAGGCGGAAAACCCCTGGTTGGGATTCACGGCACCGTTGACCGCCTGATTGACGGCAAGGCTGGAGATGCCCTGACTAACGGCATTGACACTGCTGAGGCGCAGCTGCGACGGGGACGAGGTGGGAGCATAAAACGATGATTGGCCGACGACGGGTATTTGGGCATAAGTTGTGCCGCCGCCGGGGAGGGGAACGGGCACAACGCGGGAAAATTGGCTGGTGCCGGCGGGATTAAACATCGCACCTGAATTCTGCATGCCGTAAATGTTGGGGTTACTGGGCACAAAGCCTTGTATCGGGGTATTGCTGCCACCGCTGCCGACGAGATTATTGGCATCCTGGGCATTACCGTTTTGTACATACACCTGGGCGGAAACATGCGAAGCGACGGCGAAAACGGCAGCCGCTAACACCACCGCGGAACGATTAACTGGAATGATCGATTTCATAATGCAGCCACCTCGAAAAAACCTTTTCCCGTATACATTATAGCGAAGCAAGACGAAAGGCCGAACCGGTGGCGGCAAAAACCCGCGAATTTTATTTTCGCATACATCACATTACAGTTTTTTTTAGCAAATCGCGGGTTCTTGCAGCCGACATTGGCCGATAACTGGAAATAAGCTTGCGGGCGTGCATTTTGTCTTGACAGCACCGCGTTAACGTGATAACTTGGCTTTCGTTGTAACAGTTTCATGAACTGTGATAAGCGATGAGGTTAATCCATGGCGTCGATTCGCGACCTGGCCAAACAATTAAATCTTTCTCCGGCGACGGTCTCTCGGGCGCTCAATAACAATCCGCTCGTGGCACCCGAAGTGCGGCGAAGAGTTCTGACGGCGGCCAACAAACTTCAATACGTTCCAACCATCGGGCGGCGTGAAACGATGAACATAGCGTTTGCGTACGCGGGCGACCGCAGTATTGGCTCACCGTTTGACGCAGCATTGATGGAGGGGCTGACCGATCGCATGGAGTCGGGTGGCTTTGACCTGGTGATTCTCGATGTTAAGCGGGCGGTGCATCCGCGCGAAACTTTCTCCCATATGTTTCGGCGAAAAGGGATTCGCGGCGCCGTATTGCGCACCACGTCAGAGGCCAAGGGGCTTTGTGAGCAAATTGCCGCTGAGGGCTTTCCGTGTGTTGTCGTGGGCGAGCATTTCGACAATGAGGGGATCAGCGTGGTACGCAGCGATTCGCTCACCAGCAGCCGCGATGCCGTCAATCACCTCATCGATCTCAAGCACGAAAAAATCGCGATTGCCGTCAATCAGGTAGACGATTCCGACCACTTGGATCGGATCGCCGGATATCGCGATTCGATGGCGCAGCGCGGCATGGCCATTGACGACCGACTGATTTTCAGAATCGCCGCCAAACGTGAGGGTGGCATCCAGTTGATTCGGCGCATCGCGGCCATGCCCGATCGCCCCACGGCGATCTTTTTTGCCGATCCACTTCCGGCCATCGGGGCCATGATGGAAGCGCAAAAAGTCGGCTGGTCGATTCCCCGCGATTTGTCGATCGTTGGGTTTGATGATGCCGAATTGCGTTTCATGGTGCATCCAACGATGACGGCAATCTGCCAGGATGCGCGCGAACTTGGCCGTGTGGCATTTGAGGCGTTGGATCTGCTTTTTTCGCAGAAGGGTAGGGAGTTACAAAATAGCGCCGTCCGGCGCATATTGCCCACACAGCTCGAATGCCATGGTTCAACCGGGCCGTGGCTGGCCTGAAGCCTCAGCACAGCGCCGTTCTGCGTGATTGAGTACGCGGGTGCTCCGGAGTGTTCAAGGCGATGCGGCCGCGTGCGGCGGTCAGGGAAATTCATAGCGTGTAATCCGAGGGATACAGTTTCTCCGGGGTTTTCGCCCCGGCTGGAATCTCCGAGAGATTTGTAAAAAGCAACATAGGAGTCAAGTATGTGCACCAAGAACAGGTTCGCTGGCATTGGATTGGCATTGGGGGGCTGCGCCGCAGCGGCGTTGCTCGCAGCTGCCGTGCCTGCCGCTCAAGCCGACACGTTTGGCCTGCAATTTGCGCCAGCGCAAGGGTACACAGCGTATACGGGGTGGGCGAGCAATGTAACGGCGGCCACTTTCACACCACCGTTAAACTTTAACGCCACCAACACGACCGTCTACACGCTGGGAAGTAGCGGCGCCACATTTACCATCACGGGTGGCAACTACAATGTGGGCGGTGCCAGCGGACCGACCACGAATATCTCTTATCTAACGCAAGCCTTCTTTTTGGGCAGGGCAACCGCCACCCCCACCACGCTTACTGCTACGTTGACCGGCGTATCGGCTGCAGACCGTATCAATTTCAACTTTTTACAGTCCGTCCAAACGGGTTTTGAGCCCGCAGTGTCGGTCAATGGAAGCACGCCCGTCGCAATCAACAGCGATACCACTTTCGTGAACGCTGGCACCTTTTCTGGTTCCACCTCATACAGCCTGACCTTCACGAACGCCGCGGGACCCACCGCCGGCGAGTTTGATCTTTCAGGCGGTTTGATTTCGATTACCCCCGCGCCCGAGCCGGCAGCGGTTGGCCTTTTGGCCGTGGGGGCCATTGGGCTGCTGCTGCTGAAGCGACGCCCTGCCTGAGCCGCTGATCTGCGGCCGTGCATGGGAGATGTTGGCCTCTGCACGGCCCTTTTTTTGCGAGGGACGATGGGAGCCGGCGGTTCTCGCGCCCATGGCGGCGACCAGGAGCCTGTCCGAGTAATGGCCGGGATTGGGATGGGTCTGAAATGTGCCGAATGCGCGGCGCCTGAATGCATTGGAGGATCGAGCCGACTCTGAATAACGAGTCAGCGAGATCCGACAACAAAGCAGGCGGGGCATTTCAGCCCCACCCCGCGGGGCGGCGTGCTTTTTGCCCCCCCTCTGCGGCGCGGCTCCTCGGTGTACCCTCCGTGTCAGGTACGCCATCGTCGCCGCT
>JAJZGD010000242.1 GCA_021804985.1 Planctomycetota bacterium
GGCGGCATGGGCGAGCCGCTTTTTCAGCATGCGTCCCGCCTTGAAGCGAACGCGGCGTCGGCCCGGCACCGTCACGGGTTGAAGTGTGGCCGGGTTCTGACCGATGCGGGGCGGACGATAGTGGGCCTCAAACACGCCGAAGTCTCGGAATTCGAGCCGATTTTCACGCTCGAGTTCCTCAACTATTTCATCCAGAAAACCCTGCACCACGCGCCGCACAACAAGCCGACTGATGTCGTAGCGATTGGCAATGCGATCAACCAACTCTTTTTTGGTGACGGTCGCCATGCGGAACCTTTCTCTCTTACCAGAGACCGGGGTTGCCGGTAAAAGGCCAGTCAACGCAGAAACCCAGCAGCGCGGCATTATGCTGCTGCCGCAGGTATGCGTCAAGGAAAACACCCGCCATCAGGCCAGCAAAATGCGGGCCGCCGTGAAGTCTTTTTTTGCTGTGGCAAGAATACGGTCGAGGCTGCCTGGCGCGACGCCACCGGGCCTCGGCGACGGGAAGCCGCCAATGGCCGCCGAAAATGGCCACCGCGATGGCGGTTTATGCCCTGCCGACAATCGCGATCCCGGCCTTTTCGGCCAAGGCAATGAGCCGCTGTTTTTCCAGCATGATGGTTCGCCCCGCCTCGAGCACCAGGGCAGACCCGCCGCCGCGAGCGAGATTTTCGATCGTCTGCGGGCCGACAGTGGGAAGATCAAAGCGGATATCCTGATTGGGATTGCTGGCCTTAAGCAGTACCCACCCGCCGCGACGGCAAAGCTGGGCCGCCCGGTCTATCAGGGCGTCGGTGCCTTCCATCGCTTCGACCGCAATCACTTCCCGATCTTTACATGCAATGCTTTGGCCGATCAGCAGCCGATTAACATCGCGCAGCAGGGGCCAGCCAAATTCGATATCCGCAAGGGCAGCGGCCGAGGGCCTGCACCGGGTCAAAATTCCCGGCTCGGCCATCTGCTCCGGAATGTAGGGACGGGCATCCAAAAGCGTGATACCTCCTGCAGCCATTTCATCGGCTACCGCTGCGAGCAGGCGAGCGCTGCGCTTATCATGGCCCGTTCGCCACAGCCAGACGCGGGCGGTTCGCCAGTCGGGAATATATCGGAACATGTGATATTTTTGGTACATATTTGATTTGGCCACGCGCCCGACCATCACCGCGCTCGACACGCCATGCCGGCGAAACATGCGTATCCACTGATTGATGCGCAGCAGCCCCACCCGATGAAATACCCGGCACCGGGCGGCCAGATCGGCCTCCTGACTTTGCCCGTGCAGCCCCAAACAGACGACGGGATGCCCCCTGGCGATCAATCCATCGGCGACGGCGACCGGAAGCATCCCCTGCCCGGCAATAATGCCCACAGCTTGGCCGGCCGGCGGCAACCCGCCCATAGACGCGGTCGATGCAAAGGCGTCCCCCGCCATCATGGTTTCTCCACTTCGGCGAGGCGAATTTCCGCTGATTTGGCGTGGCCTTCAAACCCCTCCGCGCGGGCGAGTGTGCAGAGGGGCTCCATAAAGGCCGCGAGCGAATCCCGATCCAACTCAACGACCGACATGCGACGGCGAAAACTCTCAGCGGAAAGCCCACTGAAAAACCGCCCCGTGCCGGATGTGGGCAGCACATGCGACGGGCCCGCGAGGTAATCTCCGGCCGCCACCGGCGAATACGGCCCAATGAATATGGCCCCGGCGGTTGTTATCGCGGCGGCATCATCATGGGCGGTGCGGGTGGATATTTGCAGATGTTCGGGAGCGAAATCATTGGCTAAAGCCACGGCCGCCTTGTGGCTTTCCGTAATGACAATGGCGCTCGCGTGCATCAGGGCAGTCTGCGTCAGGTCACGGCGGGGCAGCAGGGCAAGTTGCTCGGCGAGTTGGGCATGAACTTTACCCGCAAAAATCGGATCGGCCGTCAGCAGGATGCAACTGCCCGGCGCATGTTCGGCCTGCGCCAGCAATTCAGCGGCCACCACCCGCGCATCGGCGGAATCATCCGCGAGCACAATAACTTCGCTCGGGCCGGCAAAACTGTCGATATCCACCACGCCGAAGAGTTCTTTTTTTGCCAGTTGCACGTAAATATTTCCCGGCCCGACAATCTTATCAACACGCCCAATCGTCGCGGTGCCAAGGGCCATTGCGGCAATCGCCTGAGCGCCGCCGATGGCATAAATCTCGTTGATGCCGAGGCGAGATGCCGCCACGAGTACGGCCGGTGCGACGCGCCCATTTTTGGCCGGCGTGCATACGCAAATGCTTTTCACCCCTGCAGTCAGGGCGGGGACGGCCGTCATGATCAGGGTGGAGGGATAGGCCCCCGCCCCACCGGGAACGTAAATTCCCACCCGCTTGAGCGGCAGCGAGCGAATACCAATCCGAGCGCCCGAACCGGCACGACTGCCCAACGGCGCGATGGGCGCTGGGTCTGCACCGGCCATGGCCGCCTGAAATCGGCTGACGTTCTCAATGGCCGCATCGAGGGCGGCAATAAGCTTTGGATTGGCGCCCTGAACCGCCGCCGTTATGGCTTGCGGGGTAACACGGAGCGTAAACGGGGTGATGGCGGCGTCGTCAAATTGGGCGGCGAATCGCGCGACGGCCGCATCACCATGCCGGCGAACCTCATCAATAATCATGCGGACGGTTGTTGTCGGCGTCGACGGGTGCGCGCCGGCGGAAAGCAAAAGCGAATCGAGCGAGAGCTTTTGCCGCAGCTGCGCCAAACGATCGGAACCTTCGGGAAGAGATAAATCAATGATGGGCAAATCGAGCATGCGTCGCCTTTCCGCTTAATACATTGGGGTCTGGAGCGCGTAAAAACGGCCCGCTGCCATCGCGCCGCCGCGCATTCGGGACATTTCAGGCCCATCCCAATCCCGGCCATTACTCGGGCTAGGAGCCTGTCCAAGTAATCGCCGGGTTGCGACGGCGTGATTTTTGGCGCCCATCAAGCAGCGGCGACGATGGCGT
>JAJZGD010000089.1 GCA_021804985.1 Planctomycetota bacterium
CCTGCGCGCACGCACGGGTCGGCGTTTGCACGGACCCGGTTGGCGGCCGTGCGGCTCGGCGGGGCGCCGGGCCCGGCGGCCTGCGGGCTGGGGGCCGCGGGCTGGGGCACAAAGTTCGGGGGCGGCCATCATGTTGCGTGCGGGCCGGCGTCGATGGTGCATGCAGATGAGCGGCTATGCCGCCGCGCCGCCACCACGCGATAGCCCACCAGAAATATCCAGTGAAACGGTCGGCGCCGCGCAAACCACCACGCCGCCGCTTCAAGCCGGCCATGATCCACAGTGGTTCGCATGGCGATCACTGCGTCGATGCCCACATAAATGCGGCCAGCGGCGTCAACCACATGCAGGGCTTTTTGAACCGCAACCGGTGACAATCCCCAACTCGCGGCGTCAAATTCCGGCGTGGATATGTCAACAAAAATCAGGCGCCCGGCGTGCTCAGCCGCCAAACTGCCGACACGAGCACGGCGGCAGACGCTGCAGCTGCCATCATAGAACACACGCATGGGATAGTTGCTAAAAGCTTCCATCGTGCCCTATTCTAGGAGTCTGTCCGAGTAATGGCCGGGATGGCGATTACTTGGACAGGCTTCTGGGGGACGCGCGATATCCCCGGCGTTTGACGGGCCACGCCCGGACTTTCGCACCCGCATAAATGGAGATGGAAAAAATCCTTCGGGATCGGTAGTCGAGCCTTTATTAGATGAACAGTTCTGATTCACAAAACGTACAGAATGGCGGCTCGGGCTTTTCGGATGAGGCGCTGCTGGCTAAGTTTGTCGCCGGCGACCAGGAAGCCTTTGCCCAAATCGTTTTGCGGTATGAACGGGAGCTTTATTCCTTCATCCTGCGGTACGTCAGCGACCAGACGACGGCGGAAGACCTGTTTCAGGAGACGTTCGTCCAACTGCACCGGAGCGCCCACACCTTTGACCCGGACCGGCGCTTGCGACCTTGGCTTTTTACCATCGCCGCCAACAAGGCTCGCGATTATTTGCGCGCCTCGGCCCGGCGATCCATGCAGCCCTTGGATGCCCAAAGCAACGGTGAAGACTCCGCGACTTTCGCCAATCTGCTTCCCGGCACCGGAGCCGATGCCCCCACGGCTGCCATGCTCGCCGAAGATGCCCAAAGGGTGCGCGACGTGTTATCGGCCATGTCGCCGATGCAGCGGGAGGTGATTATTTTGAGCTTTTACCAGCGGCTTTCGTATAAAGAGATGGCAGAGATACTCAATGTGCCCCTGGGCACGGTCAAAAGCCGCCTGCATATCGCCTTGGGGCAGTTTGCACGGCTTTATAAAGCACGCACGCAGGAAAAGGGTTGATGGCCGACGGTGCAGGGCGATGCAGATGCTCACGGCGACATCACACGGCGGCCCGAGGGTGCAAGGGTGCACAGGCAGAGGGCGCGATGGAAAGGGCTGACTGGCAAACAGCGTGGTTGGCATGAAGCAGCGGAACAAGTTTTCCGCGGGCTTATTTCGGTTGAGAAAAAATGAACGTTGAATTTCAAGGTGACGATGTTCCCGGTACGCCAGCGGATCCGGCACTGGATCCGCAGCTGGCGGCTGCCCTCGATGCCCTATTGGAGCAGGGGATGGCCGACGGGGCTGACATCTCCGCGCTCCGTAACCATCCATTCGGTGATGTGATTGCCAAACTGGGCGCAAATCCGGCGATTTTGCTTCCGCCGGGCCTGGCGGCACGCACCATCGCCGCGGCACGCCAAACGGCGCTGCCCCCACCGGTTCGCACCCGCAGAAACACAAAACATGCCCTGCATGTCGGGGCCAATCCGCGCGTTATTGATATGTGGGTTATGGCGGCCGCCGCGTGTTTGCTCATGGTCGTCATGTTTTTCACTTTAAAGCAGGCGCGCGTGCACGCCCTGCGCGCCGCCTGCGCAGAAAACCTGCAAGTTATCGGGCAGGCCATGGGCCAATATGCGGCAACCTACGCGGATTATCTTCCGCAAATTACGCCCCCGGCCGATCGCAACTGGATGCCGCGCAGCGCGCCGACCGGCGTCGAGCGCTCGGCCAACGCCCACAGCAATTTGGCGAATCTCGCCCCCTTGGTCGAAGGCTCTGCACGCTACACATCCTGGGAACGGCTCATATGCCCCGGGCAGCCCCATTCAGCCGTCGATTTAAATACCGAACGCTGCCCTTCCTGGGGAAGGCTCGGCTACAGCTACATCGACGAACTCGGCCCCTATCACCACCATTGGAGTACCAGCGACATGATTCCGGTCATGGCGGACGCCAATCCAGTGGTATGCCAAACCGCGGGCTGCACACCGAACAGCAATTCAGAAAATCACGGTGGAATGGGGCAGAATGTGCTCTTCAGCAGTGGAAACGTGGTTTGGGAAACCACGGCCGATGTTGGCCCCCATCACAACAACATCTGGACGGTGGGCAACCCGCCGGAAGTGGTTTACAACGGCACCGAGGAACCGCACACGCGGTCCGATGTGTTTCTGGTTCCCTGAAATAATGCTTGGCACTGCCCCACTCGCCCCGCCCTGCACACTCGCGGCCCCTGAGCTTGCTAACCGGCGGTTGCGGATTGATCATTCCCATACCTATGATACCGGATCGAAGTCGGTTGCTTTTACGGGGGTCACCACGTGGATGGATCTATGTCTGCAACACCTGCGGCGCTATCTTTGGAGGCGGTGCTTGCATCGGCGGCGCGGGGAGGCGCCAGCAGACAGGTGCCGGACGCTACCGGCCATTTCGGGCCTTATGGCGGCACCTACGTTCCCGAAACACTGATGATCGCCGTGCACCAGTTGGCGCAGGTGTATCAAGAGGCCCGCGCCGATCCGGCCTTTGAGAAGGAATTTCAATACTATCTGCGGCAATTCGTCGGCCGCCCCACCCCCCTGTATTTTGCGCGCACCCTGACAGCGCTGGCGGGCGGGGCGAAAATTTTCCTCAAGCGCGAGGATCTCGCCCATACCGGCGCCCACAAAATCAATAACACCATCGGCCAGGGGCTGCTGACACTTCGCATGGGAAAAAAACGCGTCATTGCGGAAACCGGCGCGGGCCAGCACGGCGTGGCCACAGCGACCGCAGCGGCGGCCTTCGGCCTTTCGTGCGATGTGTACATGGGAGAGGAAGACATCCGCCGGCAGGAATTAAATGTATTTCGCATGCGCTTGCTCGGCGCCCGCGTCATACCGGTGGCCAGCGGCTCGCGCACGCTTAAAGATGCCACCAACGAAGCCATGCGCGACTGGATGAGCTCCGTTGAACATACCCACTACATCATTGGCACCGTGGTGGGGCCTCACCCATTCCCGATGATTGTGCGCGATTTTCAATCGGTCATCGGTGAGGAAACGCGCCGCCAATGCATGGAGGCGTTTGGCCGCCTGCCGCATGCCATTGTCGCATGCGTGGGGGGAGGGTCCAATGCAGCCGGCATTTTTTATCCATTTATTGACGACCCGGACGTTAAGCTTTACGGTGTCGAAGCGGGCGGACGCGGCCCCGGCATTGGCGAGCACGCCGCCTCACTAACGCAAGGGCGCCCCGGCGTGCTCCATGGATCGCTTTCTTACATTCTGCAAAACGCCGATGGCCAAACGGCCGATGTGCATAGCATTTCGGCCGGTCTCGACTACCCCGGCGTGGGCCCGGAGCACGCCTATTGGAAAGATACGCAGCGCGTGGCCTATCACGCCGTCAGCGATGATCAGGCCCTTAATGCGTTTGAACTTCTGGCGCGGCGCGAGGGGATTATCCCCGCCTTGGAATCATCGCATGCCATCGCTTTCGCCATGGAGCAGGCGCGCCAAATGCGCCCCGATGAATTCATGGTTATTAATTGCAGCGGCCGGGGTGATAAAGATTGCATGGAGGCCGCCCGTTTAATCGATTTAAGGCGTAAGCGTTCTGCGGTAAAATGAGGATGTCGGCCGACGGGCCGCCGACGGGCCTCCGCAGGGCCGCCGCAGGGTTCGCATGGGCTCGTGATTCGGCCCTGCCGGCGCCGGCCTGCTGAAGGAACCTCTCCGAGTAATGGCCGGGATTGCGATTATTCGGACAGGCTCCTAAAGGAGATTCCGCGTGAATGCCAGCCGCAGTTACGGTCTTATCAGCGTAATTTTCGCGCTGCTTGCACTTACCGGGTGCACGCACACATCCGTCCGGCCGCACACGGCGCTCCGCTCTCCATCAAGCTACAATGACGCGACCGCTTTGCTTTTTCGTGCCCGTGCGCCCAAGCCGGATATTGTGGTGGAACTGCCCAACCCCCCAGGCGGAAAAGTGCGCGTGCGTACCGTGGCCGATCGCCTATTTGGCAAACCACCCCCGCGCCCCATGCGGCCGCATCCGCTGCCGGTGCAGACCAGTATTCATGTAGAAATGTCGCCCACCGCCCCCGCCACCGCGCCGCAGCCCGCCACCGGTCCCGCCTCGACCCAACCGGCTGCGACGCAGTCCGCCCCGCCCGCGCCAGCCGCCACACAACCCGCGAGCACGCAACCAGCATCGGAGCCGGCGACCGCACCGACCACCGAGCCGGCAACGCGTTAGCTCGGTAGGTGCACATGCGGAAATTTCCACCGAATGGCGGCACCCGACGCCACCATCGGCGAGCCAATGAAGCTTGCTATCAAAGGACGCGTTATTTTCCTGCGATCATCTCGCCCTTCGCTGCGGAAGCTGCCGGTGCGTTACCGTCATATCATCACGCCGGCTTCCAAACCGCCTTAATTTTCTCAACCGCCTCCCGCATCTCCGCGGGAACGTAATAGCGGACGCGATGAAACGGGGCGCGCCCTGTCAAGGGTTTGAGTCGATCGAGCAGCGCGGAAATTTCTGTCGGGCCGCCGCCGTGTGCGCCCACAATCCGAATGGCGTTGCGCGCGCCCTGTTCATCGCCCTCTTTTTCCGGAAAATAGGGCTGCTGGTATTTTGCCCCGACTTCGTCCTTAAGGCACTCCGTTTCAATATTGCGCCCTTGCTTCTTGAGATCCTCGTGCAGCGCCGCTTCCCACCGGGCGTACGGGTCACCGAGACCCTCGTCGTGCGCCGGCGGATCGATCGCGGCATACCGCTTTCGGTTCATAAATCGCCGTGCAAGATCCGACAGTGACTTGTCGGCGTGCGCTTCCCATTGTTGAATCTGCTGCAAGATCGTGAATTCCTCAACGCGGCAATACTGCTCAACGGTGGCGCCCCCTCCCGCCCCCCAGAAATCGCTGAGAGCTGGCGTGTAGTCGGCGTTTCCGCCATCCGCCTCGATCAACTTGGCCCTCTTACACATCGCCGCAAGCATTGCTCCAAATCCCCGCGTCGTCTTATGCAGATATACATTTTGATACATATAGAAGCGGGAAAAAATATATTCTTCGATGGCCAGCTTCGATTTTTCCGGCCAAACCAGATCGTCGTCTTTGATCTCAAAAGAATTGAGAATTCGGTAATAGTCGAAATGACCATAGCCGGCGCCCGTGAAAAGGCTGTCGCGCCGAAGATAGTCCATCCGGTCCATATCCAGCTGGCTGGATAACAGCGCTTTCTGCCATGCCGGGTGCTCGTTGTTTTCCTTGTCGATCAGCTCGGCAACCTTTATGGGGAGATATTTGTCAAATTTCTTCAGAACCCGGTGAACATTGCCCCCCTCGTTGAGAACGATTTTCTTTGACCATGCCTCGTGATCGCCTCCCAGCCACGGCTCAGAAAGGTGGGAGAATGGCCCGTGGCCCACATCATGAATCATGGCGGCGGCCAGAATCGCCTCGCGGGCCGCGCGCACTTTTGAGCTATCGTAAATGTTTTCCAAATGTTCCAGCGCCTGCTGAGTGAGATGAACCACACCGAGCGTGTGCGAAAGCCGACTGTGATCCGCGCCGGGGAAGGTGTAGTTGGTCACGCCGAGTTGGTGAATGCGCCGGAGCCGCTGCAACTCAGGAGTGTCAAGAAGTTCGAGCAGCCACTCGTCGCTGTTGCGATCGATGCTAATGTAATTGTAAAGCGGATCACGAAAGATTCGCGGAGATTTGGATGCCATCTGCCCCTCATCGCTCCACCAACGCCCCACGCATCGCCGATTCTGCCAGCTGGATCGCCCGCTGCATGGCTGGATCGCCCTGCTCTACTTGCTTAAACTTGCTGGTTTTGGTCACTGCCTCTTTCCAATCGGCCCCATTTTTGTAGAAGTAAACGATCGTCGCGGCGTACTCAAGTTCACACAGTTCCTCGCCTAGTAGATCCTTGGCCTTAACCTCAAAGCCGCAAAGCGATTGGGCGAGCTCCTTGCCCGGTTCTGTGCTTTCATAAGCCTTCAAAGATACTTCGCCAGCGGCGCTCAGGCCGTAGGTGTACGAAAACCCAAGATTGGGATTGGGTTCTTTTTTCTCAACGAGCACACCGGCCGATACCATCCGGTCGGTAATCTCGGCGACATCCGCAGAATACGGGCCATAGTGATGAAGGATGAAGTCGGCCTTCATTGTTTTGCAACCGGCCGACTGTAAAAGGTAAACAACCTTTTGAAGCCGCTTGCGTGACCTGAGTTCGCCATCTCTTGACCACTGGACGAGTTTTGCCAAATGATACCGCTCCATGATGGCGGCCTCCTTTCCCTTAAGTCGCCTCCGCCTCTTGGTTGGTGCGATGAATGTGCAGCGCTAACTACGCCGCGCTAAGCTTAGCCACCGCGCGCTAATTCCGCAAAGCCGCGGTTGCCGCGGCCCTGCTGCCTTCTGCCGCCGCTTCCTCGTGCGCAAGGCCCGCGGCAACGGCCGTCTGCCCGGCCAGCGTGCCGGTCGGCCGCGGACCCTGCGGCGCGGTACGCACCGCGGGCGGCTATACTTGCCGCGAAACTTTCTCGGGGAAGTTATGCCCTTCACCACCCAACGGATTGCCGTCTTAACCCTGTGCATCTTGCTGCTGACTGCCGTCGGCATGACCGGCGCCCGTTTTGGCGCCAAGGCCCCCCGCAGGCCAATCTACCCATCGCAAAAGCATTCGCCGATGACCCTCCGTTCACCGGCGCTGAAGAATAATCATGTCATGCCCAAAATCTTTACCGCAGATGGAGCCGACATTTCCCCGCCGCTGGTTTGGCATCATGCACCGGCCAAAACTAAAACTTTTCTCGTAATCATGTTTGATCCCGATGCGCCGGGGCCGATGCCTTTTCTGCATTGGGTGGTGTTTAACATTCCCCCTGCGGTTCGGCGCCTGCCCGAGAACCTTCCACGGTCCAAACGAATTGCCGCTGTCGCCGGCGCCGAGCAAGGGCCCAACTCGTTCGGTCATCGCGGTTACGGCGGACCGGCGCCACCCCCCGGGCCCGCACACCATTACCACATCGAAATTTATTCGCTCAACCGCCGCCTGGTATCTGCTCCGAACTGTTTTCGCTGCCTGCAGCATGCCATTGCCGGCCATGTTTTAGCGGCCGCCGGTTTGCGAGTCACTTATGGCCGATGATGGGCAAAATAGGACGGATGCATCGGCAGCGCCATCCGCCGCTGCAGAGAGAAGCAAAATGCACTATGCGCTCCAGGCGCCGTGGGCTGGCAAATTGCTTTGGCGCGTGATTGGCCCCGCGCTTGATATGCTGGCATTTATATTCTTTTTCACCGTCATCGTTGCGCGCTATCCATCCTGGTGGATCACCATTCCCGGTCCCGCTGCATGGATTTCCCTGGTCGTCGCATTTTGGGCATTGGCTGAATTCGTCGATCTGATGGCAGCCTACATACGCCCCTGCGAGGCGCGCCGCGGACTGGCCAAATACCTTGCATGGGTTCCCTGTGCCACCTGCATCGTTATTGCGATTTTGGCCGCCGATACCATTTATTTCTACCGCTTATGGCTGGCCACCGATGGCGATGTGAATTATTACATCCCCATGTGTTTGGTGATCGGCCTGTTTCTCGGCGTGTGGCGGATAAGTGTCATCCTGCGACGGCGCCTGCGGCCACGCTGGACGCCCGCTCCCCCACCCCACGGTCTGAGCCTTTTCGCAAAACTGCTGCTCGCCGGGGCGTTTTTCGGCATCATAGAACTTACGAGTTACTTTCCCAATCCGCCGCCGCACCGCGTGGGCCTCGCTGTGGTCTTTGGCGCTGATGTTCTGCCCAATAATACACCCGGCGCCGTACTGCGTGGACGCCTTCGCGCCGCAATTGCCCTTTACAACCGTGGGCTTGTCGGCCACATCATGCTCAGCGGGCGGGCATGGCACGGACAAAAATACGCCCGGAAAAATGAGCCGCTCACCATGGCCGTTTATTGCCTGCGCCATCACATACCCGACCACGCCCTGGTATTGGATTACGATGGCAACAATACGCGCTACAGCGTTTATCACGCCGTCGCCTGGATGCGTAAGCACCACGTTAGCCATGTGGTGGCGGTAAGCTCGATGTATCACCTGCCCCGAATTTACATTACCTTTAAGCAGCACGACGTTACGCCGTACACCCAGGCGAGCAAAAAACGGGCTTGGCGCGAAATGAACCCCTACGGCCTGCTGCGAGAATTTGTCGCCGTGCCGGTTTATTATTTTGACCGCGGATACCATAAACCCAGGCGGTGATATGACGGTGGCCTTTAACATACGTGTGCACAAATCAGAAGGCGTCCTGGAGCTTTTCAGCGGCGACGCGTGCGTTCGGCGCATCTCCTGTATTACCGGCACCAACAAGGGCGATAAAGAGATGGAAGGTGATCGCCGCACGCCTGTCGGCCACTTCCGCGTGGTATACAAAAATCCCAACAGCAAATTTTTTCTCTCGCTCGGCCTTAATTACCCACGAATACTCGATGCCAATCGCGGCCTGTTTACCGGATTACTGACCTATCCGGTCTATCGCCAGCTCGTCCACGATCTGATCACCGCCGACATGACGCTTGAAACGGTACAAGATCGCGTGTGGAAAACGCCGCTCGGCGGCGAAATTTTTATCCATGGCTGCGCCGAGGGCCGCAGTGACACCGCAGGCTGCGTGGCACTAAGCAATCCCGACATGTTGCAACTTTTCCATCAGATACCCTTGGGCACCAGCGTTGAAATACTGCCCTAGGAGCCTGCCCGAGTAATGGCCGGGTTGCGACGGCGCGATGTCCGGACAGGCTCCTTGCGCCGTCGGTCAGATAATTTCACTTTCTTCCCGGCGAATTCGCCATCATTCTCGGATCAAAATCTGCGGCGTCCCAAAAGCGCATAACACCCCAATTCATGTAGCTTTTTACCGCATTGGTTCGATACACTCAGTGTCAAGTTAGTTCTCGCGATTCTGCTCTTCGTTTCAGATCCATGCAGAATCGCAACGCAGAAAAATTTTGTTTGCTCATCGGCCGCGGCCCCTCGCCATTGGATATGCATCCATTTGGCATCTCGCCGCCGCCATGGAGTTTGGAGGTCTGCCATGAAGGGCTGGAAAACAGTACTCTCGGAAAGTTTCACCACCAAGGTACCCCACGACTACACCGTCATTGCACTGGATAAGGATGTGGTGGAGGTGCAGGACCCCTCCGGCCTGTTTGTTATGCATATGGAGTATCGGCCCACCACCACGCGTCCAACGGACAAGGCCGATGACCGCAGTGTGCCCGCCGGGCAAATGCAGGCATATCAGTTCATGCGGACGTGGATCAAATCATTTCGGGATATCCGCCTCTCCGACGATGCGCGCCAAGTGGTTGGCAGCAAATACCTAACCCTGACCGCCCTGGGCGGAGAAAAAAGGAACCTGCTGCAAAAGCTGACGCGCCGGAATTCTCGCCGCGATCCCTCCCGAGGCTATCGTTTCTGGATGATTCGTCATGATGATTCCGCACTGCTGGTATGGGCTTTCGCCCCGCTGCCGACTCTGGAATTTACCCGCGTCATTCAGGATGGCATTTTAACTGCGCTTCAACTGGGAAAGGATGTTGGCTTGAAAAGTCGCCCCTTTATTCAAACCGTCGTTGACCTGGCAAAAGAACACACCGGTACTCCCGGCATCACCGCCATCGATGAGCAAACCCTCTCCATCGGCGGGGTAAAAATCCGCGTCGCCCAGCTTCATGAAACGTGGCTGGCGCAGCCGGAAAATCTGGCCGAGGATGTGCGCGAGTTTTTCGATGATCTTCTGGTGGAAGAACCACCCGAAATCGCAGGGGAAGATGGATGGCCTCAGGTGCGTACGCGAGTGCTTCCGGCGCTGATTCCGCATGCCCTGTTGCCCTCCCTCTCTCCATCCGCGAAGCAAAACGATGCAGAAGATTCTCGGCACCGCAGTTCCATCATCACTGAGCCTTGGGTGAATGATCTGCTCATCGGCTATCAGATCGGACGCAGCGGTCGCTATATAACCCACGCCGACCTGATCCGATGGGATGTTGCCGTTGAAACGCTCCACGAACACGCCGCCGCCAATCTGACCCGTTCAACCCGCAAATTATCGATGAGCGGTGGCCACAGCGATAAATACACGCTTTTCAGCTTTCCCGTCGATGATGCAATGAATTCCTCGCGCATCTTGCTTGAAATGGTGCAGAGTAATTTGCGCCCGCATTTGGGCACCACATACTACATGGCCGTGCCCGATCGGCAGGTGCTGCTGGCATTTCATAGCGATGATCAGGAAACACTTTCCTGGCTGCGGCATCAAGTTGAAATTCGCTACGCCAATGCCGCTGACCCGATCTCGGATCGACTTTTTCTGGTCACGCCGGATGGCATCGTCGGAGATGTGCGCCGGCCGAGCGCGCCGCCGAAAACCAATACCTGAGGCAGCGAAAATTATTACTTTGCCTTCCGAGGCATCGGACACTGTCGGGTTGCAGGCATTCCCGGCATCTGTCCGGTGCCCTCTTTTTTTTCCTTTGCGTTCACACCGCCCGAGCCCACAGCCGGCAGGCTTTTTCGGCTCAGCTTGCAATGATTGCTCGGCAACCGACCCAGCTGCACGCACACGGCGTGGTATGCCCGGCGGCGGTTGAGTTTCATTGGCCAGGCCCGCGCGCAGCGGAGATACCGCATCTCCGAAAGGCATTCTCGCGATGCTGGGCTTTGTTTGGAAATTTGGCGCGGGGCCGAGAACTGCCGCGCCACCCGGGGCCTGAGGTCGCCCGTCCACGCCCGTTCCGAGTCGCGGGAAAATTCCCGGACCGCGGCTGGATTTATTTGCAACTTTCGGTTGACGTACGCGACCACCGGTCGGCGCCGGGAGCGTTTTAAGATGCCCAGAACTCACTGACGCAGCGGCGGCCAAGCGGGCAAGCACCCTATGGGCTGGAAGCGGGAGCCATCCCTAAATTTGTGGATGAGAGCCATCAGCCTTTGCCTCCGCAACATTTTCCCCAGACCGCGAAGGCAGCGCCGGAAAAGGCGACGTCGGTGACGCGGGCACGCGGAGTTTCCGGGATCCACGGCCCGGTGCGACTCACAAAAGAATAGGCCTTCTTGGTTTCGCATTTCGTTATCCGCCAGATCGGCGTCCAAAGCTGTATGGCGAAACGTTTCCCGGGTTCCGCATGGTAGATGAATGGATCAATATCTGGGCCATCCCCCGGCGCGGAAACAGCGGCGCCGGGTTGACTTGCCGGGTACATTCCGATCATCGGCCCCCGCACAAAACTGTTAATCGTCGACACGTAGCCGCTCTCTTTGACGTAAATTATTCCGGGCACCTCGCCAGTGCAGATGAAGGGTGATACGCGCACCGTAATAACATTGTTGAACCGCCGAAGGGCCGCCGGCGGCGGGTTGCCTTCTGCAACATGCGGCGCCAAGATGGGCGTCATCGCGCCTTTGGCGCGTGTCAGGCCAACCAAGTAAACGGTGATCTTCCCCGTGGCCGAGGCCCGCCCCTTGCACTGCTGGCCCGGATCATATCGCCCGGTCACCGTGCATTTCTCGGTCACCATTTCCGGCCCCAATGGAACCATTACCTGTGCGGTTTCCGTAGCGGGGCCAGACAATCGATTCACAATGCCATGCCATGAGAAGGTAAACGGCCCCTCCACCTTGCACTCATTCACTTGGTCGAGATTTGTCGGTATCGCGTGGAATTTGATCACATCCTTCTCATCAGCGCTACTCACGAGCGGATGCCAGGCGGCACCGGTGCCGTAACCGTCGCCAGCCTGGTTGCTCGCGCTTGCCGTCACCACTGCGCTGAAGGCAGATGCCGAATGGCACACGGCCAAAAACAAAAACGCCGCGGCGGCGGCACCGAGCGGCGCCCTTGCAACCGTCATCGTGGCCATTCGGGCGCAGCGACGTTTGGCTGTCCGCCCCTGTCCTGCCCCCTTGGTTGGAGAACCCGTTGTCATACATTTGGCCTCCCTTGGGATGAGATTATAAAGCCCCGCCTGCGGGATGCCACGTCGGCTCCCGTCAGAACGGCGTAACCGTCATACGGCGCTTCAGGCTTAAAAAGGCCCGGTGCGCCGTTGTCTCAAATTTCCCCCGGTCGCCCCGCGTCCAAAGCACCGAGCGCCAGCGGCGGTTACCGCGGTTTTTTTGCATTCAGCTCGGTCATGTCATGCACCCTTCGTTCGAGTTGCGCGGAAGTTGGGAAGTGCTTACCTGAGCACAAGTATGCACCTCTCCGCGAGTATAAGAAATGATGGGCTGCGCGCAATACCGCGGTGGCCGCTCCTCCCGCGCGCTCACGGACGGGCGCGCCGCTACGCTCCGCGTGTGCTCTTTCAGCGTGAATTGAAGTATTCCTACCGGTGCCCGCAGCGCTGGTGGGAAAATACAGCGTGGTTAGTTCGTGAACAGGTTTTTGTGCCTTTTTCTCCAGGCCAATGGCGCCACATCTACGCTGATTTGCACTAAGCGCTTGAATCGGCCGTAATGCCCGACTTCAAACGCCTCGGCGAACCATATTTCCCCATGGCCGTGGCCGTGGCCATGGCCCGCCCAAGGCCAGCCGTCCGTGAACAAATGGCGAATGGAGACATTTTTCTGATCGATCTTCAGGGGAAACTCGAGGACCTTCAGCGGTGGGTTTGTTGGCGGTATCGTACCCATCGCGATGGCTACGCCGGAATAAAGGCTGATATGCGGCGCGACCTTGGAAACCACCCGCGCCATAAGCTGTCGGATGCC
>JAJZGD010000090.1 GCA_021804985.1 Planctomycetota bacterium
G
The DNA here is from genome assembly GCA_021804985.1 of Planctomycetota bacterium. Classification (GTDB taxonomy): domain Bacteria; phylum Planctomycetota; class Phycisphaerae; order WQYP01; family WQYP01; genus JAJZGD01. The sequence continues at coordinate 2 of JAJZGD010000090.1, forward strand.
AGAGCATGTCCATCGAGCGGCGAAAACTGCTGCGCATTCTCGGCGCCCAATTGGTTCTTACCCCCGCTTCCGAAGGCATGCCCGGCGCCATCCGCCGCTGCAACGAGGCCGCCGCTGCAGATAAAAACGCCATCATCGCTCGCCAATTTGAAAATCCCGCCAATGTCGAAATTCATCAGAAAACCACCGCGGAAGAAATCTGGCGGGATACCGATGGAAAGATTGATTGCCTTGTGTCGGCCGTCGGCACCGGGGGCACCATTACAGGCGTGGCCAGTGTTCTGAAAAAACGCAATCCAAAATTTCTGGCCATTGCGGTCGAACCATCCGCCTCGCCGGTGATCACACAATTTCGTGCCGGCCAGCCGATCAAACCCGGCCCCCACAAAATTCAAGGCGCCGGCGCCGGCTTTATTCCGGCCAATCTGCATACCGATCTGGTGGATGATGTCATTCAGGTCAGCAATGAAGACGCCTTCGCGTGGGCCCGCCGGCTCGCTGCTGAAGAGGGCATTCTCGGTGGCATCAGCTCGGGTGCCAATATGTTCGCCGCGGCGCAGGTGGCCGCCCGCCCCGAAATGAAGGGCAAAAACATTGTCACCATCATGTGTTCAACCGGCGAGCGCTACATCAGCACGCCCATGTTCGAAGGCCTGGATGTTTAATCATGGCGGCCTATGCGGCTTTTGCTCGCACCTGCCCCCGCGCGGGCTTCTGGCACCAAAGACGGCCTGCCCGCGTATAATCTCGGTTCGGTAGGATCGAGCCGATGGATATATACCGTACCGCCCGTGCCAGCGCTTCCGCCAAGGCCCAGCCGTACCTCGATGAATTGGACCCGCTTGTGGCCCAGTATGTGGACGCCATTTCTCCCGATGCCCTCGCCGTGTGGGATATCCGCCGCCATGATGATGGCCCGTGTTCGCTGCATCTGTGCCTGTGTGATGACTGGTCACACACACACTGCGAATTTGATCGCGCCGACCTGAACCCCGCCACCAATTTGCGCCTGCTGGTGGAAAATAAGCTCAGCACCTTTGCGGGCCTGCACCGCCGCGTGCTCTTTAAAGTGCGCGATGGAACCTTCGCCAACGACGATCTGAGCCGTCTGCGCGAAACGCTTAATTCGATCGCCGACATCGGGCATAAGGGCCTGAAAATCGAAAATCGCTTTGAGTACGTTCCCTGCAACGCCTTCGTTCCCGCAACCGCATTTAAAATCACAGACTTTACACTGGAAGTGGATGCCTCTGCCGCCGGCAGCGTCGCCGAGGCGTTACGCGTAAATGGTTTTGAAATTCAGGCCCGCGTCCGGCACTGAACCATAAGGCCACTGGGGGATCGTTTGTGAGTTCTTCCTCATCGTCCGTTGCAATTGCGATTGAAAGCGCCGGGCCCGCAGTTTGCGCCGCGATGTCGGCTGCCGCCCTTTACACCCTTTTGCCGCCGGCACTTGCCTTAGGCCCGCGCTGGGTGCTCCCCGTCATCATGGCCATCACGCTTTGTGTGCTGCTGGTGCTGCGCGCCCGGCGCCAATACGCGGTGGCCCATTACCTCGGGCATGCCAGCACCGCCATCATGACAGGCTTCATCGCTTTCTCGCTGGTGCTATTGGTTTGCGGCATCGTTAAAGGTTCCCTGCCTGCGATCATCATGCTGCGATCATCCGGCGTCTTGTGGCTGATGAATGTCGTGGTTTTTGCTCTCTGGTATTGGCGTTTGGATGCCGGCGGCCCCATGGCCCGCGCCCGCCGCGGCAATCATGATACGGGTTGCTTTTTGTTTCCTCAGATGATGCTCCGCCAATCGGATCGGGGCGCCTGGAATCCCCACTTCATCGATTACCTTTTCGTTGCCTTCAACACCAGCACCGCCTTTTCCCCCACCGACACAGCCATTCTTTCCCGATGGGCAAAAGTTCTTGTCATGCTGCAGTCCATCATTTCACTTGGGCTTGTGGCGCTGGTCATCAGCCGCGGGATCAACATCATCTAGGAGCTTGTCCAAGTAATGGCGGCCCCGCGGTAAAGCAGGCTGGCCGGCGAAGTTTGGCTCGTCGCACGCGGGCGCTGTGCCGCCGGGACCGCAGGCGTCTCGCCTGCTTGTCGGCGTAATTAAGCCGGCCACCCTGGTGGCCGTGGGTCGCCGCTTCACCCCACCGCGAACTGCCCATCGAATACATATCTACGAGCCGCCGCCGGCCGGCTAAACACCCACCCATTTATTCCATCGGAAAGTTTCTTTGCGATCTATTGCGAGCCGATAAACCACTCGGCTCGTGGTTTTTTGGTGGCGCGTGTCGCGCATGCGCAGCGGCTTTGGGCGCTGCCGGACGACGCCGAGGCGCGGCCAGCAGGCTGGCCGGCGTAGGACGTGGCGTCCCGCGGTCGTCACTGCGTCTCCCCTTCTCTGCGTGAGATATAAACAAATTTCATCATGCCGCGGCATGATTCCGTAAATTAACTAAAACGCCGGTTGCCTCACACGGAGGCGCAGCCGCGAGTTCGCGCCATTTAGCCGCGGGCATTGTGCCCGCGCGCCCCTTCTCTGCGTGAGATATTAAATAATCACATCATGCCGGAGGCATGATTCCTGATTTTTGCCTTTGGCAAAAATCGCTCTCCCGCTCGCCCGGAACGACCAATGTCTCACCCAGAGCGGCAGAGGCGCAGAGGCTGCCCGCGGGCAGCACGCCGGTGCGCGGTAAAGCAGGCTGGCCGGCGAAGTTTGGCTCGTCGCACGCGGTCGCTGTGCCGCCGAGACCGCAGGCGTCTCGCCCATAAGCGTTAGCTTAAAGCTTACGCGGCCCCCAAGCTTGCTAATCTCTCGCCATGAAAAGCAAGAAAACGCAAAAGAAATGCCTTAAGTTAACGCCCATCCCAATCCCGGCCATTACTCGGACAGGCTCCTGGGCGGCTGGCGTGGCAATCGACATGCCCTGGCGAATATCCCATCCGCGCCGGTGCAGCATTCCCCGAAGCGCATTGGCGATAATCCCCTCTCACCGATATCTTTATGTCGCCATGAGCAAGGAAACGATTCGCATTCTGGTTGTCGATGATGAAATTGAGCACGCCGACGTGCTCTGCGAGGCCGTGGCCCGCATGGGCTTTTCCGTCCGCCAGGCCCACGGTCTGCCTGAAGCCCAAAGGCTTTTCGGCCAGGATGCCTACGATCTGGTAATCACCGATCTACGCATGGATGCCCCGCAGGACGGCTTTGAACTCCTCGAACATGTGCGCCGCGCCCGGCCCGATACGCAGGTCATTGTGGTGACGGCCCACGGCGATGTCGCCATGGCGGTGCGCGCGATGCGATCGGGCGCTTTTGACTTCATCCAAAAGCCGCTGGATTTGGAACTGATCCGTGCCCAGGTGCGCCGCGCCGTCCAGGCCGTCAATCTCACCCGCCAGAACAGCAGCTATCGCATGGCACTGGATCAGAAATATGGCATGGAAGGAATCATTGGTCAGTCCAGCCCAATGATGCGTGCCCTGCAATTGGTTCGGCAAATTGCCCCCACCGATATCAGCGTGCTGATTGTTGGAGAATCCGGCACCGGAAAAGAACTCATCGCCCGCGCCCTGCATCAGAATTCTCATCGCGCCGCGGGCCGCTTCGTCGCCTTAAATTGTGCAGGCCTCAATGAAAGCACACTGGAAGACGAACTTTTCGGCCACGTTCGCGGCGCATTTACCGACGCCCGTGGCGACCGTGAAGGCCGCTTTGAATATGCCGATCGCGGCACGCTCTTTCTCGACGAAATCGGCGATATGCCCATGACCATGCAGGCCAAGCTGCTGCGCGTCCTGCAGGATCGGCAGATCACGCGGCTTGGTTCCAACGAGCCGCTGCATGTGGATGTGCGCTTTGTTTCCGCCACCAATAAAAATCTGGAAGAGGCAATCGCCAAGCGCGAATTCCGCGATGACCTCTACTTCCGCATCAAAGGCGCGACGATTCTGCTCGCACCCCTGCGGCAGCGGCGCGAGGATATTGGCCTGCTGATCAAACATATGCTGGAAAAAATCGCCGCGCGTGACGGCCGGCCCGTTCCCCAACTTAACCCCGACGCCCGCGAAATTCTGGTCGCCTACGACTGGCCCGGAAATGTCCGCCAACTCGAAAACGTGATTGAAAGCATGGTGGCACTCTCCGCCAACGACACGCTAAGTCTGGACGATATTCCGCCCGATATCCTCGGCCAGTTTTCGGTGCAAAGCGTTACCACCACCGCGCTGGCCCCCATCAACCGCACCGCAGTACCGCAGTCGCTGGCGCTCCCCAATCTCGCCGGTGTCAGCCTTGCCGAACTCGAGCGCGAGGCCATCGAAAAAACCCTCCAGCTGGTGCAGGGAAATCGCGAACAGGCCGCCAAGATGCTGGGTATCGGCGAACGCACGCTTTACCGGAAAATCAAGGAATACGGCCTGCATGAATAGAAGCATAAGTAGAAACATGTTTATGCCATTATGGGTTAAACTTCATGGATGATTGCCGCGTCGGTCTCGGATACGATCTGCACCGGTTGGAGGCCGGTCGGCCGCTGGTGCTGGCCAATGTCACGGTGCCCCACACCGTGGGCCTGGTCGGGCATTCGGATGCCGATGTGGTGGTTCACGCACTGATCGATGCGATCACCGGTGCCGCTGGCATGCCCGATGTCGGAGAGCTTTTCCCCAATACCGATCCCGCATACCGGAATATTAATTCCGCCGCCCTGCTGGAAAAAGTGGTGGCCGCACTTGCTGATTGCCCATGGAAAATTGTTAATGTGGACGTGGTGATCATGGCGCAACAACCCCGCCTTTCGCCATTTAAGCCGGAAATGCGGTCCCGACTCGCCGCGCTTTTGGCCGTAGATGTTGCGCGGATCAATCTCAAGGCGAAAACCAATGAACATGTCGATGCCGTCGGGCAGGAATTGGCCATCGCCTGCCACTGCGTTGTGCTGCTCACACGGAAAATCTGATGCCGCAAAAATCGGATGCTGCCCGCCGCCCCATCGCCAAAAATGAGGCGAGTTCGCCCTGCATTCTCGGCCTCGACCCGGGGCTGCACCGCACCGGCTACGCCGTGATGCGCATCGCCCCCCGCCTCTTGCTGATAGAAGCCGGCGTGATCCGCATCCTTCCCCGTCCGGAGTTATCTCAACGCCTCAATGATCTTTACAACCAGATATCCGATATTTTGAAGGAATTTTCCATCTCCGCCGTCGGCGTTGAGCAGCTTTATGCCCATTATCTGCACCCCCGAACCGCTATCCTCATGGGCCATGCCCGCGGCGTAATCCTTCTGGCCGCCGGCCGCCATGGCGCTCCCGTGACTGATTTACCGAGCACCCTGGTAAAAAAAACCTTCACCGGCAACGGCCACGCCACGAAATTGCAAATTCAGCGATCGGCCGCGAGCCGCTTTCAACTCGCCAAACTCCCCTCGCCCCCCGACGTGGCCGACGCCATGGCCATCGGCTATACCTTGGCTGCCCAACTGCGGCCGGGACGCCGCCTTTGATTTATTGGCCTTTTTCGCCTATCCTCTTCCTGCTGGGATTGGCGTTTATTTACGTCAAGCAGCCTCCTTGGAGATATATAGTTGACCCATTCCCCCGAGTTAGCCCTTCCGGTTGCGTTTGAAAAGCTAGGCATTGAGCACGCGCTTCTACGGTCGCTTGCCGAAATACACTTTTCCGTCCCGTCCGAAATTCAGCAACGCATGATTCCGCCGGTTCTTGCCGGCCGCGATGTGCTTGGCCAGGCCCGCACCGGCACCGGAAAAACCGCCGCCTTCGGCCTGCCCCTGCTTCAGCGGCTTGACCCCACCCATGGCTTTCAGGTTTTGGTGGTGGTGCCCACCCGCGAGCTCGCGGTGCAGGTGGAGGGCGAATTTGTGCGCTTCGCCAAACATAAACATACCCGCATCGCCTGCGTCTACGGCGGTCGAAAAGTTACCCATGACGAAAAGGCCCTTGAACGCCACCCGCATGTCGTCGTCGGCACGCCCGGCCGCATTCTCGATCTTTACGACCGGCGGCTGCTCCCGCTCGAAAATTTCCGCCATCTCGTTTTCGATGAAGTGGATCGGATGTTCGACATCGGGTTTCGCGATGACGTGCGAAAAATTATTGCCGGCTGCAAACAGAAACCGCAGACGGTTTTTGTCTCGGCCACCATCTCCGACGAAATCAACCGTATGGTGCAGCAGCACCTGCGCAATCCCGAATGCATCTTTACCGCCAAGCCGGACGAAAATCTCACCAATTCAGAGGCCCTGCAATATTATGTCGGAGTCAATCCGTGGGATAAGCTCCGCGCCCTTAAGCTTTTGCTCGCCGACGAAAAGCCCGGCCTCGCCATCATTTTTTGCCGCACCAAACGCACCACAGATAAGGTGGCGGGTGCGTTAAATGAACGCGGGTTCAATGCCTCCGCCATCCACGGCGATTTAATGCAAAACAAGCGCGAACGCGTTATGCGCGGCTTTCGGCATGGTAAAATTAATATTCTCGTGGCGACCGATCTTGCGAGCCGCGGCATTGATGTTCACGAAATCACCCATGTAATCAATTACGACGTACCCGAAGACCCGGAAGTGTATGTGCACCGCGTGGGCCGCACCGCCCGCATGGGGGCCACCGGCAAGGCATTTACGTTTGTCGCCCACGGGCAGGGGCAGATGCAGACCGAAATCGAAAAGCTCACCAACACCCTGCTTGAACCGGCCCAAATCGCCGGCTTTACGCCCTCACCGGAACCGGGCCGCCGCTTTGATAACGCATCTTCCCGCCATCCGCGGTCTCCATCGTCAGATACCAGGCCCGGCACTGTGCCCGCGCAACAGAATTCCGAAGGTTACGCGCCGACCTCGTTTTCCACCGCAGGTGGGGGCCCCGGCGCGCCGCCGCGTCCCATCCATGGCCGTTTTCCCACACGCCGCCGCCGCTGAGGCTGGGCGCCAACAATCACGCCGTCGCAACCCGCAGCCTAATCGGACAGGCTCGAAGGCCGGATATCCTGTATTAAATGACAACCGCGTTCAACCCGCCGCCCACCCGCCGCCGAAATAAATCCCCGCGCGTTGCCGGCGGAATCAGGCGACGCGCCGCCGGCCCTCGGCCGCTTTTGCGGGCGCCATTTAAGGCAGCGCCGGTCCGGCATGGGGCGATTTTTTGTCCCCCGCCAAAGGCGGCTGCCGCGTAAGTCGCCCGTTGACGATGCCGCCGATGCCGGCAAGTGTCATTTCCACAACGATCTGGCCGACGCGCGGCAACGCCACCGCCACCACGATCAGTTCCGGTGAGCCGACGAGCGGCGTGAGAAAAAGCGCTTGAATTGCTTCGCGCACACCTAAGCCGCCCGGCAAAAGGCTGAACATCCCTAAGCTGACCGACAACGCAAAGGCACCGACCAGGTCGGGGTACGTGCGCAGCAGGATCGGATGAATGCTGTGCACGCTGGCCCAGAGGGCAAGTCCGCCAAGAAACCAGCACGGCATGAACAGGCCCACCGCGCTAAGCATATGCCGAACGCGGAATCGCCGATCCACGGGAATTGGGCCGCGCTTGATGGATTTCAGCGCCATGTTGATCAGATAAAAGAAAATCCGCGGATGAAATGCCGTAAGCAAGGCGACAATGGCAATGCCTACCAATACCAAATACAGCGGATGATCGCGCGCGTCAAAAAGCAGCGCCACCGCCCCCACCAGCGCGCCCGAAAGGGTATACATGGCGTTTTCCAGCAGCGTCGATAAAACGCATAACTCCCGCGACATGCCCGCCCGGTGCGTGCGATCGATGCGCATCAAAACCAGAAACACCTTGCCGGGCGCGTATTTTCCCGCCTGACTAAACGTATAGGCCGCGAGCAGCGGAACCGCAGGTGATCGATCTCCCATGCGGCGCGCCAGCCAAAGCCACGTCAGGCTGTTGGTAGCCATAATGCCGATGAAACACAGTGGAATCAGCGGGATAAAGCGCCAATCAATATCCACGGGGCGTGAGCCGGCTTTATGCCAGGCATCGAGCAGCTTATCGCCCACAAAGCCGAATACCATCGCCATGACCAGCAGCTTGATGACAAAGATAATCTGCGACTTTGTGGGTTTCATCGAGCTTTCTTCATACACGCCCCGTTCCTGGACGCCCTGTTCCTGCGGTCCGGTGAAGTCCGCATGGGGCTAGAGCATCCATTTTGCTCCAAGTGCTGCAAAATGGGAAATGGCGCATCCGCCAAGGCGCACCACCTGTGGCGAAGGGTGCATTGCTTGATAAGTGCCAGGGCTTTGTCATGCAGCGGCCGCACAATCCATTTAAAACCGGCGCCGCCGGTTATGAACCGCCCGACCCACGCCGCACCGCCCACCGGCGCAACCTCGTATGGCGCGGCGATTAAAAGAGTAGCGGTGTTATCAGCCGCCCATGTATGATACGCAACATGGGAACGCCCCGGGTATCGGTTGATTAAAGGATTGCATATGGATCATCGCAGCATCGTCGGCATAGTGGCAATTTTGGCACTGGCGATCGCGCTTGGGGGCTGCAGCAATAGTTCGGCGGTACTGACGCCGAGCCCGCGCTCTCCCATTGCCGATGTACCCGTTCCGCAGGGCTTTCATATCGTGCTCGGACGGTCTGAATCCACCGTTGTACCGAGCACCGGCCTGCGGCTGGTCAACTAAGATTACAACGGCTCGAGCCCGCGGCTTTCAACCGCGCGCTTTTATCTGGACAACATGCCCGGCAACGGCTGGAAACTGCTCGAGGAAACGCAAGGCTCCGGCGGCATCACGGAGTTCTTCAAAAAAGGATCCGAAGATTGCACCGTCACCGTCCGCCATGGATGGTTTCACACGCACTTGTACATTGTTATTACACCCACCCACGCTGGCGCTTCCGGCACGCCCGCAACCGCCGCCACCATGCCTGCGGGGTCATAGACAGCCGATGGAGCCTTCACCCCGGCCTGAGCACCTTCAGGAATTCATGGACGCCCCGGATGCCGATGTGGCCGAACTCGACCGCGGTTTGGCGTTTATACGCACCGTCAATCGCAGGCTCGGCGGCACGCGTGCGGTCTTGGCGCATATGGAACCTTGGCTTGCGGCATGGCCGGCGTCACAACCGCTGACGGTACTGGATGTAGCGACCGGCTCGGCGGATATTCCGCTGGCGCTCGCGTATCGCGCAAAATCGTTGGGCCGCAAGGCGCGAATAATGGCGCTGGATATGCATGCGACCACGCTGCAGTTTGCACGCCGCCACATCGGCCATGATCATCCAATCCAATTGCTAAGAGGCGATGCCACACGCCTTCCCTTCGCAGACAACTCCGTGGATTTTGTTATTTCGAGTTTGTTTTTTCATCACTTAACCACGCCGCAGGCCACCGGCGCGCTCAAAGAAATGGTGCGTGTGGTACGCCACGGCCTGATCGTCAGTGATCTGGTGCGGTCGCGCTGGGCCATGGTTGCAATCCAGATGCTGACACTGTTTTCTCCCCGCTTGCATCGGCATGATGCCCGCGTGTCGGTGGCGAAAGGATGGACTAAGGATGAAGTTCTCAGCATGGCCAGCAGCGCTGGCGCATCCTACGCCCGCTATCATCCGCGTCGATTTGCCCGCTTTACGCTTGCGGGCCTTGCTGCGCCCATTGGCGGCGACTGATTCTCAATATTTCGCGGCCTCGATTAAACCTTCGGGCCGCAAAGTGCATAAGATTTGATGACGCCGTTGCCGAAGTGCTGAATGGCAGATGCGGTGGCCGCGTGGCTATTGAATTGGTACCCGCCATGCGTTATCACGGATGCAGGAGATTTACCGATGCGCTCTTTTTTGAGTTGGGGTGTTTTATCCGCAGCGATTCTGCTTCCGTGCGGGTCGGCGGCCGCCTGGCAGCCGGTTTTCAATCCACATAATCTGCGTGACACGGTCACCGTTCAAGTGGTTAAGCATTGCAAGCCGGCCATTGTCAGCATCACCGCCCACCGATTAATTCGGCAGGAAGTTAGTCCGTTTGGAAATTTTTTTCCACTGCCGATGGGTGTGGGCACCGTGGTGCAGGAACCCGCAGATTTTCTCGGCAGCGGATTTATCATCCAGAAACAGGGCTACATCGTTACCAATAACCATGTCGTCGATCAGGCCCGAAGTATCTTCGTCAAGCTTGCAGACGGCCAGAAATTGCCCGCCCACGTCGTCGGCAGCGACCCGAGCGCGGATCTCGCCATTTTAAAAATTGATAAGGCAGGCACCTATCCCGCGCTCGACCTCGGCGATTCCGGCGACCTGATGATCGGCGAGCCAGCCATCGCGGTGGGTAACCCATTTGGCTATTCGCAAAGCGTAAGTTCGGGGATTGTCTCGGCAACCGGGCGCAGTATTCGCGAGCCGAATAATCCGCACCCCTTGAAAAATCTTATTCAGACCGATGCCGCCATCAATCCCGGTAACAGCGGGGGCCCACTTCTTGATGCCTACGGCCGGGTGGTGGGAATCAACACCGCCATCCGCGGCAATGCGCAGGACATTGGTTTTGCCATCGGGATCGATCGGCTTAAGACGCTGCTTCCAACCCTGATGAATCCAGCAGTGGCTGAGGGCCGAAAGGTAGGCGTACAATTCAGTTTGTATCCGGGGCGGCAAGGCCCCGCGGGCCCCGCCGAACACGTGGTGGTGGCAGGCACCATTTCGCCAGTGGTTAAAAGCGTGAACGGTCGGCAAATTCATACCCTTCAGGGTGCGTATGCGGCGCTTTTGGCGATCAACGCCAAGCAAAAGCAGGTGGCCGTCGGATTCGCCAATGGCACGGATAAGAAATATTCCATCACCATTGTTCCGCCGTCGCCGATTATTCTACAAACCCGCCATCTCCTTGGGATGGTCGTCATGCCGGTGACGGCCGCCATGGCGGGGCAGATGAAACTGAGCGTGAACAGCGGTCTGTTGATTACGCAGATTTACAAACATTCGGTCGCCGACAAAGCCGGTCTCAAGCCTGGCGATGTCATTGTTCAGATCGGTCCCTACCGCATCCATACGCTGGCATTTCTGGGCCGACTGCTTCCGGCCATCGCCAAAGCCCAGCGGGTAGAAATTCTCGTGATCCGCAACGGCAAGGTGGGGACGGGGTATTTAATCATGCATGCAGGGCAATCGCAATAAATGGCGCGGAGATAAATAGCAATGACTGACACATCGGCCGGCAATCCACCGGCGTACAATCAAACCGGTGTTAATTATCATGACGTGCCAAAGCGGCCCGTTTCCGGGGCTATCATCGATGCCCATACCCACACGCAAAAGCCCAAACTAACTGCAGAGTTTTTACGCGCGGCCGATGCCTACGGCATCACGCGCATATTTACCATGGCCCCTTTGGAAGATGTCGACGCATTGCGCGCGGCATTTCCCGGGCGATTCGAATTTATTGCCATTCCGCGCTGGCAGGATGTTGGTTCACGGGAAGATTTTTTCCGAATATGGCATCAGCGTATCGATGCATTTTACGAAAAAGGCTCGCGGCTTATTAAATTTCATATGGCGCCCGGCAGTCAAAAGCGATTTGGCGCCACGCTCGACAGCCCCGAAGTTCAGGATGTGATCCGCCACGCCTATCAACTTGGCTACCACTTCATGAGCCATGTCGGCGATCCCAAAGCCTGGTTTGGTCCCGAGGCCAAATACAAGACCGCCGACGGCCATAAAAGTTTCCCGGAACAATTCGCCATGCTTGAGCGCATGCTGGAAAAATATCCTGATCGCGTTCACCTTGGCGCCCATATGGGGGGAAGTCTGGAAGATATCGATGCGCTTGCCCGCCGTCTGGATCGCTATCCCAATTACATTGTTGATTCCAGTGCCACCAAGTGGATGGTGCGGGCAGTGGCTGAGCAACCGCGTGCACCGCTGCGCGACTTTTTTATCGCGTACGCCGACCGAATTCTTTTCGGTAGCGATCTGGTAGTAAATGAAAAATTTAATTATGAACATTACCTCAGCCGCTATTGGGTGCACCAGAAGCTGTGGGAAACCGACTTTTCCGGCCTTTCGCCCATTGAGGATCCGGACGCGCCGGCCGGGCAGCCTCGCCTGATTGGCCTTAAGCTGCCGCCGGATGTGCTCGAGCGTATGTATCGGCTCAATGCCTTGCGCTGGCTCGGCGTGAAGGTACTCGGCCAGCCGATGGAATAGCCGACTCCGCCAAGTGGGAATAGAGTTATACGCATCTATATGCGTGGCGAAAATCTGATTTAATACCGATTTGCGATTCGAGGCGGGATCGCAGGGCACGGTTGCCGAAATCGACAGCCTGCAGGCCGGCAGATGCGGGCCCCGTTCGACAATTTAAAGCTTCTTGGCCGAATGGCCAACGCCCTTAATCTGCCACCGCCGACGTTTTATCACCACACGACCATTGACCGTGACCGTGCTGCGACTCTCTATACCCTTGTTTCGCAGGCGCTGTTTCGTCAGTGGGTCCACTGGAGAAAAGGCAGCTTCCGCCGCATCCGTCCGCATCTGTAAAGCTACCTCATAGGCCCGGCGACGATATTCGCAAAACATATCTCCAGCCTGCATCTCGCCGGCGTTAGTCCACGCCCCATCGGGTGCCCCGTTCAGCGCTTTCGCCACCTCACGTAATAGCGATTCCGTAATCGGCTGCATCTCCGCAAGGTACGCTTCGACGTTCATGGTTGGTGAGTTATCCAAAAGCTTAATCCCCTCGGCCCTTCCGTGGCCTGGTTGGAGCGCCCGCAACCAAAGGTTGCCATAACATAATGCTACCAATTTCGCCCTGCCCGGACAAATTGCCACCCCCGCAGCTTGTGCGCAATCGCAACCCCCCAAAAAAAAGCATCGAAGACAAACTTCATATATCACGGATATGCTAATACAATCGTTGATGGGTTCAGGCTCGACAGGCTCCCAGGAGCCTGTCCGAGTAATGGCCGGGATTGGGATGGGTCTGAAACGTCCCGAATGCGCGGCGGAGGATCGAGCCGACTCTGAATAACGAGTCATCGAGATCCG
>JAJZGD010000091.1 GCA_021804985.1 Planctomycetota bacterium
CGGCCCAACGGTCTATACTTAGTGTCGGAGCCTGTCCGAGTAATCACCGGGATTGGGATGGGCCTGAAATGTGCCGAATGCGCGGCGCCTGAATGCATTGGAAGATCGAGCCGACTCTGAATAACGAGTCAGCGAGATCCGACAACAAAGCAGAGGGGGCATTTCAGGCCCACCCCGCGGGGCGGCGATTACTCGGACAGGCTCCAAGATTGCTCCGTTAATGGGCAAATGGTTAAAAAAAGGATCGAGGAACCGCATGCCAGACCCAGCAGCACCGGGACCGGGAAATCAAAATTCGCCCAATAAACCGGGCCGTGACAACAACATCCGCCTCAATCGCGGAATGATGTGGTGGATGCTGATCGTCGGCCTTGGCCTCCTGATGATGGTGTGGCTGCACCCCATGGGGCCCGGTGTGCAATCCGTCCCATTTAGTGAGTACCACAACCAGCTGGTGCAAAAAAATGTCAAGACGGTGCTTTTCAAATCCGATGGAAAAATCACCTTCTCTCTTAAAAGCGCCCTTCCCGGCAGCCCGGCCAAATCCAAGTTGACGATGGCCACTCAGCAGCCGCCGTCCGCCCTTGATGGCAACGGATGGCACGCCGACATCAATCAGATGACCAAATATGATGTGATCCGCTATAAGGCCGCGGCGCCCACTTCATCCTTCTGGTATGAATTAATTCTTGATACGGTTCCCTACATCTTGCTGCTCGGGTTGGTTTGGTTCCTGTTCTTCCGGCAACTGCGGGGCGGCGGCGGTGGTATTGGGATGTTGGGCAATTTCGGCCGATCACGCCATCGCATGCTTTCCAAAGAGCACACCAACGTCACGTTTAACGATGTCGCCGGCATCGACGAAGCCAAAGAGGAATTGTCCGAGATTGTCGAATTCCTCCGCAACCCCAAGCGTTTCCAGCGCCTTGGCGGCCGCATCCCGCGCGGGGTGCTGCTTATTGGATCGCCCGGCGTGGGTAAAACGCTTCTCGCCAAGGCCATTGCAGGCGAGGCGGAAGTACCGTTTTTCTCCATCAGTGGTTCAGACTTCGTCGAGATGTTCGTCGGCGTGGGCGCTTCCCGCGTGCGAGATCTTTTCAAAACTGCCAAGGAAAGTTCGCCGTGTATTATTTTCCTCGATGAAATTGATGCCGTCGGACGGCGGCGCGGCAACGGTTTCAGCAGCGGCGGCCATGATGAGCGCGAACAGACCCTGAACGCCATTCTGGTGGAAATGGATGGCTTTGACACCAACGATCAGGTGATTGTGATTGCGGCGACCAATCGGTCGGACGTGCTCGATCCGGCATTGACCCGTCCCGGCCGTTTTGATCGGCAGGTTTCCGTACCCCTTCCCGACATTAAAGGCCGGTATGAAATTCTCAAGGTGCACGCGAAAAAAGTGAAACTGGGCCCCGATGTCGATTTGCTCCGGCTCGCCCGCCAAACACCCATGTTCAGCGGTGCAGATCTGGCCGCGATCATCAATGAATCGGCCCTCATCGCCACCATGCTCAATCGCGATGCCATCGAAATGGTTGACCTGGAAGAAGCCCGCGACAAGATTCGCTTCGGCAAAGCCCGTCGCAGCCGCAAGGTTGATGAAGAAGAGCGCATCCTCACCGCCTGGCATGAAGCGGGCCACGCCGTCATCCAGTATTTTTCACCGATGGCGGATCCGATCCACAAGGTCACCATTATTCCGCGCGGCAGCTACGGCGGCGCTACATTTTCACTGCCCGAAAAAGATCGGATGACCTACACGCGAAGCTTTTTGCTCGCGGAGCTCCAGATATTTTATGGCGGCCGGCTGGCGGAACAGTTGCACCTCGACGAGATTTCCAGCGGCGCCAGCATGGACATAAAAATGGCCAGTAAGGTCGCTCGCGAAATGGTTTGCCAGCTCGGCATGAGCGATGCACTCGGGCCCATTCTGTTTTCCAACGAAGACAGCGAGAATTTTTTCCCCCAAAGCCGTCCCTACAGCGAAAAAACCGCCGAATTGATCGATGCGGAAATTCATCGCTTGATCACCACGGCCTACGACCAGGCGCGGAACCTTCTGGTTGAAAAGGTAACGGAACTTACCAACTTGAAGGACGCCCTGCTTAAATATGAAACGCTCGACGCCGAAGATGTGCGCCGCATCATGACGGGACAAATTTTGACCAAACCCACCGTCGGCGATTTGTTGGCCGCCGAGCAGCAGCGCCGAATGGGCGATAAACCCGCAGCCGGTGCGCAGGATGGTCCGGCCCCCGGCGCGGTTCCGCAGCCGGGCTAACCCAAGCATGCGTGGCCACGCCCGCGCCGACATTCGCTGCGCTGCGGCACCTGCCCTTTTCGCCGCTCGGCCCCCACCGTTCCTCGTCCCACCCTGCGGCCTTTGTCCGCCCCCGCCCCATTTGCGGCCCGACCGCCGCAACGCTTGTTATCGGCCGCCTTCCTCATCAATCCCTATCCATGGCTTAAACGGTCGCACACCGTCGCGTGATACGCTCTCAGCCATGGTTGAGCATCTATTAACTGCCGTTCAGGCGGAGCGCCTTTCATCGGCCAAGCGCCCCACCGCATGGAGCGCACGCCGCCCCGTCGGCCCGCTTTTGTGGCCCGCGGCCGGCCCCACGCCGGCGGATGCCATCGTCATCTCCGACATCCACCTCGGCAGTGAAAGCTGCCAGGCCAAGCTCGTCATCGCGTTTCTTCAGGCCATTGCCGACCAATCCATTTACACGCGCCGATTGATCATCAACGGCGATGTGTTTGACTCCATCGATTTTCGTCGGCTTAAAAAGACCCACTGGAAAGTGCTTTCAATGCTGCGACACCTTTCCGACAAGCTGGAAGTTATATGGACCTGCGGCAATCATGACGGCTCGGCTGAGATTATCTCGCACCTGCTCGGGGTGGAAGTGCTCGATGAATACATCTTCACCTCGGGCCGCCGACGGATGATGGTGCTCCATGGCCACCGCTTCGATGATTTTATCGATGATCATCCCGTATTAACGTGGATGGCCGACGTTGCGTACAACACGCTTCAACGCATCGACCGGCGACATTATGTCGCGCGGTTGGCCAAATCGCGTTCAAAGACTTTTTTACATTGCCTTGAAAAAGTACAGGCCCGCTCCTTGGCGCACGCCCGCCATTGCCATTGCGATGTGGTGATCTGTGGCCATACGCATCATGCGGCCCACGCGGTCGCCGGCAAGATGGAATATTTCAACAGCGGCTGCTGGACCGAATTGCCCGCCACCTGGCTGCACGTCCGGGATGGCCAGGTGACCATCAAAAAGTTCGGCGAATCACATGCCGCGGCCGCAGTGGGCCAAACCCTAATCGGTGCGGCGGCCCCTGATTGAAGTTGCTCGCGGGTCATGACGAAATGCCGAAAGGGCACCTCGGAAATTGCTATTTTCCGATGGCGGGATCCATGTGCAGTGCCTTAAGGATCGCCTCCATCAACGCATCGACGGTAAATGGCTTAAAAATGGTTCCTGAAAGCCCCTCTTGCGAGGCACGAATAATGCTGTGTGTCGGGTCGTAGCCAAACCCCGTCATTAATATCACCGGCGGCTTATGACCCAGTTGCTGCGAAATATTAAATATTTCATATCCGTTCTTATCCGGCATTTTAATATCCGAAATGACCAGGTCATACCGGGCCTGGCCCGCTAACAGGGCGCACGCACGCGATCCGTCCGCCGCCAGATCAACCTCGCATCCCACCCGCGTCAGCACCGCCTTAAGCGTATCGCGTATGGAGGCCACATCATCGGCCACCAAAATGCGCTTGCCGGTCAAAAAGGGCTTGCTCGTCGGCCGCGAGCGGTCGGCGGTGCCGAGAACCACCTGCTGCCCCTGGCAAACCGCCTTGAGGCATTCACGAATGCGGCTCAGATTCGTGTTGATGCTGGCAAGCCGCAGCTGCAATTCATCATTGGCAATGAGCTGATCAGTGAGAATGGCCACATCGGCGGCGATGTCGTTAAGTGGCCCTGCCACCTCGCACGCCACATCCTCGCCAAGCCGGCCGCTGGTGGTGTATCGTTCGACGACCAGCAAATCCAATATGTTCAGCGCAATGGCGACGTAGCGGCCAAAAATTTCGGCAAACTGCCGATCATCTTCCGTAAAAAAGCCGTAATCGTTGGATTCAATGTTAAATACACCGATGGTGTGATCATGCAGCATCAGCGGCACCGTAAGGCTGCTATGGGCCATATCCAAACCGGACACGTAACGCGGATCGCGTGCGATATCGTGCGAGATGTAAGATCGCCCCGTCGACGCCACATAGCCCGATATCCCGTTCCCCTCCGGCACGCAGAATAGTTCAACCTGAGCGGCCTGCTCTGGCATGCCCACGCTGATTACCGGTTCAAGTTTATTGGTCTTTTTATCCAGAAGGCGGATATTAAAATGATCAAAATGCATCAGCTGGCGGCAAAATTTAATGATCTTTTCTTCCAGCAGCTTCAGCCGATCCATCACATTAAGTTTGGCAATCGCTTCGCCTTCCAGGCGGACCAACTCGCGCCCCGCCTGATCGATGGCATCAAGCTTTTGCTGCAAGCGACGGGAATTGGTCGCATCCCAGCAAATCGCCACCACGTGACAAACCTGCTGATTGCCATCTCGCACCGGCGAGCAAACCACTTCAAAAAACTGCGTATCATCAATGCTGATGGAGTATTTTTTTGATCGCATCGGTTCGGGCGATTTTTGATGGCTTGCGGCCACCTCGAATATATGAAAAGCATCAGCACAAACCTGACCAATGCGCGCCAAAGCGCTGGCGTTCCAATGCTTTATCCGCTCATTCGCCCATACCAATCGCCCCGCAGAATTCACCAGGCAGACACCCTCGCCGATGGTATCGAGAATCATGCGCGTCTGCATGTTGGCCAGAGAACGTTCAATCGCCATGAAATCGCCGGATTGCGAAATAATGGCATCAAACCCGCCGCCGCCCATGGCCACGATCGCCTCATCAAGGCTGTGAACCACTACCGGATCGCAATTTTCCTGGCGCAACCGCTCCACCACCGGATTCGCCCAGGAACTAGAGCCGGAAAGGATGAGAATTTTCTCAAACCGATCAATTTCGTGCATTGAGCACCTCTTCGCCGTGCACCCGTTCGACGAGTATAGCATCAATGATTGGTTTTTCAGCATGAAATGCCACTTCCGGCCTGACACCCAGGGCTCCGAAACACGGCGTGGCCCCCAGATCGCCGCTTATTGGAATCCCCCCCCAATTTCATGGCTTTGGACGCAGCAGCGACATCCGGGATCATGACGGCCCCACGGGTGAGGGCAGCCACGGCGCCGGATCACACGGACACAGATGACGCGGCCGCAGATCACCCGGAAGGGGATGCCGCCACAATTCGCGGGGGCCCGGCATGAAAACCGCGCGCCAATTTCCGCCGCTTGGATTGCCACGCCCCCTCTGCTAGCATAATGATAGTTTTGGAGCTTCTCCGGATGAGCGATTGGCAGGAAGCAGAACAGCGCATTGAGCGGGCTCACGATCTTTATGAGCGGGGCAAGTGGGAAGAGGCCCTCGTTGAACTGCAGCGCGCGATCGAAATTAATCCCCACATGGGCGCGTGGCATTTCAATCTCGGCCTCACGCTCGACATGATGGAACGGCACGAAGAAGCCCTCACCGCCTACCGTCATGCACTGGAAATGGACCCCCACGATATTGAATCGCTCAATGCGGCTGGCGCCAACTGCAACCGTCTCGCCCGCTATCACGAAGCCATCTCATTTTTTGAACGTGTCGAGGCGCTCGACGCCTCCTTTGAAGCCTGTTACTGCAGTCGCATCGTCGCATATACAGAACTCAATGAGCACGACCGGGCCGAAGAAATGTTTTATCTCGCCCGACAATACAAAGAGAAGTGCCCTGTCTGCCTTTACAACATCGGCACGTCGCTCTTCGCCCGCGGCCGTTATGACCGGGCGCTGTGGTGCTGGCAGCAGGTGCTGGAAATCGATCCCGATTATCCCCAGGTGCACGCTCGGATGGCCGACGTTTATTGGGCCAAAAGCCAGCATGCCGAAGCACGCCGGCATCTGATGGATGAACTCCGATCGGATCCGGGAAACATTGACACACTGCTCGACCTCGGTGAACTTCTGATGGAAATGGGGCACAACGGCCTCGCGGCGGAAAAATTCCGCCAGGTGCTCGACCTTGAACCGGGAGAATGCACCGCCCACTTTCAGCTCGGTGTGCTTGCCGAAACGGAAGGCGACGGGCGGCTCGCAATGGACCGCTTCAAATTTGTTCTCCGCCACGATCGGCAATATGTCGGCGCTCATCTCCGCATCGCCCAGCTTTACCACCGCGCCAAAAACCGACCTGAGGCCCTGTACCACGCCAACTGCGAACTCGCCCATCCTGATATGGACTATCAGACGTTGCTTGAACTCGGCAGCCTTCTGATGGAACTCGGTCAGCTCGATGCCGCAAAAGTCGCCATGCAAAGAGTCTTGAAAAATGCTGACACCAATGCCGACGCCCACCATGGCTTGGCGGTCGCACTGCTTATGAATGGCGAGGTCGTTGCGGGTATCGAAGAGTGCAAACGCACCTTAACGCTTCAGCCCAAGCATGCGCTCGCCATGTCCAATCTTGCCATGGCCTATCTCGGTTGCCGAGAATATGCCCGTGCCCGCTATTGGGTCGCAGAAGCCTTGGACATCTCACCGGAAGATCATCACCTCCGGCAAATCGCCAATCGCGTTCGCTATGAATCGATTCTTCGCCGCCTGCATGATTTTCCCCTCAACGCCATCCGGTGGGTTGGCAATATTTTTGGCCGCTGACCCGCCGATGCCCCAGACCGGCGAACGGGCCGGCGAACGGGCCGGCAACCAGACCGGCGAACGGGCCGCCCAACGCACCGCCGAGCCACCATCGCCGGATGTCCAATCACTACTCCGGCGTACAATCAAAAGAAATCAATTTCCTACGGAGACAACGGTTGGCCCCAAAACGTCAAAAAGCAAAATCCGTCGCCCATCACACGCCGCCCGATGAATCCGCGCTTTACGCCCGTGGCCTGCTGGCCGTGAAGAAATTGCATGGCCAGTTCGGCCTCGACGTTCTTGAATCGCTCAACAGCGTTAATCCGGATTTGAAAAACTGGGTCATCGCCTTTGGATATGGCACCGTTTACTCCAGCCCCGGCCTCGGCACGAAAGATCGGCAGATCGCCACCCTTACCGCACTAATATGTTTGCGGCATCTCGGACGGGAGTTCGAATCGCATGTGCGCGCCGCACTGAAGATGGGGCTGTCACGCACGCAAATTGCCGCGCTCGCCGCCCATACCGCGCTTTACGCCGGCTTTCCCGCAGCGCTTTCCGCAACCGCAGCCCTGCGCGATATTTTTGCGCGGCTCGATGGCGATCAATAGGTCTTCCCGCCGTGCGCTGGCCTTTCGCCCCCCCCGCTGTGACCGCTTTCAACCGATACATCGCCAGCCACAGTGCGCAATTCACGGGCGCGCCGCGGGGCCTTTGCCGTATGCACCCCGGAGCCCGTCCACCTGATGGACCGGCTCCTATATATTATTTATGTATTGATTCCAGCCACCGGTGCCACGGGCCGGACCGCATGGGCAAATTTTGGCCCGTCTGATTATGAAGCACCTGCCACGCCGCTTGCGCCAAGGCCACATTCGGATTATTAAGTACGGATATCAGGGCCCGGTGCACCCGTCGCAGGTTGTAATAGCCCAGGGCGGTCGCCGCGTAAATACGCACCTGGCTGTCCGGATCCGCTCTTACGGCAGAAATCAAGGGGGAGATGAGCACAGGGTTATTAATTTCCGCCGCCGCCATCGCGGCACTCATACGCACAAATGCCGATTTATCGCCAAGCCCCGTGGCCAGCGTCGGGCCAACTTTCGGATCGCGCGAAGTGCCCATCGCAAGCATGGCCTGTCCGCGAACCAATGGAGAAGGGGCCTCGGCCGCCACCTGATACGCTTTGAGATAAGCGGGGTCATGCCCATACGGTTGTTTCGCCAGCCACGCAATGGCCTCTCGCTGCAAATCCGGCGTGGCATTATCAAACATGCGGGCCGCTTCTTTTAGCGGTGTTTTGGGATTAGACCCCGAACCACCATCGAGCTTGCTCAGCAGTCCATTCATAAATGCATTGAAATTTTTGGGCTCCTGCTGATGGTGCGTGGTCGAGCACCCCCCCATGGCCGCCGACAGCCCCGCACAAACCAGAAGGGACGCGGCGGCCCGGCGCCAACCGGATTTATTTTTCATATGTTGATAGGTCATTTTATTTCCAATGCTTGCCTCTCAATGCTTTCCGGATCCACCCATACCGGCTGGCCCACCGGCCGCCCGAGAAACTGCGAGGCCACCATCTCAAACCGCTGCCCTTGATCCGTAACGTAACAAGAGAGCTTTCCCGCTGCGCCCGCTGAAAGCAGCCCGAGCGATTCCAGCCGGCTCCGCACCACGTGTGCCGTCTGCGTGGCCGAATCAACCAGCATGGTATCGCCTCCCATGACATCGGCAATCACATCGCTGAAAATCGGGTAGTGCGTGCACCCCAAAATCAATGCCAATGGCGAAATCTGCCGCAGTGGCTCCAGGTATTCCTCCAGAACCATTCGCACGACCACGCTGCGACTGCTGCGCCCCTCCTCAATCAGCGGCACCAGCAGCGGACACGCCCGCGCCACCACCTGCACCCCCCGATCCAACCGGGCAATCGCCATCTGATAGCCGCGGCTTGCGACCGTGGCCTCAGTCGCAATCAGGCCGACGGAGCACTCTCCTGCAGGTACGCGTGCCCGGGCCGCTTGAACGGCGGCCGTCGCCCCCGGTTCAAGCACACCAATCAGCGGAACCGGAAATGCATTGACCAAAGCTTCCAGCGCAATCGCACTGACCGTATTGCACGCGATCACCATCAATTTGGGTTGGCTGCGCGCCAAAAAGTTCAGGCACTGCCACGCGAATTGCTGCACCGTGCGCGCCGATTTATTTCCGTAAGGCACGCGCGCGGTATCGCCAAAATACACAATGGATTCGCCCGGCATGAGCCGTTGTATCGCCCGCACCACCGTCAGGCCGCCCAATCCGGAATCAAAAACCCCAATGGGCGCCCCCGGTGGGCTTTTCAGTTGTTCTTCACGCGGCAAAAACGCACTCCTCGGTTTGGGCGACGCGCCACAAGCCGTGCATCTTAGCGATTGCCGGTTGAAAGGTCAGGTTGGCTTACAGCCCAGGAAGGCGGCACATTATCCAACGCGGACTAAACGGAGAATCGATGGCACGCCACCCGCAAATTGAAAGACTGTGCCGAACCACATGCCCCAATCGCCAGGTGTTTTCGCCACCAATTAAATCTAATCATCTACATGTATTGCCCGGGACAGGATTCGAACCTGCAAGGGATTGCTCCCACCAGCACCTCAAGCTGGCGCGTCTGCCAATTTCGCCACCCGGGCGACTAAGCGAACAATATAACGCCAGAATCGGTTTACCAAAAGTTTGCCATAGGTGTCCCGTCCTGGTACAGCGTTGTCACTTTTGGCAGCGGAAATTGCCAAACCCTGCGCGTGCTGCCAGCCGAGCGGTTCACCCGCTCGGAATCAATGCAGAGAAATCCCCCGAGGCAAAGAGTGCCCGCGGCCTACGCCGGATGAGTTGACTTTACCCCGCCCGCGTGCTGCCGGCAGGCAGCCTCTATGCCTCTGCGCCTTTGTGTGAGACATCGGTCGTTCCGGGTGAGCGGGAGGGCGATTTTTGCCAAAGGCAAAAATAAGGAATCATGCTGCGGCATGATGCAATTATTTAATATCTCACGCAGAGCAGGGAAGGCGCAGAGACGACGACGACGGGGAGCGACGACGACCCGCGGCCAGCAGGGTGGCCGGCTTAACGGCGCCGACCAGCAGGCGAGACGCCTGCGGTAATGCTTTCCGCGTCCCCGCGCGCCGCGCTGCTCGCACGCCGGATATCACTATGCGCATTGCGCCCCGAGCGGTTCACCCGCTCGGAATGGTTGCCGAGAAACTTTCCGATGGAATAAATCCATCGCCTCTTAGGAGCCTGTCCAAGTAATCGCCGGGTTGCGACGGCGTGATTTTTGGCGCCCATCAAGCAGCGGCGACGAATGGCGTACCTGACACAGCTGGTACACCGAGGAGCCGCGCCGCAGAGGGGGGACAAAAAGCACGCCGCCCCGCGGGGTGGGGCTGAAATGCCCCGCCTGCTTTGTTGTCGGATCTCGCTGACTCGTTATTCAGAGTCGGCTCGATCCTCCAATGCATTCAGGCGCCGCGCATTCGGGGCATTTCAGACCCATCCCAATCCCGGCCATTACTTGGACAGGCTCCTCTTAGATGTGTGTTCAATGAACAGCTTCCGGTGGGACGACGCGGCGCAGCGGCGCCGGCGGAAAATTTTGGCCGCGGCCGATAATGCATCGACCTATCGACAATCAATAATGCTTGGCGCCCCATAAGCCGAAAGATGGGAAAATTATTTAATTTGTATTGACTCTTTAATCGCGGTCTGTATACTCTGCCTGTCGGGAAAGCCGGGGTAATAAGTTGGCCCCGGAGACAGCCGGAAAGATCCGGTTGGTGCCTTAGGATGTGTGTAGCTCCTCTGGCCCGGTCGAAACAGGAGAGAGTGCGGCAAGTAGTGCGTTCGAGAGAGAGAGAAGTCCCCCCAGCAGCCTCGCCCAAATGAAAGACGAGGAACTCTCCAACCCCCTTGCCAGCGAGATTTTTCATGCCGCTTAGTCGCGGCCGTTCTCGCTGAATCTCCCCCGTAGTTGAATCCCCGATTCGACCAACCGCGCCCACCGAGTGATGATTTTTTGTTTCACTTCGTGATGCGCCCGTGCCCGGAGTTACGGTTCAACCCCGGGCGGCAATGTGATTTGTAAGTTTCATAGGGCAACCGGCGTGCATGTCGCATGCCGCCCATGGGCCTTGTTGGCCCGTAATGCCCACGCTGCGCGCAAAAGAGCTTGATGCCGCAGCCGGTAATTTCTTAAAGGAGAAGATTATGAGCAAGCTAACCAACGTCCTTTCTGTCATGGGCGGCGCCGCTATGCTGGCGATCGCCGCGGGCCAAGCTAGTGCCAATACCATTAGCTTTAATTTTGCCACCACCCCGGGCAGCCTCGGCACGAGTAGAACCTTCTCGGCCACTTTCAATCCGGGTGGGCCCACCGTCGATCTGACCGCCACCGGCTATAAGTCGCAGAAGCACGAAACCAAACTCTATTACAAGCAAAAATCCACCGTGGAGACCGGTCTGGGTTTGGAAGATGGGCCGGATCAGGAAATCGGTAAGAACGGGTTTATTCAGCTTGATCTTACAAGCCTGCTTCCCTACCTCACCGGGAGCACCCTCACCATTACCATCGGCAGTGTTCAAAAGAGCAGCAAAGACGCATTCGCTATCCATACCTCGGACCAAGCCGGTTCCTGGAAAGACAATAGCGTAGTCGCCAGTGGCAACTGGAATACCCTGCCAGCCAACGGACTTGCGACGGTAAACGTGAAGCTCGGCGGGACGCCGGCGCGCTACCTCGACATCACCGAGACCGGGTCCAGCAACGATTGCAGCGGCAGCGTGCTGCTTCATTCGTTTGACATAAGCACCGGCGCAACACCCACCCCGGAACCAGCCACGATCGCCATGCTGGCCGTCGGTGCGCTGGCCCTGGCTTTGCCCCGGCGCAAGCGGAAAACGGACGCCGCCGCCAACTAAGGCCGTGCAGAATTTCTGATACCGGGCACCGCATGGCATCCATATAGCACCCTGCGGGCTCGCACGCAGTGATCTCGGTATCTCTCTCCCGGACGTGGGCCGGCATGTTTTGACATGCTGGCCCTTGTTCTTTATCACGGAATCGATGTCGCGTGCAACGGCGATCGGGGCCCGCGCGCCCTCATTTTGCCAAGTCGCGCGGCAGATATCCGCCGGCATTGCATGGAAAAAATAATTGGCGGTGCTTCCAAAAGGCCGCCCCCCGGCTTGTGGCAACGCTTTAACCCGGCGCCGTCTGGCTTTTGCCGGCGCTACAGCATCGCATCGATACGAACCACGGAAATGTAATCAGGCAGGATTTTACGCAGGCGCATAAGAGCGTCTGGCAGTACGTTTTCTGTATGCCGATAATGGGGACCCGCCGTTGGTATCAGCAGCCGCTCGAGCAATGCAGGTTGCGGACAATGCGTCAGCGCAACATTTTTCAAGCCCAGGCCTTCGAGCATGCGCCGGTAGCTGCGGGCTTCGATCGCCCCCGCAAGCCCACTGGAAAAGGCGGTTACCGAGTCGGCAATTTCCGGCGGAAGAAGATTATGCACCACGATATCGTGTACCAGAAATTTTCCCCCCGGGCGTAAAACACGAATCATTTCACGATACACCGCCGCTCGCGGCCCCGACGGCGAGACCAACCCACGACACAAAATAATATCGACGCTATCCGGCGGAATCGGCAGGCTGTCCCCACGAGACAAATGCACCGACACGTTCTTAAGCTTGGCTGCACCCGCCGTGCGCCGGATATAGCTTATGGATTCCGGACACGAATCAACGGCAACAAGGCTGCCCCGGGCGCCGAGCAACTCCGAAAGCAGCCGCAGGTTCTCACCCCGACCGCAGCCGAGTTCCACCATGTGGTTTCCGGCGGAAACAAAACGCCGCACTAATTTTACAAATTCCTGCGATGGTTGAGGTGCAGATAAAGCCGGAGGACGCGAAGCACCTCGGGCAGATGAAACCTTACGCACGGTGGCAGGGCAGGGGGTTTGGAACGCAGCGGTTCCCAAGGCGAGTCGGGGCATCTCGAAAGCTCCCAGAGTCCTTATATGGGATCGCACCAACCCGAAAAATCAACGGGCGGCAACCCTGCGCAGAGAGCATCATGCCCCACAGCCCGCGCGCAGCAATAGCTG
>JAJZGD010000092.1 GCA_021804985.1 Planctomycetota bacterium
CAGCCAGCGAGCCTGCTGGATCGGCATGCAACTTGCCGACACCATTCATGTCCCCGATTCTCAGCGGGAAGATTTGTTCTACGCCATTTTGCTCAAAGACATCGGGTGCTCCAGCAACGCATCGCGGCTATTTAATCTTTACGGCTCGGACGACATTGCACTAAAGTCAGATTTCCGGCGGGTCGAGTTCGACAAGCTGCTGCAAATATTCCGCTTCATTCTGGCGCATACGCGGCCGGATGCACCGCTGCGCGCACGTCTGGCGCGCGCGGTTTATTTGGGGATTCACAGTTCATCGCTTGCCAAAGACGTTATCGAAGACCGATGCTACCGCGGCGCGGCGATACTTGAAAAAATGGGTTTTCCGCAGCCCGTCTCCGATGCCGTGCGCAGTTTGGATGAGCATTGGGATGGCCGCGGCTTACCGCAGCGGCTTTCCGGTAAAGAAATTCCGCTTTCGAGCCGCATTGCGCTGATGGCGCAGGTGATCGATATATTCCATTCGGTGGGTGGGCCGGTGCAGGCCACGCAGGAAGTTTGCGAGCGCAGTGGCACATGGTTCGATCCGAATTTGGTGCGGGCATTTGTGTCGGTATCGGCGGTGGAAGGCTTTTGGACCAGCCTGTCAACGGGCAGGGCGGCGGCTGAAACCTGCCGTTTTGAGGCGGCCCGTTCGGCCGGGCCCGTGCATGATGCCGAGATTGACCGCCTGGTGGAGGCCTTTTCCGAAGTGATCGATGCGAAAAGTTCGCGGACCGCGGGCCACAGTCAACGTGTGGCGCAAATCGCCGACACGTTGGCCAAGACGCTCGCCCTGCCAGCCAACCAGCGGCATTGGATACGGCGAGCGGCACTGCTGCACGACATCGGCAAGCTTGGGCTGAGCAACACCATTCTTGATCACCATGGAACGCTTTCCGAAATGGAACAGCGCCGCTATCGCGAGCATGTGGAAATTGGAAGACGCATCCTCTCGGGCATCCGCAGCTTTGCACCGATTTTGCCAATTATTGAAGCCCACCATGAGCGCTTCGACGGTACGGGGTTTCCAAATGCCCTGAGAGATGATCAAATTCCGCTGGGGGCCAGAGTTCTGGCCATTGCTGATCAATTTGATTGGCTTTTAAGTGGGCCGGGCGCTGCGCCCAATCCGCATCAGGCGATGGTGCAGATATCATCGCAGCGGGGCACCGCCCTTGATCCCCGGTGCGTTGATGCGCTGGCCAAGTCGGTAATCGCCGGCGATATTCACGCGCCGCTCCCCTTATAAGCCATTGCCATCCACGCGCCCCCCCCCGAACGCGGCGGCAAAGCCTGCGGCAACCTCCCCGGCAAGCTCCGCAGCCAAGCCCGCAGAAGAGGCCGAGCCGGCGATCCAAATCGCGGCGGCAACCTGCGCGGGGCCGCAAACAAAAATTTCGCTCCATGAGTCATGCCTTTGTCGCTTATCGCGTGTATAGTTGATTCAGGCTCCTGGGCAATATGGCCGCGGCCGGCCAAGGCATCGCGATGCGCGCGGGTGCGACAAAAGGAAAGCTTCATGAATCGGATTATGGGTGGTGCATTCAGGCTCTTCAGGGTGGCGGGGATCACCGTCTACCTGCATTACACCTGGTTTTTGGCAATCTTTTTTTTCGCCCAGTCCCCTTTGGTTCGTTACTCCAATACCGCCTGGAATTATGCCGAGGCCGTGGGGCTTTTTGCCATTGTGCTCATGCACGAATTCGGCCATGCACTTGCCACCCGCAGCGTGGGTGGCAAAGCCGACACGATTATTCTCTGGCCATTTGGCGGCATAGCGTTTGTCAACGCGCCCCGGCGGCCGCTGGCCACGCTATGGGCAATTGCAGCCGGTCCGCTGGTGAATGTGATCCTCGTGCCCATATTTATATTGCTGCATCACTGGGCGATCGCCGACAGCGCCCATATCGATCCCAATGTTTTTGGTTTTATCCTTGCCATGCAGCAGATCAACCTGGTGCTGCTGCTGTTTAATATTCTGCCCATCTTTCCACTCGATGGCGGCCAGATTCTCTCGAGCATTCTTTGGCTTTTCATGTCAGAGGCAAAGGCCGTCCGTATTGCATCGGGGTTGGGCATGGTGGGGGCGGTGGCCTTGGCCATCTTCTTTTTACAGCAGGGCGGCGGGGCGGGCTCATCCATTTATATCGCTTTGATCATGGGGTTTTTGTTTATAACGGCATTTCGGGCGTTCAAGGCGGCGGGCGCGATGGGCGCGATGCGCGGGGCTCCGGCCGTGCATTCGCACTGCCGTTGTCCGAATTGCCAGGCGAGTCCGCCGGTGGGGCTGCAAATTCAATGCCAGCAGTGCCAAAGCCGGTTTGATCTCTTCGGTGCCGCCGGCGTGTGCCCCGAGTGCCACGCACGTTACACCATGGTGCCGGTGCGTTGTGGCCGCTGCCAAAGCACCCACCCGGTGGGTGATTGGCTCACCGTCGCGACCGTCGATGCGGACACATCCGCAAGCGAGCCCGGGACAGGTAACCCTGCGGACATTTCCTCCGACCCGAAGTATTAATGCCGGCCCCCCCCCATAGGCGTTAACCTTATAGTTGCTCTTCACACCGGCATGATTAATCAAATCAACTGACGTGATTTATTGTCTCACACAGAGCGGCAGAGGCGCAGAGGCTGCCCGCGGGCAGCACGCCGGTGCGCGGTAAAGCAGGCTGGCCGGCGTAGGTCGCGTCGCTGAATCCGAATGTTTCCGATAAGTAAGTTTTCGCCGAGCCGCCGCCTGCGGGCAGCACGCCATTGCACGCCGGCGGGGGCACGGGTATTTTTCGCCACGATGAGTGCGATCGCCGTCCACGACCTATGCAAAACTTTTGGTGGTGCGGTGGCACTGGAAAACATTTCTTTTCGGGTTAAGCCGGGGGAGATGCTCGTTATCGTGGGTGCATCGGGCAGCGGCAAATCCACGCTTCTGCGCTGCCTTAATGGTCTTGAGATATTTAATGCGGGCCGCGTTGAAATTGGCGATACGGTGCTCGACCCGCGAGCGCCGCAATTTCGCCATGCCGTGCATAGGGCCCGTCAGCACGTGGGAATTGTATTTCAGAGTTTTAATCTTTTCGGCCACCTTACGGCGTTGGATAATGTGGCGCTGGCGCTCAAAGTGGTGCGGAAAATGGAATCGGCCGCAGCGCGAGAGGTGGCCCAGGCGTACCTGACGAAGGTGGCGCTCGGTGAGCGAGCGGGGGCCTATCCATGGCAACTCAGCGGCGGGCAGCAACAGCGCGCGGCGATTGCCCGAGCACTGGCGCTGGGGCCACGCGTCATGCTTTATGATGAGCCAACGTCGGCATTGGATCCATCGCTGGTGCGTGAAGTAACGACCATTATGCAAACTCTGCGCCGCGAGGGGATGACGCAGGTTCTAGTTACGCATGAAATGAAATTTGCGAGAAACACCGCCGACCACATTCTGATGCTGCACCAGGGGCGCGTGATTGCCGACTTGCCCGCGCCCGAATTCTTCGAGAATACTTCCAACCCGTTTATCCGCGCGTTTCTCGATCACATGTGAAAGGCCGATATGTGCAAAATCCTTTTCGGGGTGATGTTCTTCGGCGTGATATTGCTTTCGCTTTCGCATGCCGGCGCCAAAACGCTGACGTGGGGAGCGGATTCGGTGGGCGGCGCGCCGTATGTATTTCAAGACCCGGCGCATCCGCGGAGAATTATTGGCTTTGAAGTGGACATCGTTCGCGACTTGGCGCGGATCATGCATCGCAGGGATCGCTTCGTACAAAATGCCTGGGATGCGTTGATACCGGCCCTGGATCGCGGCGATTTTTCCATCGCGATTAATGGCATTGAAATCACGCCGCAGCGGGCCCGCGTGGTCAATTTTTCGATTCCGTACTACGCCTGCTCTGAAACGCTTATGGTACGCCGAACCAATGACACCATTACCGGCTTAGCCTCGCTGCGCGGCCGGGTGGTCGGTACCCTTCAGGATTCACTGGCTGAAAAAATTCTTCGCCGGTACGGGGGCATCCATGTGCGGGCGTATACCGGGCAGATCACGGCTTATCAAGACCTGCTCAACGGGCGCCTTGATGCGGTTCTGATGGACGCCCCCATTGCGGATTATTACGGCAAGCCGCTGGCGGGGCTGAAGGTGGCCGGGCCGCCGATTGGCCACATGCTTTACGGCATCGCGATGCGCAAAACCGATGCTCGCCTCCTTGCCCGCATCAATCAGGCCCTGAGGCAGTTGATAAACAATGGATCGCTTGAACATATCTACAAGAAATGGAATATATGGAATGCCCGTACACGCAAGCTGTTCGCCGCCATGCGCCAGCCAAA
Organism: Planctomycetota bacterium; assembly: GCA_021804985.1. GTDB lineage: Bacteria > Planctomycetota > Phycisphaerae > WQYP01 > WQYP01 > JAJZGD01. Next base: position 4,339 of record JAJZGD010000092.1, read on the forward strand.
ACCGGGTGAATTACAACAGTTCACGCATATGGTCACGGCCCATCGCACCTGGCGACAGCAGGCAATGGGTTACCTGCGTGACACCGGCATTTTGATCCGCGACGGCCTGCCCATGACCATCCTCCTTTCCATTCTTTCCATGTCGCTGGCGATCGTCATTGGACTTATCCTCGCCATCTGCCGCATTTACACGCCGTGGCCGACGGCCATCCTGGCACGGGCGTACATTGAAGTGTTTCGCGGTACGCCGCTGCTGATTCAGTTGTATCTCATTTTTTTCGGGCTGCCGTCCTTGGGTATTCGGCTTTCCCCGCTTATCGCGGGCATTTTAGGCCTGGGACTAAATTACGGCGCCTATGAGGCGGAGAATTTTCGGGCGGGCATTCTTTCCATTCCGCACGCGCAGATGGAGGCTGCCCTTTCGCTCGGGCTCTCGCGGGCGCAAGGCGTTCGCCACATCATTATTCCGCAAGCGCTGCGAACCTGCCTGCCGCCGGTCACCAATGATTTCATTTCGCTCATTAAAGATTCTTCCATCGTGTCGGTGATCAGCATGGTGGAACTGACGAAAGTTTACGGCGAATTGGCAGCGACCTATTACAACTATATCGGTTTGGGTCTTATCACCGCGGCGATTTACTTTCTCATCGGCTTACCGTTCGTTCAGCTCTCCCGGTGGTTGGAACGCAAACTGCCCGGCGCGCATCATCTCGCGGTGGCTGGCGGAAAACCGCTTCAGTAAAGGCCGTGGTATGGATACGCGGCGGCGCAATGCTGGTGGGTGAAAAGTTCGCCGGTATCCGCGGCATCGGGTATCTTTATGCGCATGGATGCGTCTAACTACCGGGTTGAACTCGACGTTTACAGCGGCCCACTGGAGCTGCTGCTGTTCCTTATCCGTAAGGATGAGATCGACGTATACGACATTCCCATCGCCCGGATCACCTCGCAGTATCTGGCCCATGTGGATGTAATTCGGCAGATCGACATCAATCTGGCAGGCGAGTTTCTGGTCATGGCCGCCACCTTGATGGAAATTAAAAGCCGAATGCTCAATCCGCAAATGTCGGCCGATCCCGGCGTTCTCGGCAGTATCGATGCCGCCATGGACCCGCGGCAGGCGCTGGTTGAGCAATTGCTGGAGTACAAGCGCTATAAAGATGCCGCCAATCTGCTGCAGCGACGCGCACAGACCGAGCAGCTGCGCTACCCGCGGGCGGTGCAAAAAAGTTCTGGACGTGCTCCGCTGGACCTCGAAGATCTGAATCTGTTCCAGCTTATTGATGCCTTTACCGCCATTATGGCCAGCGTGGGGCATACCGCTTACGGCCACGATGTGGTTTACGACGACACGCCCATCAGCCTCCATCAGGCGGATATTCTGGATCGGCTCGGGCGGCAGCCGGCCGTCAGCCTTCAGGATATGTTTGTGGGCCGAAAATCGAAGAGTGAAATGATCGGTCTGTTTCTGGCCATGCTGGAACTGATTCGCCTGAAAAAAATAACCTTCGACCAAACTCAACCCACCGGTTTTGTCATGCTTAAATTGCGAGCCGACCCCCATAACGAACCTGCACCGGGCAGCGCTGCGGATATTGCGGCCCCGCCGCCCCCGCCGTCCGCAGGCGAGCTTCCGCAGGACGCTGCTGACCCCGCAGCGGACGGCGCCCATCCGCGGGCGTCGCTGGCTGCCGCTCGCCAAGGGGACGAATCGGATCAGGATCAAGAAAAGGACTATCTGTGAGTTCCAACGGTAGCAGCGCCGGGCATTCCCCGCGCATTATTAACTGGATGTCGGTGGCGGCGCTGGTCTGCTTCATCGCCGAGCTTGCCCTGCTTGCCACGCACAAGGCTACGCTGCATCATCCGCCCCCCATCAGCGAACTGGTGCTGTCACTGCTCACACTGTTTCTGGGTGCGGGCGGCCTGATTTATCGCATCCGCGAGCGCCAAAATATTATTCTGGGCCGCTGGCTCGGCGGCATCTGCATGACGCTTGGCATGATGGTTTTTGCAATCCAATCGGTCAACGTGCATAAAGATCAGGAGACGCTTGAATTTAAGCGCATGGGCGATATCGCACGGGCGAGCATCAACTATGCCCGTGCGCACGACGGAAACTTTCCGGCGCATCTTGCGGTGCTGGTACGCGATGGCCGAATTAAAATTACGGATCTGAGTGATCCCACCAACGGACTCGTGCCGCTGCAGCTTCCGCCCACGTGGAAAAACCTCAGCGCTCGGGAGCTGGATATGGTTATCCGCCGCAACAGCGACTTTCGGTACGCCGGCCGCGGTTTAAGCCTGTCGGCTGATGGGCGCATCACGCCGGATTTAAAGAAAATTATCCTTCTGTTTAAAAATTCGCAGGAGGAAATAAGCGCCGGTCCTGTCGCATTTGCCGATGGAAAGGTGCACTATTTTGGGGGCCGCGCCATGATTAAAGTGTTGGCGCGATGCAACGTGGCGCGGGGAGAAATCGGCCTGCCGCAGCTTTCATTTGACCTGCCCGATCGGGCGGGCGTATCCGTGCCGGCGCAAAGTCGGCCATAGGAGCCTGTTAGCGCCATCCTGAAGCGGTTCGCACAGCGGGTGGCCACGCGCCGCGGGAGCCGCGCCTTTCCAAATGCGATCGCCCTCGGATCCTTTCCGATGCCCGCCGATTTTGGGCCGGATTCTCGAGTCGTCAATAAGCACGTGACTGATTGCAGCTCGGCCCGGGCACGGCGGGGGCCGCGTTGCCCCCGTTTTGCACCCGCCTGGGCAGCTTGGGCACGGCTCGTCTCCGCCTGGCCCGGATACGGCCTGGGCTGCGTGGCCACGGCTGGCTACGGCGCCGCAATTGTGCGATAGTGCCTGCGGATTTGGGGTACCGGCTTGACCATCGAACATCTAATCATTCAGATCGTGCTGATCGTGTTTGCCGCTCGGCTGTGCGGCGCGCTGATGCGGCTTGCCGGTCAGCCCGAAGTTGTGGGAGAAATGCTCGGCGGACTTTTGATTGGCCCGAGTGCGTTGGGACTTATCGATAACGGCGCCGTTTTGAAATGGCTCTTTCCCGCAAGTTCCATGCCCTTTCTCAATTTGCTCGCACAGCTTGGCGTCATGTTCTTTATGTTCACGGTCGGGCTTGAACTCGATATGGCCAAGCTCAAGGGAAAAGGCCGCGCCGTCGTTATTACTGGCCTTATGGGCGTCGCGGGACCGTTTATTTTCGGCATCGGCATTGCGCTGGTTCTGCTGTGGCACCCTGAACTGACGGGTGTTGTGCACTCGCGGCTGGCTTTTGTCGTCATGACCGCGACCGCCCTGAGCCTCAGCGCTTTTCCAGTTTTGGCACGCAGAATAAGGGATCGCGGCCAGCATAAGTCGGTGGCAGGCACCTTTACGCTCGCATCGGCTGCGGTGCTGGATCTCGCCGGCTGGTGCCTGCTCGCGCTCACGTACGATCTGGCCAAAACCCGCCTTGGCGGCGCGCACGTCGCACTCTGGATGTCGGGACTAATCGGTTTAAAAACCGTCGCGCTGGCCACCTGCTATGTGGTGGTGATGATGTTTGTGGTGCGCCGCTTCCTGTGGCGGTTTCAAGCACATTTTCAGGTGCGCGGTTATGTCACACGCGAGCTTTTGTCGCTGTCCCTCTTTTCGCTTTTCATCTCGGGGCTGGTAGCGAGCTCTCTGGGCATCAATCCGATTTTCGGCGCGTTCATGATGGGCCTCGTCTTTCCAGCCGATGAACAGTTTGTCAGCCGCGTTACATCCAGTGTGGAAGATATCACCCTGCTGATTCTTCTGCCGATTTTTTTTGCCAGCATTGGTTTGCATGTCAATATTGCTGCGCTCCACGGACCAGGCGTATGGAAATCATGGGCGATACTTGTTGGTGTTCTGTTCTTCGTGAAATTCCTCTTTAGTTTTGTGCCGGCCAAGCTTACGGCGCTGGGCTGGAAGGAGGCGGGCCTTTTCGGCCTGCTTTTTAATACCCATGGCGTGGTTGAACTGGTGGTGCTGAATCTGGCATTTGAGCTTCACGCCATCTCCAGCCAAACCATGACGCTGCTGGTTTTGGCCCTGCTTTCGGTGACGGTGCTCTCAAGCCTTATCGCGTCCGTGATCGAACTGCCATCGCGGCGAAAGGCGATAAAGATTGCCGGAATCCAACCATCGGCAGCTGCGGAAGTTCACATTCTGGTGTGCCTGTCACAGCGATCCACTGCGGCCGGTTTGGTACATTCGGCCGCGGCCCTGCTTGCCGGCCAGCCGGGCCACCTTACCCTGATGCAATTGATTTCTCCGAGTGCGTCGCTGGGCGTTATCGCCGCGGAACCGCAAAGCCGCGATGTGACCGAGCTCGCCCAGCGGGAAGCGCAGGCCGCGGGCGTTCCGACAAAAGTGCTTTCGCTGCCGACCATGCGGGTGGCGCGCGATATTGTTATGGTCGGGCAGTATCATCACGCGGATTGGATCGTGCTCGGGGCGCATCAGGGCATACTCGATACCTCGGCCCTCGGCGGTGTGGTGGATTATGTTCTCAAACGGGCCAAGGCGAATGTGGCCATACTTATTGCCAAACGCCCCGGGGCCATTCGGCAGGTGCTCGTTCCGTATCTTGGTGAGGCGCAAGATGCGGGCGCGCTGCTCGCGGCGTATCGGCTAAGCAAAAGCCCGGACGTGCAGATTACGATCCTGCATGTGGTAAGCCCCAAAAGAAATGATGCCGCGGAGCCTTTGGGCGTTAAGGCTATGGTTGAAAAGCTGCTTCCGAATGTTGACGGCGGCAACCAGATTCGCATGCAGGTGATTGAGAGCGATCTGCCGATTGATGTGGTGCTGGAAAAATCGCGCGAGTTTGATTTAATGATTCTGGGCCTCTCCCCGCTTTGGAAACTGCGGCACAATCTGCTGGGACGCGCCCAAACTTCCGTCGCGCAGCTTGCCGGGTGCTCGCTGCTGGTGGTGCGGGCAGCCGAAGCGGAAAAACTTCCCGCGTGAGCGGACGCGGCGCGGCCTTCGGCCGAGAGAGGGGAAATTAGAAAGTAGAAAGTAGAGCTCGACGGGGACGGGGCGGCACAGCGCCCGCGTGCGACGAGCCAAACTTCGCCGGCCAGCCTGCTGGCCGCGCCCCGGCGTGCTGCCCGCAGGCAGCCTCTGTGCCTCTGCGCCTCTGCGTGAGACATAACGTCGTTTCAGTCGATTTATGGAATCATGCCGTGGCATGATGTGATTATTTAATATCTCACGCAGAGAGGGGACGCGCGGGCACAATGCCCGCGGCTAAATGGCGCGATCTCGCGGCTGCGCCTCTGCGTGAGACATAACGTCGTTTCAGTTAATTTATGGAATCATGCTGCGGCATGATGTGATTCGTTTTTATCTCACGCAGAGAAGGGGAGACGCAGAGACGACGACGACGACGGGGAGCGGCGACACAGCGCCCGCGTGCGACGAGCCAAACTTCGCCGGCCAGCCTGCTGGCCGCGCCCCGGCATGCTGCCCGCAGGCAGCCTCTGCGCCTCTGCGTGAGACATAACGTCGTTTTAGTTAATTTATGGAATCATGCTGCGGCATGATGTGATTCGTTTTTATCTCACGCAGAGAAGGGGAGACGGCCGAGAGAGTGGAAATTAGAAAGTAGAAAGTAGAGCTCGACGGGGACGACGAGGGCAACGACCCGCGGCGCAATTCGCCGATCAGTATTGGCGGCACCACGCGCATTTGAGATACCAGCCTTGCGGAAATTCCGCCATCACGGGATGGTCCGGCCCCGCGCCGGTCACTTTCCAGATTTGCAATCGTCGGCCGGCACTGCGCGATGCGCCACGCAGCATATCGAGAAAATCTTCATGGCCGAGCAGGCCGCTGCAAGAACAGGTCAGCAGCAGCCCACCGGGCTTGAGCACCGAGAGCCCGAGTTTATTGAGATCGAAGTAGGCGCGGCGGCCTTCGTCAAAGGCATCTCGATCCGCAATGAGTTTCGGCGGGTCGAGCACCACCACATCAAACTGCCTGCCGTTGGTTTTCATCTGCCGCAGATATGCAAATCCATCCGCATGCACCCATTCAAGTTTTTTTGTGCTGATGGCATTGAGCTGGGCATTTCGCCGGGCGGTGGCAATGGCTTTTTCATCGAGATCGACGGCCGTGACGTGCGATGCATGGCCGTTCACGAGTGCACCGATGGAAAAGCCCCCCGTGTAGCAGCAAATATCGAGCACCTGCCGCTGGGCGCAGTGCTCGGCAAGCAGGCGTCGATTGTCGCGCTGGTCGCAAAAGAAGCCGGTTTTGTGGCCGTGCTCCAGATCAATATAAAATCGCACACCGTGTTCATGCACCATCAGCGGGTTTGGGACGCCCGGGGATGACAGGTCGCCGCGCTGGTTGCGCAGGACAAACGCCTCCGCATTTTGATGGCCCTGGTCCGCACGGATGATGACATGCTCAACGCCGAAATGGGTTTTGATTAACGCCGTGATTTCGGCCCTGCGTTTGAAAATGCCCAAAGACATGATCTGCACCACCGCAACGGAGCCATAGCGATCAACAATAAGCCCCGGCAGTCGATCCCCCTCCGCGTTAATGAGCCGACATGTATTGGCAACCGCGTCGATTCCGAAGGCCGCCCGCTGATTGGCAGCGGCTTGTATGCGGGCTTCAAGAAAATTTTCTTCAAGGGGTTCCGTGCCGAACGTGAGCATGCGGAGCGAGATTTGCGAAGCGCGGTTAAGCAGGGCCGTGCCGAAAGTAACGCCGTCGCGGTCGTACACGCGAACAAGGTCGCCATCGCAGGCATCCGGGCTGGTGCGGCCGATCATCTTGCGAAAAATATTGACACCGAACTGCAAATTGCGCAGCTGCACCCACGCCATCGGCCCCGTGTGGTTGACGGGCTTGAGGCGCGAGCCGTCGTGTATGGGAAGCGCATCGGGGATGGCTGAATTAGCCCGAGCATAGGCGGAATCGGTAACGGCCCGGCCCCCACCGGGCGGGGCATGATCCGAATCGGTAACGGATTGATCCGAATGGGTCGGCGCATGAACCGAGTGGGCCGGGGCTGCGGGTCGACCATTTCGCCGGGGGCGATCTTCACGCCTTGGAGGCATGCGCTTTTTCCCAATCCTCGAGGAATTTTTTCAGGCCACTTTCGGTCAGCGGATGATGAAGCACTTCTTCGAGCACTTTATACGGTACGGTGGCAACATCGGCACCGATCATGGCGGCCTGCACCAGATGCAGTGGGCTGCGAATACTGGCGGCGAGAATCTGGGTTTTAAAATCATAATTGTCATAGATGGTGCGAATTTCTCGGATCAGGTGCATACCATCCTGCGCGATGTCATCAAGGCGGCCGAGGAAGGGGGATACAAACGTAGCACCCGCCTTGGCGACCATCAGGGCCTGAAGGGATTGAAACACGAGCGTCATATTTACCTTCACGCCGCGATCAGCAAGTATTTTGCAGGCCTTAACGCCTTCGGTGATGGTGGGCAATTTAATGGTGACGTTGGGGGCGATTTTGATAAGTTCTTCAGCTTCTTTAAGCATGGCTGGGGCATTGGTGCTGACCACTTCCGCGCTCACCGGGCCTTTGACGATTTTGCAGATTTCAGCAATCCGCGTGGCAAAGTCCACACCCTTTTCGCGAGCGATGAGCGAGGGGTTGGTGGTTACGCCGTCGAGCACGCCGAGATCGTTGGCCTTTTTTATCTCTTCCAGACTGCCCGTATCGACAAAAATTTTCATTGCGTTTCTCCTTATGCCCGGTCATCCGGGAGTGGCACTGCGAAAGATGGCAAGCCCACAGCGTGCATTATAAGGCAAAGGTGGCCGCAGATGAATGGCACGCGGCGAAGGGGGATTTGAACAAAGGCAACGGGCAGCCGCTACCCCGCAGCGGTTGAATTCGGACCGGACTGGGTGTACAAATATAGTAATATCGTTAGATACGCATGGTTTGTGCGCAAAATGGAAAGGGGAGACTTATGCGGTGCATATCAGTCGCGTGGTGCGTTCTGCTTTTGTCGTTTGCCGGCTTTGCACGGGCAGAATCGCCGGCGGCCACTCCAATTTGCGTTCCCCCCTCGAAGAACATCAATGAGCGCCTTTTCCTCGTGCAGGCCGTCGCCCGCATGTACAGCGATTGCCTGTCAATGGAGTTCTCTCCCGGCACGGCCCGCGGCTTCGGCGTGCGGAATTGGCAGACCCCCGGTGTGGCTGGGTGGTGATGATCACGGCAGGACGACTGCCGGTATTTTTCTGGAGGTTGACTGATGGAATCACAGCCGGATGCGGTTTCCCCAAACTCAGCGGCCACGCCCGATGGCGCAGCCGGGTCGGGCGGTTCATCG
>JAJZGD010000093.1 GCA_021804985.1 Planctomycetota bacterium
CAATGCATTCAGGCGCCGCGCATTCGGCACATTTCAGACCCATCCCAATCCCGGCCATTACTCGGACAGGCTCCTGGACTTAACGCCCCCCCGCGGCCTATTATGACGCGGAGCCTGTCCGAGTAATGATCGGGTGCAGGCAAGCGGCTTTGATCCAAAATTCGAATATCTGCGTAATAGTCACTGTGATGGACATGCATGATGGTTGCAACATGACGGTTGTAATGTGGTCATAGCGATAAAGTCAGAATCGTTCATCTCCGGCCAAGCTGTAACGATTCTGAGATGTTCCAAATGGGACACGGTGTTCGTGCCCCCGTTCATTGAGAATTCCTGTTTCTATCATTTTAGGAGAATCCCGTGAAAAACGTTTCTTCCCTTCTCGCCGGAGCTTTGCTTCTGGTATCGGTAGCGCCCGCTGCGATGGCAGCCGCCAAAACGGTTACCGTCAAAGGCACGCTCATTGACATGAAGTGCTATTCCGCCGCCGGCGTTACCAGTCGCAAACATGGTATGACCTGCGGCAAGGCTTGCCTGTCGTCCGGCATTCCCGCTGGCATTCTGGTGGGCAAGAAGGCATGGACGCTCGCCACGCCGTCGGCCCCGCTGGCCAATTATGTCGGCCTGAAGATCAAGGCTGTGGGCACACCGGACGCTGCCGATCATGTTTTCATCCCAACCAAGATTTATTATTGGGATCACAAAATGGGCATGTGGATGATCGTCAAGTAATCCACTTGGTTCCCGGGCGCAAGCCCTGAGAAATTCCTTTACACATAGGGCCATGTCCGCCGGCCAGCGGACATGGCCTTTTTTCATGGCAATGGGTAACCGGGCTGCGGAGCGGAACGGCCACCGTCAGCACAGCGCGATGCCAATGAAAATAAGCTGAACATATATTATTTTTTCATCAAAAATGAAGCCGGAGCCTGTTCGAGTAATCGCGGGGATTGGGATGGCGCTTTAGGCGCCGTAGTTTTTAACGCTCCAGCCCTTGATACGCCCGCGGCTGGGCTTTCGCCCCTTGTTGGCTGCCTTACCCGCCCATCGCAATTTATGATTTCGCTTCCGTCGTGCCATCGCTTTATGCCCTGATAACAAACTTCCACCGGGGGCCGAACCTACTGCCAAGCCCCGAATTCGGAGATCATACGGGCTTAGCTGTGGTATTGCAAAATACGGTGGTGGAGATGGCGAAGTGGGGAAGTGAGAAGCGAGAGCTGAGGGGGTGGCGATGCCGCGCAGGCGGGCGGTTTGGTCGCGGCGCGGAAGCATACCGCGAGACAACACGCTGCCGACCGATGACGAGGCGCGGTAAAGCAGGCTGGCCGGCTAAACATGGTTGGGCGCGCGTGGTGGCGCGGCGCGGCGTCGTCGCCGCGTCTTTCCTTCTCTGCGTGAGATATTAAATAATCACATCATGCCGCAGCATGATTCATTAAATCGACTGAAACGACGGTTGTCTCACGCAGAGGCGCAGAGGCACAGAGGCTGCCTGCGGGCAGCACGCCGGTGCGCGGCCAGCAGGCTGGCCGGCTTAGTGACGCACGCTGAACCACTCGGCGGCACCATGCCGCTGGCTGAATGACGCCAACGCGCGTGGTGGCGCGCCGCGTCGTCGTCTCTGCGTCTCCCCTTCTCTGCGTGAGATATAAACAAATTACATCATGCCGGAGGCATGATTCCATAAATTAACTGAAACGACGGTTGTCTCACGCAGAGGCGCAGAGGCACAGAGGCTGCCTGCGGGCAGCACGCCGGGGCGCGGCCCACGCCGCACTGCCGACGAAGAGCAGGCAAGCCGCTGCCACCCGCGCTATTGGCACCGAAACTTTTGACGGCGTAAACATGATCTTCAAAGCCTTGAAATCCCAAATCTCTGGAATACCGGTGCGCCCAAAAAGCCGAGAAATTGTTAGCCGCCGCCGAGCTGCGGGATTGGAACACCGTAAATGAGCTTCGGGAAGGGCCACGGCGCGTAAACCGAGCCGAGCACCGCATCCACGGTCGGCAAATGCAGGCCCGCGCCGGGCCGCAGTCCGGTGAGCGTTTGGTCGATGATCGGCTTCAGAATGGCCCGGGCGGCAACTTGGAACATGAAGCCGCTCGGCGCTGTGGTATGGGAAATATTTGCCGCGTTCGGTTTGGCCTGGGCAATGAATAAATATTGCCTGACCAGCGGCACGCGCCGCCCGTGATAAATGGCGGCCGGCCCAAGGCCAATCGGCCGGAAGGGAACAAGCTTCCGCGATGGAATGTGGAACGTCCTTTGGATAAGAAAATAGCTCGCCCGGTAAAGCTGGAGGGTCGTCGGGCTGCCGAGGCTTCTCAGTACCGACGCTGACCGCTGCAGCGCCTTTCCCAAAGCCGTCCCGCGTGCCCCGGCCAACGCATGGACCAGCCGCGTGAGGGCACCCGTACCGCTACTACCGGCAAACGACACCAGGAAACAACGGCGGCTGCCCATCTGCCGGTTCAGCAGCCGCACAAACCGCTTACGATGCGCCTGCACGTATCCACGCACCACTGGCTGGAGCACATCGCTAAAACACATGTCGCGGTACCACGGGGACGGCGCACCCTTGCGGTAATAGGGCGTCGCAGATTTTGCAAGGGCGAAAAAACAACCGTGCTGTCGCAGAAAGCCAACGGCTTGCCAAAGATAAAGGGCGTGCGGCCAGGTGGTGGGGAATGTGCGGTGCAACTGCTGGAAAAACCGTTCCTTGCTCCACCGGAGCGTCAGGGCGCTCACCAGCACCCCCAGGCCAGCCTGTGACAGTCGAGCGACCCGGTGGACGGCCCGCAGAAACGGCTGTGGATGGGAAAAGTGTGACGCCGCGCCGGGATGCAACCGAAGGAAACCGTGGGCCACCTTGTTGCAGACGTACTGGAGAATTACGCCGTTGAGCAGGTGGCGATAGTAGGCTCGCAAGGTGACGCGGCCCGATGGGCGCCAGTTCGGAGACGCCGGCCCGTAACCCGCGTGCCTTGGCGGCTTACAATCGGCCGCGAGCGGCGATGCACGGATTTCCGCAATACGCGCCTGGGCGTCAGAATAGCGTACCAATGTTAGTTGCTGCACGGTTACGCGCGCCGGACCATCGTACAATATCACCTTCCCGCTGCATGGCCCGCATGTTGCAAGCAGAAGTTCGGCACCAGCGAACAGGCATACCATTAAGTATGAAAATTTGGTCGCAAAATGTTTCATTGAAATTTTCCAGCCACGGTGTCTCAACCGCCGGGCAGCATCACGCCGCAGCGGCGGGCCGCATTGCCGCCACCACCATTTTACAGTCCAGTTCTGGTCGGCCTCTGTCCACGCGACGGCGGGGAAAAGCTGCGGGCTGCGGAGCATGATTAAACGTCGCGGGCGAAAAACCGACCAAAAATTGCGCACCATCGTAGGCTTGGTAATTCCCGTAGCCCGAGGGCGTCGTCGTAATCGTAAAATCCTTGCGTGTCATGGTCTCACCAATTGTATAACTGCTCGGCGCACCGGCAAGCGAAACCGAATCCACCGCCGCTTTTGCCCTGCGTCTTCACTTTACGGCCCGGCGAACGGCACCGGTGCGCTGCCGCGCGGGCGCGGTTACACTTTGCCACCTCAGCCAATAGCGCCTGATTTGCCCGGAAAGCGCCCCCGCCCTCGGCACTATTTTGGGATACCAAGCCTTTAGCCAGCTTGCCGAGTCGGCCACGCCGACCTTTTTAGAGGCATCCGCCGCTTCCAAATAGGCTAATACGAGGGCCTGCTCGGAGTAGAGGAGCACCAGCGGCGAATATTTTTCGCCAGCCCCGTACCTCTCCAGATATTCCGTCGCATCCCGTTGGAGGCGCGAGGTGTCGGGTATTTCCGCGTCAATACGGACGGCCGTAAACCGAAGGCGGCGCATATCCGCGCGCGGTTTCGCGGTTCGCGACGCCGCGGCAACCCGCCGGTCCCATGCGCGTTCGACAACGATGGCTTCGTGAATAAGCGCCAATTGAGATGCAGGCGACTTGACTTCCGATAGACGCTTCCTCAGCAAGAACAGGTAAAATCGGCCGAAGGGAGGCCTGAGGCCCGGCAGCGCAGCCCTGACGACCTGGGCAACCCAAGCCTCGTGGCCTTGCCTTGCCGCGCGGTGGAAGAGCATGAGTGCAAACTTCTGAAGCTCGGGGTACCGAATCGGCTCGTCGCCGCTTTCGCAGAGCAATACAAAGCTCTCTTGGCACGCGTGCCACCGGCGAAGCTCGAAATAAATAAAGGTCAGCGCACGCAGAGCGGGAAGACGCAGAAACGGCCGACTGCGGTCACCAGCAAATGCCTGCATCTTTTCGGCATACCTTTGGAGTGAGGTATTGTCCTTTTCTACCGCAGCGGTCGCAATGCGGATATACCACGCGCCAAGAACCTTAGCGGCCCTCCCAACCCGCTTGCTGGCATGCTGCGCAAAGGGGGGAGGCTGTGCAGCCAACCGAGCGTATAAGTTTCGGCCGCGTGTCAGCCCCAATCCAGTGAACGCTAACACCGCCGTAAGAATGGGCAAAACTGTGGCGGCACGCCGCACCGCGGAACTGGTTGCCCGCCTTAGCATTTTTTGCGCCATCAGCACGCCTCCGGGTACACGCCACCGCTGCCGCACGATCGGCGGGCCAAAACCCTTCCCGCCAGCCCCGGCCAACGCCAAACGCCCGGGCAGCGGAGACGTGTGTCAAAAGCCGTGATTGGCCATTGCCTCCACCTGCCGGCTTGCTTGAGTGGGCTGGGCCAACCCGTGGCGCTTGGGCGGTAGGGCGCCGCACCGGCGGCTGCGGCTGCGTGAGGAACGGGGAGATAATAGAATTTGCCGCCCGACATTTTTAAGTTTCCCTTTTCTCAGTCCCGCTGGATGCTCTCTTGCAATTCAAGCAGGACTTCGCTGCGGCCTCATCTGCCCCCGCCTCGTGAAACGGGTCTAACGGAATCGGCCGGTTTTTTTCTCCCCAGCTCCAGGCCCCGTACTGCGCCCGCCTCGTGAAAGGGGGCTAACGGAATCGGCCAGTGGATGTTGATGATCGTAGTACCTGGCGCGACCTTGGCGGCCGGGAAGGGTTGTGCGTTTTTCGCTGGCGCGGCCGCTCCTTCCGGCGGGCGTGGCGGCTCGACAAGCGAGCTGGCTCCGGCCGGCCCAACCCACACGCCCGCGGCAAGTGAGGAGCAATCCATGTTCAGCGTTGCTACCGACGGTAGGCCGATCCCGCTCTGGGCTTTTGCGGCGGCAAGGACCGCCGTCACCGCCCGGCGGACGATTAAGGGCTCGGCGATTGCGAAAAGCCACGTTCCGGGACCGCATGGCGCATTCCGAAACGCGACGCTGTGCCGCTGGTAGACGACCCCGACCCGAAGCCATCCGGACTTTAACCCTTGGCACAAAGTCCCCCCAAAGTGAACATTAGCCAGCTTGACGCTGAAATCGGCGGCGATGAACAATGGTAGCCAGCGGTGGCGGCGAAGGTTCGTCGGCGATCCCATAATCCGAAGGGCCACATTGAAATGGCGAAGCAGATCGGCGCTATAACCGCCGTCGGGCTTTCCAATTATGGCCGCCGCGACCCCCAAGGCATGGCGTACCCCACGGGATGGCGGCACGCCGTCGGCAGTGATCAGGGACATGAGCGAGATATTCTTGGCCGCGAGCGCCGCGTAATGCCGCTTGTGGGCCTCAATGGCGGCGATAACCACCAGCGGCATCATCGCAGCCTCTGCCCGGTACGATATCCAACGGGCCGGTCCTGTGCCGACGGTGGAGCGGGCGGCGTGGTAACCGACGAAACAGGCGCCCGGATTGTTGCGCTGCGCGATGTAGTACCGCCACGCCGCGCGGCCGGCGCGCTTGGCGTGCGGAAAGCTTGCCCCAAAAGCGCCGCGATATTGATGCCAACCGCTGATGCGGCCGTCGGCGAGACCGTCCGCGAGCAACCGGAGCCGACGCCGGGCAGACGCCCCTAGCCTCGCAAGGCGCTGCGGCCGGCAAGCCGCCACGATCGGGCCGATGGCGACACCCTGCTGTCGGCACACCTCAAGCATTACCTCCCGCTCCAAGGCGATCCCCACCACGCCCTGGAGGATGTCCCGGTGCATCTGCGCAGCGCTCCGAATCCAGCCTCGGTGTACCTGGGGCGGGGCCCATCCGAACGGCAGTGGGCTCGTCGCGTGGATCTTGGCGCCAGCGCCACCCCAACGCCTGAACGCCCGCTCGCAGAGGTTCAATCCTTCCTGGTAGCCCACGCCCGTGGCGTGCCGCACCGTCAGCTTAGCACCCCAAATTCGAAGGAGCGCTTGCCGGGCACGGGCCGCAGGAACGGGCTGCAATAGCACGCAGACGGCGGCCACGAAGGCCGAAACCCTCCCAGCATGGGCACCTGCCCGAATTCGCGAGCTGCGCGCCGCCTTCAGAACCATGAGAACGTCACCCATAGGATGTCACTCTTGGAGTTTGGCAGGGGCTGCCAATTTGCGTCGGAAACGCCCCCGGCCACCGGCTGAAACAACTCACCAAACGCCTTTGCCGACGCGAGGTCCCAGTAGTCGCCCGACAAAAGCCCAACGCTTTGTCCCATCCGAAATTTCTTCTGCATGCGTTCCATTCGGCGACGGCAAACCGATCGTGGCCTTTGGGCAATTGCTTGCGGCCATACGCCCTGCATCGCGAACGCCCGCTCACCCGCCCGCGTTCTTCCATTTCTGCCAACGGGATTGGATGGCGGCTTTCAGCGGCCCGCCAGTTTTAATCATCCGCGGATACCACCCCTTCATCCACTGGCCCTCCGCCAATATCTTTTGCTTCATCGGCAGATTGGGAATCACCCGGTGTGCCAGATACAGACTGTTGAGTGTCTGGTAAAAAACCTCGGCAGAGTAAATGCCATGCGTGCCATAATTGGCCAGATAAATCTGCGCGGCGCCGCACAGTTTGCCAACGCTCAATCCTTCGCTCGCATTGATCACCAGATCGTACCGCAGCGTTTCCAATGCCCGCCGGTATTGCTTTAGCCGCGGCGGATAGCCCAATGCCAGCGGCGCATCCTGCGTCGGCTGGCCATGCCCGGCCACCGGTTTCGGAGCCTGCGAAGCTCGCACAATGGCGGCGTTGGCGGCCCCGATCGCCGCCTCAATCATGTTCGCCTTCGCCAGCGGACTGGTCATCGATGCCAGATGCTGATTGAACAGATACATATACAGTTTGCCCGGCCCCGGCCCGCTGGCCGCTTGCCCTGCGACCACAGCCGGTTTAATCCATGCGGCCTTTTTGTGTTTCTCCAGCCAGATAAAGGTGATCTGTGAAAACTTAATGGCACGCGGGGATCGGCGTGTGTGCCGGGCGAGATGGCAAAACGCTGCGAATGAATGGACGAAGGCCGACTCACTTTTAAGCCGGGCGAGGCAAAACGTTTGAGCCCGTGTGGCGGGGAGGCGCAGGAAGGGCCGGGAACGGTCGGCGGCGAATCGGGCCATTCGGGCCGCATATTTGGCCAGCGCCGGATCGTTGTGTGTGACCACGGCGGCGGCGATGCGCAGGTAATACGTGTTAAGCACTTTCACGGCAGGGCTGTGTTCAAGGCGAATCCGCCGCTGGCGGGCCGCGGCAATAATGGCGCCGATTTGTGTCGGCCCGGGGGCAGGCGCCGGCGCCGCCCATGCCGCACTGCCGACGAAGAGCAGGCAAGCCGCTGCCACCCGCGCTATTGGCACCGAAACTTTTGACGGCGTTGACATGATCTTCAAATCCTTGAAATCCCAAATCTCTGCAATACCCCCACGCCCACGGCTATGCGACACACCCCGTCACGGCCGGGGATTCAACCCAAAGGCCGCTGCCGCCACCCTATTTCGTCGGCTGCTCCCAGCCGACCTCCCGATACGGGCGCCGTACCAGCTGCGGAAGAGGGAAACCGAATTCGGTCGGCGGCGGCAGCTCGGTACCCGGACAGCTCCAAATCATGAGATGCTTCGTCGTCGGCATTCGCAGCCATCTGGCGACGAGGTGCGTCTGCGAGATCACCCGCCTGCAGATGGGCCAAAGGACGTGATTCTCCCCAACGTCCCAGGCGAACGACGACATGTTCAATGCCACCAGGCTCGGGTATATCCGCGGCGCCTTGGTGAACACATACAGGAACCCTTGCCGGCGCGATTTCAGCGGGATGAACGTCAACGGCCGAATCCGGCGCCGCCTCACCCCGTCCGCCTTGTCGCTGCCAGCGGGCGCGACCCCGAGGGCACCGACGGGCCCCCTATGGCGGCCTTTAATTCCGGTGAGATCATCGAAATAACCGTAATTGCCCCCATACCCCGGCAGCACTCGCGTGGGCGAGCCAAGGACGTAGGCACATCGGTCAAATGCTGAAAGTGCCCGCATGTTTACCTTGAGCCCTGGGCCCGAGACACGCCCGATGATCAGCCGCAGCAGCCCGAAGTCGGCCGCCGTCGCGCCTTGTATGGTGAAGAATCCGCTGGTGCCAAGCCGCCTGGCGACGCTTCGCTGATAGCGAGGCAAATCCGGCGCAATCGCTTTCCGCATGATGTACTGCTCGGCTATCTCTGCGCGGCAGCATTTGAACCACGGGGCGACGCGCCCACGACGCTGGCAACGGAATATCCACGGCGAGGCCAGCCGAAGCTCGAGGGGCCCGATGAACGCCCGGCCACCGGTGATATACCGGCTGGCAGTGAAATCGGCGGGAAAATTCGGATTTTTCTTCCTGATCCATCGGCGCGTTTTTGCCGGGCCCCAGCCATGAGACATCTGCAGGAAGCGCAGATCGTCATACCAGTCGAAGGCGCGCGCGTCGGCTACGTTCCAATTGGCAAGCCTGCGGACATAAAAATATTTCCGGTAGTGGAAGTGGTAGGCAACGCCAAGTTCGCGCACCACTTGCCTCGCCATCAGCGAGTCCACCGCTGATTGTATCGTGGGCCGGATCAGCGAGAGCGCCGCCACCCCTGGCGGCGTTCCCGCCTTCACGGCAACCGTCCCCGCGTCATTATTGCGGCGGGGCCAGATGGTGAAGTCGACCGTGGGCCACCCGCCGCCCGGTGGCGGGCTCAGGCTTTTGGCGAACCTCTCGGCCCGGCTCACCAAGCCGTGGTGGCTGTAGAGCATCAGCCGGTGCCAGCCATACCGCTGGCCGTCCAGCACCAGAAGCGTGGCGGCAAAACACCCATGGGCGGCCAAGCCGCAAATTCCGAAGAGCGCTGCCGACACGAATAATGGGTGCCTTACCCTGCGTACTGCCCCCGCACCGGTGGGCGCCGAAGCCGCCGGAGGTGTCTCAGTTGAACCAAACAACGCTTATTCCCTCCGATGCCGGCAGGCCGTTCGGACCCGCGGAAAAGCCATTGTCCGTCGGGGCGGTGAAGAGTTTGGCATCGCCGGAATCGTTGTGTGTGACCACGGCGGCGGCGATGCGCAGGTAATACGTGTTAAGCACTTTCACGGCAGGGCTGTGTTCAAGACGAATTTGCCGGCGGCGGGCCGCGGCAAGCTCCGCCCGGATCATTGCCGGATTGGGCAGAGCTGCGGCCGCAGGCGCCGGTGCCGCCAGGGCGGCCAGCGGCACGAGAGCGACGGGCGCCGAAATCGCGGCAAGCACGGTTGCGACGGCGCGGGGGCGGCGGCGTTTGGCGAAAATCAATATCGTGCTCCTTTGTCTGTTCACCGGGGTGTCATCCGCCGGATGGTACTCTCTGGGAGACCAAGAGCATCATGGCTTAAGCCTCCACGGCGTTTTCATCAGCACCCGCGGCCACGCAACGCCTGGTAATACGTAAACCGGCCTGCGCAACGCCCTAAGCCCCGCTGCGGTTCGCGCATCGGCAGAATAAGGCGCGAAGGCGGTAACCAGCGTCCAATCATGAACCGCCGCGTGCCCGTCGATGCGGAAGTTCAGCCTACATTTTGCCAGGACGGCCTTAATGGCATCTTTGACCAGGCGGTTCTGCGCGGTGGTAAAAACGAACCCGCCGGGCGCAGCCGTGGATTTCGCGAAGCATCTGCTGTGTCTCTGGAAGATATCAACGAGGGCGGGCCAGTTGCCCCCGCGCCAGCGTTGCGGCAAACCCGTCTCGCCGGGCAGGAGCAAACCGGTGCCAGACGCCTTGGCAATCTCGTCAAGGCCCCCGCGACTGATCCGCACCAGGGTAGGCGAGCCAAGTACCGCAAGCACCCGGTTTCCGCCGGCCAACGCGGTAAGGTCGACGGTGCCATCGGCCCGCGCCGCCGAAGTCACCAGCGCCCGGGCGGAATTGACGCTGGCTGCGCCCGGGCCGATCGGCGCGACAATAGCGTACCGCCAGGGTCCGAAGCGCTCGGCGCAAAGGCCCTGAAAGAAATGCCGGCGCTTCTTCGCGATACACGCGACAACCACCGGCTCCAGCCCACCATAGATGGCCCCTGAAAACCAGATCGCGAGCCGCCCGCCACGCCGCGTCGGCAATACCGCCTTGGCGTCGCAGTAGCTCACCGCGGCGTATTTCTGGGCGGAGGCGAACGCATAGCGAATCTCCCCGGCGCTCGGCCCGAGCAGCTTCACCGACTCGGCGCGATATTGCCCCAGTTTCCAGCGGCGCATCAGAACACCGTCCAACAGCCGGGCGGTGGCCGACTCCAATCGCGCTTCGATCCTCCCGCTCCTTTGAACCGCCGCCATGCTGACGTAGCGGCCGATTGGCACGTGCCATTTCCGAACCAACTCCTTGATCGCCTCGCCACGGGCCCACTTGTTGAAGGCACCTGTAAGCAGTTCCCTGTAGATGGCGGCCCCACTGTGCAGTTGCATGGCCGTCCGGCTCGCGTGCATTGGAAAGGCCCCGTTTTCAGGCACGGAGCCGCCCTTTGCCGAGCGTCGAAACGCGAAATCACATGTCCGCAGTCCTTTCCGGTATCCCACTCCAAAAAAGGACCGGAAACTGATTGCCTTGCCGCCAAACCACATGAATGTCCGCGGCGCAGCCGAAGATGGCACCACCCGCGCAAACAGCAGTCCGGCAAGCGCCAACGCCATCGTTCGTCGCATTGGGGGCATTGGTGCCCCGCCGTAGGTCAGCCAAGATGGCTTCATCGCGCCCAGGCCTTTCTTTAGGTTCAGAACCAATGGAAATAGACATTAACCTGATCGCTCTGCGTTCCGGCAATCGGTGCCCAATTATTGTTCGGCTCATCCAGGTTTGCCACAGAACTCGCCTTCCGCAGGTTCCAGTAATCGCCGGGTGCCTGCCCAAACGCGTCGATGGCTGCGTTCGCCGGTCCGCCCGACGGTTGTGATGGCGGGTCGCCAACCCAGTCGGGGATCACGTTGCTACCAAGCTGGACTTCCCATTCTTGGGTCTCGTTAGCCTCGACCAGAAATTGTTGCGGGGCCCCCATCACGCCATTTACTATAGGCGTCACCTTTAGTGGCGACGGCGCGCTGACCTCCACCGTAGCGGACGGGTTGTCGCTCCACATCCTTTCAAAGACCCAGATCACCCCATGCCCCGCCCCGATGCCCGTCACGGTGGCCGAGCAACTGGAGGGGTTCCCCACATAGTTGCCCGCGACTCGCACCAAGGTTATTGGCAGCCCGCCTGCGACGCCGGCCGGAAGCACGTTTACGCCGGGGGCATTGACGGCAGCCTTTGCAAGCCTGATCGCCGGCCCGACCAATACCACCGGGCCGGGTGACGCCTCACTGGCGAAAATGGCTGGCAGCGCCATTGCGCTGTCGCCGCTGCCACCCTCCGACAGGCCCAGCTGGGCGGTCTCATTGGCCGCGCTAAATTGCGCCCCTGCATCGTAGAGTGTGACGGCGCCGTCGTAGGGCGATGCGTCGGTAATTGTAGGAGATGCGTCGCCGCCGACGGCCGAAAAAGGCCCGCTAATGGAGACCTTGCCCTGCGTCAACGCGTCGCCGACGACCTCGGCCTGGTAGGTCGCATTAAATTCGCCCGGTGCCGTGGCCGCGGCCACAGTGCCTCCCCACTCGATGCTCGCCGTGACACCCACGAGCGTGAGCCCAGCCTCCGACACCCCGCGGGTGGCGGTAGCCGGGTTATCGCCGACGGCGATATTAAATGTCGCGGGCGAAAAACCGACCAAAAATTGCGCACCATCGTAGGCTTGGTAATTCCCGTAGCCCGAGGGCGTCGTCGTAATCGTAAAATCCTTGCGTGTCATGGCCTCACCAATTGTATAACTGCTCGGCGCACCGGCAAGCGAAACCGAATCCACCGCGACCGCAGTAATCTGCGCCGAGCCGCTCGGGCTGCTGCCCACCGTGGTGCCATCGCTGAGGGTGAGCGTGCCCGAGCAGCTCACGGTGTCATTACCCGCGGCGCTCGTGGGAAAATACAGCGCCGTTAGTTCATGATCAAATTCTTATGTTTCTCTCTCCAAGCCAACGGCGGCACCTGTATGACGATTTGCACTAAGCGCTTGAATCGGCCGTAATGCCCGACTTCAAACGCCTCGGCGAACCATATTTCCCCATGGCCGTGGCCGTTGCCATGGCCCGCGTAGGGCCAACCGTCCGTGAG
>JAJZGD010000094.1 GCA_021804985.1 Planctomycetota bacterium
GAATGACAGAGCCGCGCCGCCGCTGCCGCCGTTATCAGGGCTTGCGGGTGGAGAAATATATCAGGGCGACGATTTCCAGCACCAAAGCCAGCGCAATGGCCATCCGCCAATAGCGGGCCGTGCGGCCGAGGCGATTTTGTGCCAGGGGCCGAGTGGCCAACGTGTACAGGCTTGAAATGCGATCATCAATGCTGGGATGGGTTAAACCGGTGCGATCGGTTCGCATCCGATTGACATCAGCCAGCGTTTTGAGCGCTGCGGATCCCAACTCGGCGCCGGATACAAGCGCCGCAGTTGGGGAAGGCGCGGCATCGGTGCCGGGCGGCCCGACCACTGGCGGGCACGGCTCGCCGGAGCGCTTGGCCCAATGGCGGGCGGCAAACCAATCCGCCTGATATTCCGAAATGCGGCTGAGTTTGCCAAAAATAAGGATCAAAATAAACATCAGAACGAAAACGCCGAGCGGCTGGGCTGAATTGTCGACTCCGGGCCCATTTTGCAGGCCAATCTGGATCAATTGGAAAAGAAAAATGATGCTCAAAAGCATTAAAAGATACCAGGTGGCGTGGCGGTGATAACCATGGCCAACCTCATGGGCGAAAATATCCTCCACCTGATCCGCCGGAAAATCATCCACCACTCGGTCCGTGAGCAGGATGTATCGCGGCGGCAAAAGCGTGCCGATCCATGCGGCATTGGCAACGCTGTGGAAGGTGTGGATGATGCGGATGTCGTTGATGCGCACGCGGTGGCTGCGGGCGGCGGCGATCAGGCGATCGCGCAGCGGGCCTGGGGGCAGCGGCGACGTGGTCATGGAACGCACCAGCAGATAGGGGTAGAAAATCCAAAAGACTGGCAGGCATATCAGCGATGCCATCACGACAGGATGCAGCACCGGCATTCCGCCGATGGATTGCCCCGCCAAGGCGTCGACAACCCATCCGTACACGGCGGAAAATACCGTCAGCGAAAGGCAGATGGAGCCGACCAACCGCACATTTCGCCAGACATACCGGCCGGCGGAGCCCCATGGAAAAATGCGCTGCCCCATCGCCATGCGCTGGGTGTCGCAGTAGTGCCGCCACGCGGTGTCAAAGGTGTAAACGCCTCGCCAAATCAGCGCCATGGTCGCAAGCACGGGCAATATATAAGACCATTGCAGCAGAAATGGCCAGTGGCCAAGGGGTGTGTGGTAAAACAGGATTTGTCCGAAGCCGAGGGTGCTAATGCTAAAACGACCTGCGGCGAGCAGAGCGATGATCAGCAGTGACATGCGTCCTCGAAAGCGCAGGCGGATGCGTCCGGTTTGGGCCCCGGGCACCCGCAGGCGGCGGCAGGCTTGGCGCGCCATCGCCCGGGCCATAAGGTAAAACGCCACGGCCGCAGCGCCCATCACCGGCACAATGCTGCTCCAATGATGAAACATCTGACCATGGCGATCAGGATGCGCCGAGAGCACAAAGACATAAATAAGGAATGCCCATAACATAATGGTGGTAATGTATCACGACCGGCGAAACTTTACCTTGGGGAATATCCTTGCGCATTGAGCTGGCAACCGTGCCGACTGAGGCGGCCGCGCTGAATATGGCCCCTTTAAGCGTCGTCGTATTTGATGTGCTGCGAGCCACCAGCACGATTGCCGCAGCCATGGAAGCGGGGGCCGCAAGCATCCGCTTTTTTTCCGATCCTGCAGAAGCCATGCAAGCCGGGCGGCAATTTCCCGAGGGGCTGTTGTGCGGCGAGCGCGGGTGCGTCAAGATTCCCGGTTTTCATTTTGGCAATTCACCGCGCAAGCTTACGCCCCAGGCGGTGCGGGGGCGCACCATCCTGATGGCCACGACCAATGGCACGCGGGCGATCCAAGCGGCACGGGGCGCAGGAAAAATGTTCGCCGGATCGCTGCTCAATGCGGCCGCGACCGCTGCCGCGGTTTACAAGGCGGGCCGGCCGGTTCTGCTGCTTTGCGCCGGCACCGATTCCAAACCGGCCGCGGAAGATTTTCTCGGGGCCGGTGCGGTGATGGCGGAACTCATCCGGCTTAAGGGCAAATCGCCGATGAACATGGGTGATATGGCGTTGGCGGCACTTTTGGCATTTTCGGCGGCGCGGGATCAGCTGCCCGCAGTATTGGAAAAGACGCAGGGGGGAAAAAATTTAATCGCCGTGCGAATGAAGGCCGATATCGGTTTTTGCGCCCGGGTAAATGTCATGCGTAAAGCCGTTGAGATCGATCCGAAGGCCATGGTTACGCGCTGAAACCTCAGAAATCGCCGAATTTACCAAATTGGCACCTTGTCGGTTAGAGCGGCAATACGTTAAGATCAGGTGTGGTTCGGATAACCGCCGGAAAACGATCATTTTTGAGGTAAGGCATGGCTGCGAATAAAAAGAAGGATGCGGCCGCCCTCTACGAACTTCTGGATAAATCAACGCTTAAAGTTACGCGCAAGGCCGGCGCACCGCTGAAAATCCCCTCCTGGTGGTCGGGCCGAAATGCCGCAACTCCGGCGGCACCGGCACCTGCAGATGCATCCGCTGCGCCCACAGACCCGGCAGCGGCGAAGCCCAATGCGCCGCCGCCGCGGACGCCGGGCGGAGCAAGCCCGTTTGGAATTCGGAATTCAGCTCGGCTGGAAGAATTATTTCTGCGCTATCGCCCGCTGATATTGGTTTTGGCGGCGCTGGTGGTGATGATCATGATTGCGCTGGTGGTTTTCCGCGCGACCGGGCCAAAAACCCATGCCGGAAAGGTACCCCCCATTATGGTGCCGGGGGTAGAGCAGCCCAGGCTGGTACCCGATAATAATTCATCGCGGCGATCGCGCGGCAACACGCCGTCGCAGCGGGGGGGCGGCCAAGCCGCGACCCCGGCCGCTGCGGCCCCAACGGCGAGGGTTTACCCATCATCGCAGGTGCAGCGGCGCAGCGGATATTACTATCTCGTTATCGTGACCACGCTGCCCCAATATGCCCGCAGTGCGGCCCAATTTATTGCGGCCCATGGCGTAAGTGTTACCATTGAGCAGGCCCAGCGGCCTTACGATGCTGTGGTCAGTGTACTTGGCTTCAGGCACCGGGCCAGTCGGGCGGCGCGGGCGTTTCAGCGTCGGGTGGTGCAGATAGGTGATCTGATGCCGGGGGCTCGAAGGGCGCATCGCAGCATTTTCAACACCGCGTTTTTTGCACAGGTGCATCGATCCAATTAAAGCCGCGCGGCTTTCTCACCGGGGCACGTGTGCAAAGCGCGCGGCCCGGTCGGGTTGCGAGGCGCGCAGGTTTGCGATGGAAAAGGACAACATGGAATCGGCAAAATCTACCCTGACACGCGAAGCACCCAGCCACACCGCAGCGGATGCCAAGCTTCAGGTGGCTATGGTTGGCTGCGGCGGCATCAGCGAACATTACATGCGGGCGCTGGCCGGCATCGGGCGGGTCGCGGTGGTGGCCGCGGTGGATGTTCGGGAAGATACACTGGCCCACTTTCAACAGCGGCACCATGTTGCCCAGGGTTTCTCCGACTACAAAAAAATGCTCTCGAGCATTCATCCGGATGTGGTCTGCGTTTGTACGCCGAATCTGCTCCATGCGCCGGTCTCTATCGCGGCGCTGGAGGCCGGCGCCCATGTGATAACCGAAAAGCCGATGGCGCTCAGCCCCGACGAATGTGAATTAATGATTAAAACGGCCCGGCAGATGAAGCGCAAACTCGGGGTCGGTTTTCAATACCGGTTTCATCCCGCCACGCAAATGCTTAAGCGGGCCGCCGACATGGGGCAGTTCGGGCCCGTGATGCTGGTTCGCTGTCAGGCCATGCGTCGCCGCGGCATGCCGAACTGGGGTGTCTTCGGCCAGAAAAAACTTCAGGGGGGTGGCCCGCTGATTGATATCGGCGTGCATGTAATGGAGATGGCTCACTATGTCATGGGGTCTCCGCGGCCGATCCATGCGTCGGGCAATATCTGGACGTTTGCGGGGAATCGTCCCAATGATGTACCGTGCATGTGGCCCGGTTGGAATTGGCAATCGCACGATATTGAAGATTTGGCCGTCGGGCAAATACGCTTTGACAATGGCGCCGTAATGCAGGTGGAGGCGTCTTTCATCGCGCACATCGAAAAGGATCAATGGAACTTCCAGTTGAGCGGTTCGCGCGGCGGTGCGGCCTGGGATCCGCCCCAAATTTTTACCAATCATGCTGGTACCATGGTCAACATCACACCCGCCTATCTGCCCACCATGGATTTTGACGGGCTATTCACCGCCAAGCTGGAAAATTTTGTCCAGGCCGTGCTGGACGATGCGCCGCTGGAAGCCCCCGCCGAGGCCGGCCTTGCCATTCAGGAAATGATCGATGGCATCTATCGCTCTGCGGCCGCCGGTCGCGAGGTTGATATTCCGGCCCGCTGATTTCCAAAACTCTGTGACGGGATGCGATGCCCATGGCACAAGCATATTCCTCATGGATGGAGGGCGAAGGCCTCTACGTGGCGGTATTTACCGCTGATGGTGCGATAGGCACAGCCAATCGCCGGTGCCGGGCTTTGATCCGGCGCGCCGTCGTCATTGATATTCAAACCCGCGCCGTCGGGGGGCGATCTGCGGGTGTGCGCGGGCCGGTGGATGCGTTGGCCGGCCCCCAGACCGTGAAACAAATTATTTCAGCCGCGTGCAACCTGCCCGAAGGGCGGCGTGCGGCGCGATTTCCAATGCAGTTCAATGGCTGGTGGGGCACCGATCGCCCACGGCGCTGTGCATTGTGGAACCTGCTGCCGCCCGGCGGGGCAGCGGGGGTTGGAACGCTCATTGGATTGGATGTCGGCGGGGCGGACGATAAAGCCGCCAATATGCTATACCAGAGCCGGGCGGAACTTCAGGCCATTGTGGATACCGCCGTAGACGGCATCATCACCATCAGCGATCGAGGCATCATTGAAGTGTTTAATCCCGCGGCGGAGCGGCTCTTCGGCTATTCGGCGCGTCAGGCCATCGGCAAGCCCGTGGCGATGCTGATGCCCCAGCCATTTAAATCCGAGCACGACGGCTACATCGACCGGTACAAAAAAACCGGCCACGCGCAAATTATCGGCATTGGCCGCGAGGTAACCGGTCGGCGAAAAAATGGCACCACATTTCCAATGTTTTTGTCGGTGGGAGAACAGCGGCTTGGTACACAGTTGAAATTCACGGGGATCGTGCGCGATTTAACCGCTTTAAAGCGCGCGGAGACCGAAGTTTTGATCATTTCCGATCGAGTTCAGCAGCGCTTGGGCCACGACCTGCACGACGGCGTGGGGCAGTTGCTTACCGGAGCGGCCCTGCATGCCCGGGCCCTTCAATGTCGGTTCGGCCCGCAATCAGGCGAGCTTGATGCGGAGATGCGTCGCCTCGTGGGGCTGATCAACGATGCCATCGAGCAAACCCGAAAAATTTCGCGCGGGCTCCAACCGCTCCAGCAGGTAGCCGATTACGTTGCCGCACTTCAATCCCTGGCATCGCAGGGAGGTAACGGCATTTTCACCCGCATCGACGTTCAGGCGGCGCCGCTCCCGCGGGAAGCGAAAATTATTCACGCCAATAATCTTTTTCGCATAGCCCAGGAAGCATTGACCAATGCCTTGCGGCACGGCCATCCGAAAAACGTGGAAATTGCCTCCACCACCAGCAAACGTGCAGTAACATTAACTATCCATGATAATGGGTCTGGTATTGGCAGCCGGGGCAATGCAGGATTGGGGCTGCACATTATGGACTACCGGGCGCGGCTGATCGGCGGGCAACTGACGGTTTCCTCGCGTCCGCCAGAGGGCACCACTATCGCGTGCACGGTGGATTGCGGCATTGTTGCCGGAGATATAGATCATGGCACAAAAAAAAACGATCAGAGCGACAACGGGTGAACCAACCATTTTGATCGTGGATGATCATCCGGTGGCCCGCGCCGGCGTGGCTGCGATTATCGGCGCCGCGAATTGCGGCCGCGTTGTGGGGCATGCGGATGGCGCTAAGGTGGCCATGGAAATGATTGAACGCCTGCGGCCGCACTTGGTAATTCTGGATCTGTCGCTGGGAGATAAGCCAGGGCTTGAGGTGATAAAAGACCTGCGGGCCGCACAAACCGATACCGCCATTCTGGTGCTGTCCATGCACGACGAGCAGATTTATGCCGAGCGCGCCATACGTGCCGGCGCCCGCGGTTACGTGATGAAGTCGCAGGCGGCCAATGACATTATTTACGCCATTGCCGAGGTTCTGGCCGGCCGCGTGTATGTTTCGCATGCGGTGAGTTCGCGTTTGCTTTCCCATCTGGCGGGGCGCCCCAAAGCCGGGTCTAAATTATCCCTGGATCGTTTGACGGATCGCGAATTGGAAATTTTTGAGCTTCTCGGTCAGGGGCGCAGCGTAAAACAAATTGCCCGGCTGCTGCATTTGAGCGGCAAAACGGTGGAGGCCCACCGCGAGCATATAAAGGAAAAACTGGACATGGGATCGAGTTCGGAATTGCTGCGGCTGGCGATTTTATCTTCTGCGGCTGGCCACGTGTGAGCAGCCGCGCCGGGCCGGCAGGGAATGATTTTTATCGCGGCCATGTCTGGCGGATGGTTACTTGCCGCGGCGGCGCTTATCGCGCAGTCGCCGCTTTTGTTCCGGTGACAGGCGGCTCGGTGCCTGCTGCGTGCTGCCGCCTCCGGCCGCGAGGTTGGCATAAAGGGATGGATCTTCAATGGCTCTCATGCGGCTTTTGGCCGACATGTTCGCGAGTTGCCGGGCGACGTTTCTCGCGGCGTCAAAACCCTTGACTAAATGCGACACATCTTCAGGCTGCGTACCGGAACCGCGGGCGATGCGGCGTCGCCGCGAACCATTGATCTCTTCGGGCGATTCGCGTTCGCCGCGCGTCATGCTTTGGATGATTGCTTCCGCCCGATCCAGCTCTTTGTCAGAAATCTGTAGGTCGTTCAGTTGCCCGGCAACCCCCGGCAACATTGCCAGAATATGCTTTAGCGGCCCCATTCGGCGTACGCTGCGCATCTGATCCAGAAAATCATCGAGCGTGAAGGTGGCCTTGGCCAGCTTTTCCTGCATTTTTTCAGCGCTGGCCTGGTCAAATTCCCGCTGCGCCTTTTCAACCAGACTTACCACATCGCCCATGCCCAAAATGCGGTCGGCCATGCGGCTCGGATGAAATTCCTCCAGCATGGTCAACTTTTCGCCCACGCCCACGTAGCGAATCGGCTTTCCCGTAACCGCCTTGACGGAGAGCGCCGCTCCCCCGCGCGTGTCGGAATCAAATTTTGTCAGAATGATCCCGTCAAGTTCAAGTTCACTGTTAAATGCCCGTGCCGCCTTGACCGCATCCTGCCCGACCATGGCATCAACCACCAGAAAAATGTGGTGCGGGTGAACCACCTGCCGAATTTGTCGCAGTTCCTGCATCAGCGGCTGATCAATGTGCAAGCGACCTGCGGTATCGAGAATCACCACATCGCGCCCCGTTTGGCGCGCTTTATCGATGGACCGCCGGCAAATGGCCACCGGCCCCACCGATGGCTCGTCCCGATAAATCGGAACTTCCGCCTGTCCCGCCAGTGTTTCAAGCTGATCCATCGCAGCGGGCCGCTGCGTGTCGGCAGCCACCAGCATCGGGTTGCGGCCCCGGCCTTTAAGATACAGCGCCAATTTGCCGCAGGTGGTGGTTTTGCCCGCCCCCTGAAGACCGCACATCATTATGATCGTCGGCCCCGTGCTGACAGATAAAATCTGGTGATCGACCGGCCCCATCAGGTCCGTCAGGTGCTGGTGCACAATCGCCACCATCTGCTGTTCAGGATTTATCGAGGCAAGCACCTCGCGGCCTATCGCTTTTTCCAGCACACTGGCGGTAAAATCGTCCACCACTTTTTCATTCACATCCGCGTCCAGCAGGGCCCGGTGCACCTGTTCCATGGCCTGCCGAACGTTGCTTTCGCTGATGCGCCCGCGCCCGGATAAATTGCGAAACAGCGACGTGAATTGACTGGATAGTTGATCAAACATTAAATACGCTTCTTAATCGGATCAGAAATTTAATACCGGCAGCGATGTGTCGGTTTCGCCAGCCTTGGCGGCCGCAATTTTGGCGTAACCGGAGCCCAGCTCGCCGATCGGGTCGGGGGGAATAATGTCCACCAGCTTTTCGCCCAGCCGCGCTTCGCCGCGGTTGACCTTATCTTGAAATTGGCGGCACTGATCCAGCAGGGCATCAAGAATCTGCTCTTCCGGCACGTTGGCCACTTTCTGCCCCTGCACATAAATGATGCCGCGCTTATCGCCGGCAAAAATCGCCACGTCAGCACCTTCGCACTCGCCGGGGCCGTTGACCACGCACCCCATGACGGCCACCTTTATCGGCAGCGTAATGTGCTCCTTCAGGCGGGCGTTAACCTTTTGCACCAAGGTGAATAAATCCACCTGAATGCGGCCGCAGGTGGGGCATGCGATGAGTTCGGCTCCGCGGCGCTGGCGCAACCCGAGCACGTAAAGCAGCTCAAGGCCGTCCTGCACTTCATAGATCGGATCATTGGCATAACTGATGCGAATCGTGTCGCCAATGCCGCCCGCCAGCAGGGTGCCCAGCGGCACCACGCTGCGGATGGTGCCCGTTTCCTTAGGGCCCGCATGCGTAACGCCGAGATGCAGGGGGTGATCAAACCGCCGCGATATTTCGCTGTAGGCATCCATCACCAGCAGTGGATCGATCGATTTGGCAGAGATCACGATGTCGTAAAAGTTTCGCTCATAAAAAATATCCAGGTATTCTTCCAGCTTGGAAATCATGATCGCGAGCATGTGGCCATGGCGATTATTGCTGAATACCGCACCGAGTTCCTTAAGCCGCCGCTGTTTATCCTTGCGCTCGACAATGGAACCCTCATTAACACCAATACGAATGGGAAGGCTGCGCTCTTTGCACGCATCGATAACTTTTTCCACCTGTGCACGGTCATTAATATTGCCGGGGTTCAAACGAATTTTCTGCACGCCCGCTTCCACCGCCTCCAAAGCCCGCTGAAAATGGAAGTGCACATCCGCGACGATCGGCACCGTTACCTGTTTAAGGATTTCCCGCAGCGCCTCAGTATCTTTGCGTTCCGGCACCGCCACCCGAACGATATCCGCCCCGGCTGCCGCCAATTTGTTGATTTCACGCACGCAACCATCGATATCATGCGTGTAGCCGCTGGTCATGGATTGAACCGCAACCGGCGCATCGCCGCCGATTAAAACTTGGCCCACTTTCACTTGACGGGTTTTGCGTCGGGCGATCATGTCAGAACTTCTCCGAATCTTTCAAACAAATACCGAAACTGCATTGTAGCGGATAAGCGGCGGTTTTATAACCCGCGGCCGGCTGCCTTCCGCAGGTGTGCGGTGGGGGCTTACCCCTGCCGCCCCCCGCCGCGAATCCCCATCCTGGCAATCCGTGAATATGTCGGCCAAATGGTTATACTAAAGAACGCTGGGTGGAATTTCCCCCCTCACGAACCGAGACATTGGAGGTCGAGGTACGCATGCCTGGTAAATCCGAATCGCGTCATCGAAGGCTGCTGCGGTTATGCCTGGTGCCCGTAGGCTGGGCCGCATGGATGTTTCTGCTTTTGTCCATGCTTTCTTACCATCCAACGGACCCAACCATTTTAAACAGTTCCCCCGCCTATTACGCCGGCCACGCCGGAGCGCACAACTGGTGTGGAATTTTTGGTGCATCTGCCGCGGCCCTTTTAATCAACAACCTTGGCCCGGGGGCATGGATTGCGTTGATCATGCTGGGCGCCATATTGGTCGTTTGGAGCGTCGGGGGAAATATCACGCAATTGGTTTTTCGGCTGCTCGGTGGGGTGGTGCTCATTGCTGCCGTCAGCGGTTTGGCCAATCTCGCGGGCTGGGGAAAGAACCTGCCGGCGGGCCCGGGCGGCCTTCTCGGTATGACCATAGGCTCGGTACTCACACGCACACTTTCCACCGTCGGTTCCGTGCTCATACTGATTCTTGCGTTGGTCATCGGCCTGCTTCTCGCGGCCGATGAAATGGTCATGGCCATGTTTCCAATGGCGGCGCGGGTTTGGAAAAAAATGCCCACCGAGCAAATGGCCGGTGCCGCAGGCACCGCGGCCGGCGGGCTATGGGGTGCGATTCGATCGGGTGCCGGCGCACTGTTTACGCGCAAGCCTGCGGTTCGGGGTAAAAAACTCAAATCGACTGCGGCGACCCGTGAAAAAACGCCTCAGCCATTCCGCGATGCCGCGGCCAATACCAATATCAATGCCGGCGCCGCCGAATCTGGCGGTCAAAATCCATTGCCGATCAGCGAACCGGAGCCCACGCCATCGCCGGAGCGCCCGGCCCGCAGCGAACCGATTGTGCGCCGCCCGAAGGTTATTAACATTGAGGCGCTCCTGCCATTTCGCAGTGCGCCGCCACCGGCCACCAAGCAGGATCTGGGTAACTTTCGTCTGCCCGGCCTTGAATTGCTCGCCGATGCCGAGCCCGCCAATACGGATGGCCAGGAAGAGGCCGTGCGGCAAAAAGCCCGCGATCTCGAGCAATGCCTGGACAGCTTTAAGCTCGATGCCAAAGTGGTCGCCATCGACACCGGGCCCGTCGTCACACTTTACGAGTTGGAACTTGCGCCCGGTATTAAAAGCGAAAAGGTGGCCAGCCTTTCCAAAAATCTCGCCCGCGCGCTTAAAAGCCCGCCGGTGCGGATCATCGATAACATCCCCGGCAAATCTACCATGGGCGTGGAAGTGCCCAATGTTGATAAAGAGCGCGTGCGATTGAAGGAATTAATGCTTCTTAGCGAAGCCGCCATGAGCAAAATGGCGCTCCCCATGTGCCTCGGCAAAGACGCCTCGGGCAATCCGCTGGTAGAAGATCTGGCACGCATTCCCCATTTGCTGATTGCCGGTACCACGGGTTCGGGCAAATCGGTATGCATCAACGCCATTATTATGTCGCTGCTGCTCACACAGCGGCCGGATCATGTGAAGTTCATCATGGTTGATCCGAAAATGGTGGAAATGCAGGATTACAAATCGGTCCCGCATCTGATGTCGCCCATCATCGACGACATGACCAAAGCCGAGGGGATGCTCTCCTGGGTGGCCGACAAAATGGATGAACGCTACGAAACGCTTTCTGAAGCGGGCGTGCGGCACATTCAGCAATTTAATCAGCTTTCGCGCGAAGATATTCTGGAACGCTTCAAACCAAGCTCGCCGGAGGAAGAAGCCAGAATCCCCTTCCACATGCCATACATTGTGGTGCTTATCGATGAACTCGCCGACCTGATGATGACCAGCAAAGAGGTAGAAAGCCACATCGTGCGCATCGCGCAGAAAGCGCGGGCCGTCGGCATTCATCTGATTCTCGCCACGCAGCGGCCGGAAGCGACGGTGGTAACCGGTCTGATCAAATCCAATATGCCCGGCCGCATCTGCTTTCAGGTGCGATCGAAAATGGATTCGCGCATCATGCTCGACCAAAATGGCGGCGAGGTTTTACTTGGTCAGGGCGATCTGCTGATGCTGCGGCCAACCGGCGGAACGCTCATTCGCGGCCAGGGCGTTTTTGTGGACGATGCAGAAATTAAAGAGGTGTGCAAATTTCTCTCTGAGGTCGCGCAGCCCGAATTCCATCCGGAACTCATTCAGCTTGGCCAGCCGGCCGGCCTCGATGAAGCCGAAAAAGATCCGCTATTTAACGAAGCGGTGGACATTATCATTGAAACCCAGCGTGGTTCGGTGAGTTTGCTCCAGCGGCGTCTCGCCATTGGCTACTCGCGCGCCAGCCGGCTGATTGATCAAATGCGGGCCGCGGGCATTGTGGGTGCCTATAAGGGTAGTCAAGCCAGCGAGGTGAATATCACCGCAGAAGAATGGGAATCAATCAAAAATTCCGAGCCAGCCAAATCTTCGTCCGATGCCGAGGCGGCTGCCGAGAGCGAATCACAAAACGCCGATCAGCAAGAGATGCCGAATCACGGCTGACGGGCGCAGGCCGCAGAGAACGACGATGCGTCACCCCCGCGTTGCTCACCCCTGCATCATTTAGCCGGCGGCCCCGGCGGAAAACCGCGGCCGCCGCGCGTTAAGCCGGCCAGCCTGCTGGCCGCGCCTCGGCGTCGTCCCACAGAACGCCACCCTTCCGTCATTTAGCCGGCGACATGGTGCCGGCGTGATTCGCCAACGCAGCAGATCATCGCCCCGCGCCCAACCGCGCCTTTAGCCGGCCACCCTGGTGGCCGCGGGTCGTCGGCGTCGCGGCGTGCTGTCGGCGGGCAGCCTCTGTGCCTCTGCGCCTCCGTGTGAGACATCGGTCGTTCCGGGTGGGCGGGAGAGCAATTTTTGCCAG
>JAJZGD010000095.1 GCA_021804985.1 Planctomycetota bacterium
GCAGCAACTGATTCTTCTGGTTCTTGAAACGGAATATGCCCAATTCAAAAAGCTGGTGCCCGAAGCTGCACCGAAACTGCCCCTGTATGGATTTATTTTTGCACACCGCCGCCAATGGGCCCGCTTTACCGCTCGCCACCTTGCCGGCAGAGCGGGAGCATACCTCCACGCGGATGTGGCGGGTTATGACGATGGTGCGGTATTTGCGCTTTTCCGCACGACCGTCGCCGAAATGCTTTCCGTCACCGCGCACGAGGCGTGGCATCAGTTCAGTTTTGTTTCACTCCGGGATCATCTGCCCGCGTGGCTCGATGAGGGACTCGCTACGCAATTTGAAACGATATCGTGGCAGCGCGGTCAACCGCATTTTATTTCCGCCTTGAATTATCCGCGCTGGCAGGCACTTCAACGCGTCTGCCGGCGCCGAGAGTTTATTGCCTTTCCCACTTTTACACGGCTCGAGGCGGGCGAAGTGGTTGCCGCCGGGCCGGTAGTAACCCGCGCCTATTATGCCGAAGTTTGGTCGCTGATGCTGTTTCTCATTGATCATTATGGCCGGCCTAAGATCGCCACCATACTTCACGCGGCATGCAAAGGTTCGCTCACGGCCGCGTTGCTGCGCACCGGCCTGACTGCAGGCCAATTGCATGCTGAAACCATCCACTGGAATGAGATTGCAGGCCCATTATTTTTCCGGAAATTTATTACCGCCGATCCGGCCAAGCTTTTTTCCGAATACAAAATCTTTGCCCGCCAACTCGTCGCTGCCTTTCCACCATCGCCAGAACTGCAAGCCAAAACCCGGCTTACCCCGCCGCCCGCAAGCAGCCGCGGCAACTGAAGCGCCGCCCTGTGGCCATAGTCCCGGCCCCATCTGCCTGCAGGCTTGCAGCGGCCATAGATTGGCGGATCGTTTATGCGAGCAGGGCCGGCGCGCCATCATCGCGGAGCTGCCAACCGCACTTTTATTTGAGGCTATGCAGCGGCGCAAAAATGAAAATGGTTTCGCGCGGGGGCACCTTTCTGCCATCCGTGAGAAACTCCGGCCCGATGCGGTTGGGATTTCGCTGGGAATGCAGCGGCGCGACCACTAAAAAATGTCGCGGGGGCAGTGGGATGGAAAAAATCAGATTACGAAATACATGCTCCGCCGGTTCGATACCCTGCACCACACCCAACGCATGTGGCCCGCGGCTGAATTTCACCGTGCCAAGGTTGACCGCCGGGACGATGTCCAAAATGGTCCGATTTTGTTTCCGAGACTTTACTGCCGTGAGGAGAAAAATATTGTCGCAGTCGCGATAGGTCCGCAACACCAAATGGCGGCCCGGCGTGCGATACGCCAGAAGCTCGCGCCGAATGTTCAGCCTGGCATTGATTAGCACAGCTTGCAGACCGGCCACTTCAATATAAGTTCGCTGCGAAATCAGGCCCTTGGTATGGCGAAGAATCTGATACACCTGCCCCCAGGTTGTAAACGGCGCCGACCCCACACGAAAACCATTTTCTTTCAGTTCCCGGGCTTTGGCCGCTGGGCTATTAAAGGGAGACAACAATTTCCAGATGGCCCGGTTTTTGGTGAATTTGCCGCGCGGCAGGTTGATGATCATCATCTCAAGTTCGGACGGTGGGCTGTATTGCGGTTTAACTTTCGCCGATGACGGCTGCGCGGATCGCGCCAGCGGATGAGCCATACTCAGTTGTAAATGGCTTTTATGAAAACTGCACCCGGCAACGGCCAGCAGGATGCAAAGCAGCCCCGCCGCTGCGCCCCGGCCAATCCGTGGTCGCCAAATGGAAGCAGTTTTGCAATCGATGTCGATCATGCCAAGGCTCTCGGGTTCTCACGGTTCAAAAAGTTCGTCGGTTGCCGCGCCGTCGGGCGGCTTAAGTTTAATGTGAGCCCAGCCGGAAGCGGTTAATTGCCGTCCTTTGCTGGTGCGGCGTAACAAGCCGGATTGAAGCAGAAATGGCTCGATCACATCTTCCAGCACATCGCTTTCTTCACCCATGTTCGCGGCCAACGAATCAAGCCCGGCGGGGCCGCCGTCATAATCTCGTGCGAGGATGGACATAAAGCGACGATCCAGTGCATCAAGCCCTTTGTCATCGATCCCCTCGAGTTCCAGTGCTCCGGCGGCGAGTTCGCTGGTTAGCCGCCCGCCACCGCGGATGAGCGCAAAATCACGCACCCGGCGCAGCAGCCGATTGGCGACGCGTGGGGTGCCGCGTGATCGGCGGGCCACCATTTCCAGCGCGCCGGGTTCAACATGCATCGTCAAAAGTGCCGCCGACCGCTGCAAAATCGTCAAAAGGTCCGGCTGCGAATAAAAATTCAAGTGATGCACGATTCCAAAGCGTGCCCGCATCGGCCCGGAAAGCAGGCCGGAACGGGTGGTCGCGCCAATAAGTGTAAAGGGATGGATGTTGATCCGAATGGAATCGGCGTGCGTTCCGGATCCGGTAACGACATCAACCACAAAATCTTCCATCGCCGAATAGAGATACTCTTCGACGGCCGTGGGCATGCGATGAATTTCATCGATAAAAACCACATCCCGCGGCTGAACATTGGTCAGCAAGCTCACGAGATCGGTGGGGCGATTGAGGGCCGGCCCACTGGTAATTCGCGGCGGCGCCGACTGCAACTGATTGGCAATAATGTAAGCCAGGGTGGTTTTGCCGAGGCCCGGCGGCCCGTGCAGAAGAACATGCTCCATGGCCTCATGGCGGGCACGGGCGGCCGCGATGCCAATGCCAAGCTTCTCCACGAGTTCGGGTTGACCGACATATTCTTCGAGGCTTTGCGGGCGCAGCGGACTTACGCCCGCAGCTTCCGGCGGCTCGACATGATCCTCCGGAAGTTCTGCCCGAGTGACCACGCGATCCCGCGCCATCAGCCACCTGCCTTAAGCCGATAGGCGGCCTGCGTAATCGCGGAGGCATCCGTCAGGGTGGGGTCGGCGCGGCAGGCTCGATCGACCAACATTTGCGCCTCGAGCCGCTTTTCGCCAAGTTGTGTCAGGGCCACGATGGCCCGCTCCTGCTCGTCGGTGCGGGCACCGGCCGCCGCAGATTCCGGTGCGCCAGCGGCCATATCCAACTTACCGGAAAGCTCGGCAATAATTTGCTCTGCGGTGCGCTTGCCGATTTCAGGCAACGACACCAGAAATTTTGCATCGCGCTGGTTAATCGCCCCCGCAATGCGCGCCGCGGAATGCACCATGGCCCGCAGCGCCCTTCGCGGCCCGATCCCCTTAACGGTAACAAACAGCCGAAAAAAGTCGCGGTCGGTCGGCGTCAGAAAGCCAATTAATCTTGGTGTCAGAGATCCGTGTCCGGGGCTCCCCTCAAGGTAGTCGATGGTGAAAAATTCAATCCGCTGGCCCACCTGCACCTGAAGCCCCTTAATATCCGCAGCCGCCACAAGCAGTTCATAGCTGATCATGCCCACCGATAGCTCGATGGAGTTTTCATAAACCGCGCCCAGTATGCCTTGAACTCGTGCAATCATCGTGTCGAGAATGTTAGCCGATGCGGTGAGCAGTTGAAAATCAGCGGCGAACGCCCACCGCCCGAACCAGAGCCATCGACGGGCGATCAATAGGCTGGGGCGCCCGGATGCCACGTCACGAAGCGTGTGCTTTCGGAAATGAAAGTTAACGTAACCGTATCGCATGGGCCATTACGCTGCTTGGCGATGATCAATTTGGCCTCATTGAGTTTATCTTGATTTTCCTGCTCCCAATCCTGATCACCGCGGTGCAAAACCGCCTCCCGGTGCAGCAACATCACCACATCGGCATCCTGCTCAATGCTGCCGGATTCACGCAGATCGCTGGTGCGCGGCAGCCGCTTGTCCTTTTCCGATTCCCGATTCAACTGGGAAAGACATATCACCGGGCAATCCAATTCGCGGGCCAGCGCCTTGATGCTGCGGCTTATGGAGCTGATTTCCTGCTGCCGGCTTTCTTCCCGCGGGGCCTCCATCAACTGCAAATAATCGATGACCACCATTTCAATCCCCTGCTGCTGCTTAAGCCGCCGGGCTTTGGATCGCAGGTCCAGCGCCGTCAGGCCCGGCGTGTCATCAATATATATTTTCCCTTCCGACAATTCTCCGACGGCCATCGTAAGCTTGCCGCGGTCTTCCCTTGATAGTGCGCCCGATCGCAGCTTATGTGAATCCACACCGCTGCGGGCGCAAAGCATGCGCTGCGCCAACTGCTGTTTGGACATTTCCAGCGAAAAAACCGCCACCGGCTTTTTCAGATCAACCCCCACATGCTCAACAATGTTCATCGCCAGCGCCGTTTTGCCGACGCTGGGGCGAGCCGCGATAATGATCATCTCGCCACGCTGAAAGCCACTGGTGAGATTATCGAGCTCCACATACCCCGACGCGATGCCGCTGAGATGCTCGCCGGTGTGTCGATCCAGCATTTCAAATGTTTCCTGAAGCACATCAGCGAGTGGCGTGGCATTGCCGACGGTTTTCTGCTGTGCCAGATCGAATATCCGCTTTTCGCCGCGGTCGAGAATGGTGGTGGCCTCATCGCCGGCCTGATAGCATTCCGAAAGCGTGGCGGTACAGACGGAAATCAGGCGCCGCAGCAGCGCCTTGTCGCGCACGATGCGCGCATAGTATTCGGCATTGGCGGCGGTGGGAACCGCATTGACCAGCGTGGCAAGATAATCGGCGCCGACCTGATCAATCAGGCCGTTTTTATTGATCTGATTAAGCAGGGTTACCGCGTCGATGCCGGTGTTGATTTCAAATAATTCCAGTGTCGCCTTGAACACGATCTGGTTCTGTCGGGAAAAAAACACTTCTGGCCGATCCATTATCTCGCAGACGCCGCCTATCACCTGCGGATCAATGAGCATGGACCCTAATAACGACGCCTCGGCATCGGAATCATGCGGCGGAATGCGATCAAAATCCGGCGCGTGGCCGCCGCCATTATCCGCCGGCCGCGGTCGGCTGGTTTTCACATCCATGGGCTGCTCCTTACCTGCGTGGCGCGCCGGCGACATCAGGCTTGAGAGTACCAAAAATTCGCCGCTTCTGAAATTCGGTCGCGATAGACAGCTTTTGCACCGGTTTTCCACAAGCCGCCATTGCATGGCAGTGGGCAACGCGCACCGCGACAAAAACGGCGCCGCGCATGGCGGGCTGATTTTCAAGGCGGGGGTATTGCGCGACATCCCCGTGCCGAAGGGGCGGCCGGGCAACCCACGCGCTCTTCGCCTGCAAGAATTACGAAGGATTTACCGGCTTTAAAAACCGCGGATCAACGTGCGGCGCAAAACCATTCGGCGCCCCGACCGTCGACACCAGCGAGCCGTCAACCACAAAACCGCTGAACGTGCCGGAGATTATTTGAAAATAGGCGTAACTGCCGGCCGCCAGCGAGTGATTGCTGGTTCCCAGGAAAAGCGCCTGAATTTTTACCCCCGGCTTCACAATGCCCTTAATCCGCACCGAATAAGCCTGCGGATGTTTCACCCAATCATCAATCGTCGGTGGATCAAACGGGAGGTCACCGGGAAAATCGAGGTAATAACTGGACCAGCGGCTCGATGGCAGCGGCTTGAAAAGTGCCTTCCCCTTGGTTGGTACCGACCAAAGCAATAGCGGCCGCTGCACAACATAAATGGCTCCCCGCTGATAAGCCTGTGCAAATGGTGATGACCGCACCGGCTGGTTGTAGCCGCTGCAGCCTGCGAGCAGGCTCAGGGCGCTCAGGGCGACCACCAATAACCCAGCACTCGTGGCTTTAAATTTCATCGTTGACCCTTCCGCAGAGAGTATCTTCCTGCGTAGAGATATTAACCCAAATTTAATGCCGCGTCGCCATCCATACCGCCCGCCGGGGTCGGCGCGGGGGCAGCGTCCCGCAGAATCTGGCTGCCCGCGGCCGGGCAATGGTGCAGCATGCCGAGGCCGTCGCGAATGACCAGCCCTTCGACCGGGTCAATATCTTCCACCCGCCCGGTGATCAATCGGCCGGGCGTCGCCACGGAGATGGTTTTGCCCAGCATGTCGCAGCGCGATTTCCAGGCGTTGATAATCGCAGGTCCCGGCGCCAATGGATAAACCCAGGCCTGCAAAGCTGCCAGCAGCTCCAGCACCACTGCCAGACGGGATATCGGCTCGTCGGTAACTTTCGCCAGCGATATGGCGTGTGCCGAAAGCTCTGGCGGGAACCCGCGCTGATGGATGTTGATGCCAATGCCAATCACCGCGAGATCACGCCGCTGCCCCGTCGCCGGCTTTTCAATCAGCACCCCCGCCACCTTTCGGCCGGCGATGAGCACATCGTTGGGCCACTTGACGCGGCAGTCGGCCGGCACAATTTTTTCCAGCGCCTCCACCACTGCCAGCGATACGGCCAGCGCCAGCAAATCGCCGCTGGCACCCTGCACATTCAGCAGCACGCTCATCAAGATGTTGCTGCCCGCTTCGGCATGCCATGGTTCCCCCCGCCGGCCGCGGCCCGCCGTCTGCGAATCGGCCAATACCACCAGCGGCCCATCATGCCCTTGTACCGCAGCCCGGTTGCATACATCGTTGGTGCTCGCGACCTGCGCAAAAGCCCACACTTCCGCACCGAGCCGCAGATCCCGCCCTGCGGAGAGTGTCTCGATCGTTGGCTTGTATAGTGCCAGCGGCACATCGCCCGCGCCCGCGTTTAATTCCGCTTCGGTAAGGGCCAGATCGGCGGCGTGTTTGTAAATCGACTGCTTCTGATTTTCAGTTAATTCCAGCCGATGCGAAAGCCTTTCGATGCATTCCAGCCGATGCATCGTGGCCGAAGTTTTCCGCTGCCCCACGGTTGGATCATTGGATGCAAGGCGGTGTGTATCCGTCATGCGGCATCCATTTCAAGGGATAAATCCAAAGCGGGCGCCGAATGCGTCAAGGCGCCGATGCTGATCCGATCCACACCAGTGCGTGCATAGGCTGGCAAATTTTCCAGCGTGATGCCGCCGGAGGCCTCAAGCAGCGGGCGACCCGTGGCATTTAACCGATTTCGCGCCGCCACCGCCGCCAGCAACTCTTTGGGCGACATATTGTCCAATAAGATAATGTCCGGGCCACCCGCGATGGCATCGGAAAGTTGGTTGAGCGAATCGATCTCCAGCCACAGTGGCAGCTCACGCCGCAGCGCCTGGCGCACATGGCGCACCAAATGAGAAAGCGGCATCGCTTGCGGAAACCGCGTGCCCAGCGCCGCCAAGTGATTATCCTTCAGCATAACCCCGTCATACAGCGCCATGCGATGGTTCACCCCGCCGCCGCACCGCACGGCGTATTTTTCCAAGGCGCGAAAGCCCGGTGTCGTTTTGCGCGTATCGCAGATCACCGGCTGGTCGGGGCCTGGGCCGTGTTTCCGTGCGCAGTTCACATACACGCGTGTGAGGCTCGCCACGCCGGATAGCCGGCCGACAAAATTCAGGATGAGCCGTTCGCTGCTTAAAATGCCCGCGACGGATCCACTGATGATGCCCAATTTTTCGCTCGCACCTATTTCATCGCCATCGGCCCGCAGGGGTCGGTATGCCAAAGTGCGCGAATAGTGTGAGAGAATCTCAGGAATGAGAAATGTGCCGGCGAGCACGCCCGCCTCGCGCGTGATCAGCGCAGCGGAGCCTTGAAGTTCTGCCTCAATTGATAGTTCCGTTGTCGGGTCGCCGCAGGGTCCGGGCTCCTGCCCCATATCTTCCGTAACCGCCAGCCCGATAAGCTCCCGGATGTGCGTATCGATTTCCAATGGTGCGATCGATGAAGCTTTTTCGTTCATCCCCTGATTGTAACGCGATCGCCAGTGCTCGGGTTGCAATACTTTTCCCGCGCTATAATCCGAAATACGGCGGCTAAGCCCGGGCTCGCGTAAGCCGGCGGCCATCGGCAATGGGCAGCGCTTTTTCGCGTTGAGTAGTATAATGGCCACGCATATCGTGCCTCATGGTGGAGAAGAAAATGGCTGTTAGAAAAAAGCCGCTGGAGAAGCGCAAATGCCGGGGCTGCGAGGGTAAAACCGGCCCGCTCGATGCCAAAGCGATCCAACGCATGCTTCGGGAAATACCCGATTGGACGCTGTTTGACGGGCGGCTGCGGCGGAAGTTTGAATTCGTCAACTTTCATCAGACGATGGAATTCGTCAATGCCATCGCGTGGCTCAGCAACCTTGAAAATCACCATCCCGATCTTCACGTGTCATACAGCGCATGCGTGGTGGATTTCATCACCCATTCCGTCGCCGGCCTTACCGAGAATGATTTTATCGTCGCCGCCAAAATCGATGCCCTGTTGAAACTTTAGCCAAGAATGGATTGCCCGCACTGATGGAATCGATCGCACCGCGTAAAGTTCTGCTCTTATCAGCGTCGGCTGGCGCTGGCCACGTGCGCGCCGCCGAGGCGCTGCTGAAAGTTTGCCGCACCCATCCGCAGATCGGCGAAGCCCAGCATTGGGACATGCTCAAATACACCACCAAGCTTTTTCGGCATCTGTATTCGCAGGTTTATCTGGACCTCATCAATCATGCACCCAAGATGCTCGGCTGGATTTATGACACCATGGACACCCCGTGGCGAAATGAAAAAATGCGCCTCGCCTTCGACAAATTCAATGCGGGCCCATTTCTAAAAGCCGTGACCGCCTTTGAACCCGACATGATCGTCTGCACCCATTTCACGCCCGCTGCGCTGGTTGGACAGCTGCACGCCGCAGGAAAAATTCCGGTTAAACCGGCCATTACCGTGACCGATTTTGACTGCCATGCGATGTGGCTGACGCATTCCTATACGCACTACTTTGTCGCCCTCGAGGAAACGCGCGTCCATATGACACGCCTGGGCATTGATCCGCACGCCATTTGCGTCGCCGGCATTCCCATCGACCCAGTTTTTGAGCAGCCGCTGGAAAAGGGCGCCGCCCGCGCCGGCCTGAATTTGTTGCCGCACCGTTTTACTATTTTGGTTTCCGCGGGCGGCAATGGCGTCGGCCCCGTCTCAGATCTGATCAACGAATTGCTGCGCCTTCCCCGGCCCGTGCAATTGGTCGTGATTGCCGGGCGCTCCGCTGAACTTAAAGCCGAGATCGAACAAATCGCAGCCAGGCATCGATCCGGCACATCCACGCTCGTGCCCATCGGTTTTACCACCGAGATGGATCGATATATGGCCGCCGCAGATCTGCTCATCGGCAAGCCCGGCGGCCTCACCACCAGCGAAGCCATGGCCCGCGGTTTGCCGATGTGCATCGTTAATCCCATTCCCGGCCAGGAGGAGCGCAACAGCGATCATCTTCTCGAGCAAGGCGTCGCCATTCGATGCAATAATTTGCCCACACTCTCATGGAAATTGACGCAGCTAATCGATGGCCCCGAGCGCCTCGCCAATATGCAGGCCGCCACGGCCACCATGGCGCATCCCGCCGCAGCCCGGCAGATTATTGAAACACTGCTTCGCCTTCCGGCCCAGGCGTGTCCGGCGGCAAAAGATACCTTCCTGCAGCGGTGGCGCATCGCCCGGGCCGCGGCTCGCCAAAATCGAAAAAGCCGGGTGCAACCGTGACCTGCCGCCGGTGTGCCTGCTCGCCTGCGGGCGGCGTGCTTTTTGGCCCCCGCTGCGGCGCAGCCGCTGGGCAAACATGACCACCCTTAGCGACCTCGACTATCCGCTGCCCGAAGCGCTGATTGCCCGCGAACCGAGCGTGCCACGCGATCAATGCCGCCTTCTGAAATATGAGATGGCATCGGGCAAAATTTCCGATCATATTTTCAACGCGTTGCCCCAATTGCTCCGCACCGGCGACCTGCTGGTGTTCAACGATTCGCGCGTGCTCCACGCGAAACTTCTGCTTCGCCGCAAATCGGGAAATTTCACGACGGGCCTTTTTGTATCCGAGCGGGAACCGGGCCGATGGACGATCCTGCTGAAGTCTCGCGGTCGCTGCAAAGTGGGCCACACCTTGGCGATTATTGCACCCAACGGACAG
Organism: Planctomycetota bacterium; assembly: GCA_021804985.1. Classification (GTDB taxonomy): domain Bacteria; phylum Planctomycetota; class Phycisphaerae; order WQYP01; family WQYP01; genus JAJZGD01. The sequence continues at coordinate 10,010 of JAJZGD010000095.1, forward strand.
CCCGCCGGCGAACTCGAACTTATTTCCAAAGCCACTGCCCCCGGCCAATGGACTGCCCGTTGCACGCCGGAACTGCCCGCCGCAGACTTCCTTGCCACCTGCGGACACGTCCCCCTTCCGCCGTACATTGAAAAAGCGCGGCGAAAAGATGGCGCCGTTGATCAGCGCCCTTGTGATGCGGCGGACTACCAAACCATTTTTGCCGCCCCGCCCGGTTCGCTCGCGGCGCCCACGGCGGGGCTCCACTTTACGCCAGAGCTTTTAGCGGCCCTCCATTCAAGCGGCATCAATGCAGCGCGGATTACGTTGCATGTCGGCTTAGGGACATTCCTTCCGATAACCACTTCAGAGCTTGCTGCCCATCCGATGCACCAGGAGGCTTTCACCCTTGACGCAGGCACACTAAACCGTGTGCGCATGCAGCATGAGGCCAGCCGACGGATCATTGCGGTGGGAACCACCACCGTTCGCGCCTTGGAATCGGCTGCGCGCCCCATCCTCGCGAGCCACTCCTCGAGCGAGGCGTATGCAGCGGATACCGCCCTGCTGATTATGCCCGGGTACCGTTGGCAGATCTGCGATGGATTGATTACCAATTTTCATCTGCCCCGCAGCACACTTTTAGCTTTGGTCGCCGCCAAAATCGGGCTGGAGGCATTGCATCGATGCTACAACCACGCCATCACGCAGGGCTATCGTTTTTACAGCTATGGCGACGCCATGCTTATTACGGAATAGGAGCCTTTCCAAGTATTCGCCGGGTTGCGGCGGCGTGATTTTTGGCGCCCATCAAGCAGCGGCAATGATGGTGCACCTGACACAGATGGTACGAAGAGAAGCCGCGCCGCAGCAGGCCACCCCCGCGTGCCCAACCATGTTAAGCCGGCCAGCCTGCTTTAACGCGCCACGCCCCAAAAATGACGAGTTAAATTTTGCGCTTGACAGGGGGGGGGCGCGGTATGATAAAAACCCATTGAATCGGGTGTGTCCTTTTTTTGGTGTGTGCTTGGGCGCGTTTTCAGCAGGCCGGTGGCGTTGCGCCGTCCGCCCTGCCACTTCACCCGATTGCATTCTCGGCGCCATGGCGGCCGCCCTTTGCTTTGCCATGCTTGCAGCCGGGTTATCCGCAGCCCGCTGCGCCGCCGCAGTTTCCCCAACCCATTCGACGTCTGCCGCGGCTGCCGCCAAACTTCCGCCGAAACTTGCGCCCAAACTTCCATCTGGCGTGGTACTCGCCAAAGTGCCGTGGAAGCGGAGTTCCCGTCATCCCGTTCCAGAATTCGTACCGTTGGCCACGCTGCCATGGGCCAATTGCCATGTGGCGGCATTGTATATGCCGTATCGGCCGGCAAAAACGAAGAAATGGGTCGATCCCGATTACAACTTCATCATGGCCATGTGCCGCGATAAACAAGGCAATCTGTGGCTCGCCACCGAAGGGAGCGGCATATATCGTTACGATCCATCCGCATCCAAAGGTAAACACTGGACACAATTCACCAAACAAAACACGCACGGAGCATTGGCCAACAACTGCATTTACGCCATCGCATGCGACAACCACAATCGCATATGGGCAGGTGAATTAAATCATGGTGTAAGTGTATTTAATGGCAAGCAGTGGCAGGATTATGACATCGTACAGAATCCCAAACGTCATGTGCTTGCGGGGCCTTTGGGTAATCATGTATTTGCGATGAAGTTTGATCGGTACACCGATCAGATGTGGATCGGCACGGAGAATGGTATCAGCGTTTATCAGTGCAGCGGGCCGCGGGTTGGGGTGATAAAACACCATTGGCATTACATCACGCAGGCCAATGGGTTGCCGATGAATCCCGATGCCATCGCCTTTGGCAAAGGTGGCATCATCTATGTCGGCACGCAGTGCGGCGGCTTGGCGGTGGGCATGCAACGGCGGGGTACCGCATCCAATGCCCTCGGTTGGAGCCATTATCAGTGGACGGTGATCCAAGGCCCATGGCATATGCCGCTCTCGGCAACCGGCAAAGGGTTGCCGAGCAATTTAATTAATGCAGTGGCGGTCGAATCCGGTGGCCGGGTGGTGGTGGGCACCGATGGCGGAATTGCATTTGGGCCCGGCACCCCAGGCGCTTCGTCGGCGGCTTCGGCCGTTCCTTCGCCGGCCAGCCTGCTGGCCGCGCCCCGTCGTTCCGCCAACAGCCTGCGCCATAGCATGCAACGCGCCCCTCGCTGGGCTTGCCACTGGACATTTGAACACGGGCGTAATTTCGTCGCCAAAGTTTATGGATTGTGGCATCCGCCGGTGCATTGGCAGGCGCCATCGGGGCAGTTGCTGGAACAACTGCCGACGGAAGACCATACGACGGTGGCGGCGTGGCAGCCGA
>JAJZGD010000096.1 GCA_021804985.1 Planctomycetota bacterium
CCATGCTGCTGAAAAATTGCCGGCGTGTTAAGGTCGTACGCCTGTGTGTAAATTGGTCCCAAGAACTGAACTTGCCCTGGGCATCCGCGGCAAGAAAAGCCGCGAACGGCCAATCCGGTCGCGGCCGTTGGACGGGTCGCCTTAAAGACGGGACAATTCTTGTATTGAAGCCATGATGGATAAAACTTATATTGAAACCGTCAGGCTGCTGCTGGAAACTGCTCCCGCAATATTTGAAACGTCACAATCGACCCGCGCATGAAGTTTTATTTTCACGCGATCAGGATATTGCATCTACCTTTGACAACGAATTCCTGGGCATGGCGAGGGATTCCGTGACACTCCCGGAGTTGCTGCAGGTTCGTCACAAACTTAAGAATCATTTGGCCGCTGCGCTTACGCCCAATCAGCGGCAGTTTCTGCTTGGCTTAGTTGCGGGTGAACCGAATTGGAAGTTGATGAAATGCCCTCATCTGTCTCTATTACCGGCAATCCGATGGAGGCTCCAGAACCTCACCAAGCTCAAAAAGTCCAACCCTCACAAGTTCGCCCACCAAATTGAAGAACTAAAAGCCAGGCTGTAAACCCAGGAAAACATTGCACACAGTAGCTTGTTAGACGTTGCTGCAGAACAGGCAGCATAACCTCGCAATATGCTGCACACGCTCGGGACAGGAACGGAACCACACGTGGAACCCCGCATCCAGCCAAGCTTGGGGAAAATGGGGTCCCCGGCGGCCAACCCCGGCGGCCAACCCCGACGGCGACCGCGGTTGATCCGGCGGGCCATGAGACTATACTTTCATAAGATGAACACGACGCTTCTTCCCGGCCAACTCTCCGACCTTAACGTGCGAGTCCGCGCCGCACTCAACGAAATCCGCCCCCTGATCCAGTGGGATGGCGGCGATCTGGAACTTGTGGAAATTACCGACGCCGGCGTCGTGATCATCCGCCTGCTCGGGGCCTGCATTGGATGCCCGAGCTCTCAGGCAACGCTCAAACTTGGTATCGAAAAAAGCCTGCGCGAAAAAATCCCCGAAATTACCGGCGTGTCCGCATCATCCGACTGACACCTGCCCGGCGATTACCTCGGCAGGCCCCTCCCTTTTTTGCAACCGGCCTCCGTTCGCTTATAGTTTCGCGGCCGAAAATGTCGGCTGCGTAAAAGAGGAAACATCATGAATCGCATGCGATTATTTACCCCCGGCCCCACCAGCGTTCCCGAAGAAGTTCTGCTGGAAATGGCCAAACCCATTTTCCACCATCGCACCGCCGAATACCGCACGCTTTTTGCTAACTGCACCCAAATGCTCCAGCAGGTTTTTCAGACCGCCAACCCCGTCGTTACCATTGCCGGCAGCGGCACGGCGGCTTACGAATGCGCCATGATCAATACCATTCCCACCGGCGGAAAAGTGCTGGCCCTTTCCAATGGAAAATTTGCCGAACGCTGGGTCACCATTGCCAAACGCAATAAATGCCAGATTACCGAACTAAAGGCCGATTACGGCCATGCGGTTTCGCCTGAGCGCGTGGCTGAGGCACTGGCCAGCGATACCTTTGATGCCGTCACCTTGTGCCACAGCGAAACCAGCACGTGCACCGTGCAGGATCTTAAGGCGATCGCCAGCCATGTGCGAAAAACGCCGGCGATTCTGATCGTCGATGGCATTACCAGCGTGGGGGCCATTGAGGTGAAAGCGGATGAGTGGGGCGTGGACATATTGGTCACCGGCTCGCAGAAGGCGCTGATGCTGCCGCCGGGGCTTGCGTTTCTGAGTGTGTCGGAAAAAGCCCGGAAAAAATCGGAAGCCGTCTCCCAACCGAATTTGTACCTCAGCCTTCCGCATTATTTAAAAAGTCTGGTGGATAACGACGTACCATGGACGCCGGCTGTCTCGTTGGTTCGCGGCCTGAATGTAGCCTTGTCGATGATTCTCCGTGACGGGCTCGATCGGGTGATTCAATGCACCCATGCGTACGCCGCCGCCACGCGCGCCGCCGCCGCGGCACTGGGGCTTTCCATTTTTTCATCCAGCCCGGTTGATTCGGTCACCGGCATCGTCTATCCCGCCGGGTTTGATGACAAGGCATTTCGCGGGGCGCTGCGAAAGCAGTTCAACGTGCATATTGCCGCCGGGCAGGGAAGCATGGAAGGCAAAATGTTCCGCATCAGCCACATGGGTTACATGGATGCGTTTGACACGCTCGGGGCGATCAGCGCCATCGAAGTGGTGCTGCGCGAGCAGGGGCACTCATTTACCTTTGGCGCCGGTGTATCGGCCGCCCATACTGAATTGGCACGACTGCTCAAATAACGCGCCGCCCCAAAGCGGCGCCCCCAAAACAGCGCCGCCCAAAATAACGCGCCGCTCGGGCCCACTTGCGGCATAAGCCGTTTGGCCGGGCGATGGCTGCGGCTGGTTAGCACGCTCGACCATTACCTCGGCCGGCGCAGCGGGCGCTTACCGCGGCTTTCAAAGCCGCCAAACCGGGGGAAAATCCATTGCGGCGCCCGCGGTGCCGCTATTTTCGGACGCACTGCCCGTCTGCTGCGCCCTCGCAGGCTTTCACTTATCGCATGTCCACCCGTATCAATAGTCAGCAAAGTTGCGGTGTTTGCTGAAGCATCGCCACGAAGGATTGGCACGCAGGGATCGGCGCGCAGGGGTCGGCACTGGGGATCGGCACGCACTGATCGGCACGCACTGATCGGCACGCGGTGATCGGCATTGGGACTTTTTAGCAGCGGCGGAGATTGTTTATGCCCACGTTTCAGTATGAAGCACTCAATGGTTCCGGCCAGCAGGTAAAATCTGAAATCGACGCCGGCACATCCGATGAGGCGATTTCCAAAGTTCGATCGCAAGGCTACTTCGTCACCAAGATAAAAGAAAAGGCATCGAAGAAGGCCAAATCATCCCCCGGCGATCCGCAAAGCACGGCGACGGCCACCGCCAGTCCGGCTGCGTCTTCGCGCCGTAAAAAGAAAAAGGGGATCAACGACCTATCGATCAACATTGGCAACGTATCGCTGAAAGTGCTGGTGCAGTTCACCCGCCAGCTCTCCACGCTTCAGGATGCCGGCTTGCCGATCCTGCGATCCATTAAAATTCTCCACCAGCAGCAGAAGCCGGGCCTTATGCGTGATTCTCTCGATGACGTGGCGACCGATGTGGAAGGGGGCACCACGCTTTCCGAATCGATGTCGCGTCATCCGCGTGTGTTTGACAAACTGTATGTCAACATGGTGCAGGCGGGTGAAACCGGCGGCGTGCTCGATGTCATTTTGCAGCGCCTTGCTGAATTCATGGAAAAATCACAAAAGCTCCGACGCCGCCTCAAAGGCGCCATGATCTATCCGTGCGTCGTTATCAGCTTTGCCATGCTAATGGTCAGCGGCATCATGATCATCGTGATCCCCAAATTCAAAAAGCTTTTTGCCCAGTTTAAAACCGGCCTGCCGGAAATTACCACCATCCTCGTCAATATCTCCTACTGGATGGCCCATGAGTATGGCTGGGCGTACGTGCTGTTTACACCTTTTGTTATTTATTTCTTTCTCAAACTCGTTGGAAAAACCAAGCCCGGCCGCTATGCCCTCGATGTGATCAAACTCAAAATCCCCGTCATGGGCAAGATTATTTCCAAAAGCACCATCGCCCGTTTCACCCGCACCCTTGGTACCCTGCTCGCCGCCGGTGTACCCATTCTCGAGGCAATCAACATCACACGCGATACCTGCGGCAACATGGTTTATGAAAAAGCCCTGCAAAAAGTGCACGACGCCATCCGCGAGGGCGAAGGCTTTGCCACACCCCTGCGCAATGCCCGCGTTTGCGATTCCATCGTCGTCAACATGATCGACGTGGGTGAAGAAACCGGCGACATGGACAAAATGCTTATGAAAATTGCCGATAATTATGATGAAGAAGTGGATGTGATGGTCGGCTCCATGGTCAGCATTCTCGAACCCATCATGATCGTGGTGCTAGGTACCATTGTGGGCTTTATTGTCATCGCAGTGTTTTACCCCTACATCAAGCTGCTGCAAACCATGAGTGGCGGCGGCGGTTAATCGCCCGCAAAAGGGGGTATGGAAAAAATCGCCGGCCGGTGTCGGCAAACAGCGTGAGGAATTTAAAATGGTGGCTGGAGTCAAAAACAAAAATACCGCGGGGCGGCTTCTGGCCCTCCAATCGCCGCATGGGCCGCACCTTAAATCCGCTCCGCAGGCTTCGCCCGTGCCGCAGGCTCGCCTCGTCTCGCCGTGGCGGCGCGGCTTTACGCTTATTGAATTGCTGGTGGTGATTTCCATCATCGCCATTCTTATCGCCATTTTGCTGCCCGCACTTTCCGCATTCGAAGCCCAGGGGTACGCCGCCGCCACACGCGAGGAAATGACATCGCTTTCCGCCGCGATCGACAGCTATTACGAAACCTTCAACGCCTATCCCGGCCCATTTACCGAGGCCGATATTTCAGAGCAGCTGGTCAAAGACTCGGGCAGCGGCGCTGCCATCACCGGCACGCAGAATATGCTCATCGGTCTCATGGGTACCATGTACACCACCACGCCACCCGCCGGCACCGGCACCGGCATAAGCTATGACACACTGACTGGTTCAACCTCGGGCATCGGTACCGTTTACGTCACCCTTTCTCTCGGCGGGGGCCCGATCGATTACGCCAATGGCGGGGCGCAAAAAGCCTCTTTCTTTGCACCCCCGGCCGGCACACTGCTTACCGAGCCAGTTACCGCTTCCAATACCACCGCCACATCGCTTCCAACATTGTTTGATAAATTTTCCAGCGGCCTGCCGATCCTTTACTATCGCCGCAACCCCGGCATGCCGGGCAGCATCGGCCAGCCCGTCGGAGCGGATGCAGCTACCACCGGCGCCGTCGCTTTTTATATGAATACCAATCTCGCCTACATCCAGCCGGGCATTTCGCCTTCGTACAACATCGAATGCAATAATCTCACCAGCGTTTCACAGGCCCAGGCGACGCTAAACCCCAAGGCCAAGGGGCCAAGCGGCAGTTCAAATGCACCCAACACCTCCCCCACCGCAACCGGCGGCTGCTTGTGGTCGCTGGCGTCTGAAGTGGTCAATCAAAAACTGGTGCCGCCCACCGCGATCAACGGTTCGATAACCTATTGGAACGACACCGGCAACCCGGTGCTCGGCGATTATGTGCTCATCAGCGCCGGACCCGATCGCCTTTACGGCACCAACATCAATAACAGCAGTTCCGCCGCGGATGATATTGTCGTTGCAGGTGGCCAATGATCAGGGTGAATTGCCATCCGAATTTACTTCTCAACGGGCCAAAGCCCCGCCGGCGGAATTCGTGCGGATTTGGGCCGGGCTTTACGCTTATTGAATTGCTGGTGGTGATCAGCATTATTGTGCTGCTTATTGCCATTCTGATTCCGGCGGTGCTGCTGGCGCAGAAAAATGCCAACATTGCCGCCACGCAAAGCACCATGTCTTCCATTGGTATTGCCCTGCAGGAATATCACACCGATTTTAATATGTATCCCCCATCATCCATTGTTCGCGCCGGTCCTATTTACAATGGTGGCAGCGGCTTCATCATTCCGCAGTATGCGGCGTTTGATTATCTGGCTGAGGCACTGCTCGGTTTTGAGCCTGCATCTTCGGGCGGCGATGGGGCGGGTGCCACCTCCAATTCGCCGATTCTTGGCATCCAGGCGTACAAGGGTTTTTCCATGGCCGGATCGCCCAAAGTTTATGGCCCCTATATGTCGCTCGGTGCATCGAGCATTACGCCCGACCCCAACGCGGCCGGTGCCTATTATTTCTGCGATTCCTTTCCGCCGCAGGCCGGGGCGCCCTCGCCGATTGTTTATTACACGCCCGACCTGACGCCCGCGCCGACCGGAACGGCCATCATGGGGATCACCAGCACCTCTGGCACCGACATATTTAACTCCTACGACAACAGCGCCACCGGCGGTGCCGCTGGCTTTGAAACCACCGACACGGCGTTTCTCAGTTTGCTTGGTGCCAAGGGACCCGCTGGAACAATCGCTAATTATCAGGCTGGCGAAACCATATTGGGCAGCGACAGTTTTCTGCTTGTTAGCGCTGGCCCGGATGGAACCTTTTTTACCGGCGACGATATTGTTTCCAGCGGACGCGATTAGCACAAAGGAAGATGCAAGATGCCAACCGGCCATCTGCCCAATTTAAACCCCCTTCATCGCCCGAGCGCGGGCGCGGGGAACCTGCCACGCGCGCACCAGAGTGGGTGCGGGTTTGGGGGAATTGGGCGCGGCGGGCTGCGGGGAATTGGGCGCGGGCGTGGGCGTTCGCCGGGGCACCGATCGCAGCGCAACGGCTTTACGCTGGCTGAGCTGCTTACCGTTATCACCATCATTGTGATCGCGTCGCTGATTTCGATTCCCTCACTGATTTATATGTTTAAAAACAGCGCCACCACTCAGGCCACCGTGCAACTACAGGCCGCCCTGGCTCAGGCTCGGGCATTGGCCATTACCACCCATGCGCCCGCGGCGGCGATCTTTTATGAAGACCCCGGCTTTACCGAGCAATCCGCCGTCTTCTTTGCCAGCGCAATGCCCGGCCAGCCCGACCCGGCCTCCGGCGTGCTGCCCACCGCGTTTATGACCGACACCAACATTCAGCCGCGGTTTTTCCCCAAGGGTATTTATGTTGCCGGCTATGTGGGGCCATACGGCACCCATCAGATCAGCAGCTCAGCGGGCGTACCAACCGGTTATATTTTTCCCAGTCCGATAGCGCTGGGGACAAACGTCGGCCTAAGTACTTCCGATCCGCTGCGGGCGGTCATTTTCATGCCCAATGGCCGCACCGTCATCTGCCCGGCATTTTCCGTTCTTAATGTGCCGGACGATGCCACCACCGCACCGCTTGCTTCGGTGACGGCGCAAGGGCCGAGTTGCATCGGGCTTTCTATTTTCCAAACTACCGGGTTGCCCGCCGCGGATTTGGTATCTCAGGCGGCGCTGGGCAGTTATTTGGCGCCCAATCAGCCGCCCGCCCAACCCACCGTGCCCCTTTATATTGTCAACACCTACACCGGAACGCTTTCCGGGGGGGTAGCTCCATGAAGATGCACCATCCATCACCGCGTGCTCGCAGCGGCTTCTCACTCATCGAGATTCTCTTTGCCATTTTTATTCTTGGCATCGGTTTGCTGATGGTGGCAGCGGTATTTCCGGTCGCGATCAAGTGGACCAATCAGGATGTGCAGAGCACCGTCGGCCTGGTCATTGCCCGCGGCGCTGTGGCGCAGGTGAAAGTGGCCGAGCAAGCCGGGCAACCTATTTTTGTTTCCGAGGTCGGCACGACGATTCCGGCCACCTTTCCTCAGCCCTATTTTTTCGGCACGCCCAACCCCACCGTATCCATTTGCACCACAGCCGCCGCATCGGCTGGCAACGGGCAGGCGCGGTATTGGTGGCAGGGGGTGTTGGTTCCACAGCTTGCAAACGGCTCATCGAATATTGCGCCCACCGCCAACGCCCAGACCAATACTTACACCCTCTACATTTTTGTATTTTCCAAAGGCGATCCGAACAACAATTATTATCCGCAAACCACCTCTGCCACCGCCACCACCACGCCGTATCCATCACTTTATGTTGCGCAGTTTAGCCAAACCGGCACACCCGGCAATTCGGCCACCGGCTACCTGCCGATTGGTGCCATGGCACTTGATCTCAATACCGGCGCAACGATACGCAAGCAGGTGATAACGCCCTATGGAAGCACCACGCCGACGGTTTCATTTGCCGGCTCCGGCGGCAGCACTTCAGACGGCGTGGTCTTTGCACCCCCGGCCATCAATCAGCAGGCCAGCCCGCTGGTCTACATTTATGCAACGACGGTGACATTCTGATGAACACGCACAGAGCACAATTTGGTTTTTTATCCAGCGGGCCGGCCGCACGGCGCGGGACGCTTGCATCCGTACGCCGCACCGCATTTACCCTTATTGAAATGCTGGTCGCGCTGGTGATTCTGGTCATCATGATGGGGGCCATCGGCGAGGTGTTTCACCTTGCCGGCCACAGCGTGCGGGTGGGGCAGGCAACCCTAGGCACCATGGCGCAGGTCCGCGTTATTGAACATCAGATGGCTGCCGACATTCATGAAATGGACACCACCGGCTACCTTGTGGTTCGCCAGCGGCAATATGCGCCCACCTGGAATCCCGCTTCGGTTCAATACCAGCCGGGCGATGAGGTGGCGTACGGTTCCACATATTACGTTTGCACCGCACCGAATACATCCAACGTCAGCAACACGCCTGCCACCCTGGCTACCGACCATATTGACTGGAATCAGCTCACCGGAGCCGTCGGCACCATTCCCATCTGGCGGGCCGATCAGCTTGCATTTATGGCCAATGGTAATTTTCACAGCCGATCCGGGGATACACACGGCGATATCAATAACGCACTTTCCGCCAATACGGCCATGATTTGGTATGGCCAGATGGCCGTATCCTATGGCAACACCTATCCGGTAACGCCAACCTATCCCGGCTGGCCCGCCTATTTTGCCCAAAGTACCGTTCTTGCCACCGGCACGCCACCCACCGGCCTGACTGCCGGGCAGCTTACGCTCGGGCGCATGGTTACCCTGCTGGTGCCGAACGGCGGAACGGGCACGGCCTATTCGGGCTATCCGGCAAATCTTGTCACGACCAATTTTCCCGGCCCGACTGCCAGTGGCAATATCTCTTACGGCAGCGGGAGCGCCACGGCATATCTGACCTCCTGCCGCCTTGATGCCGCCGCTTACAGCGCAGCGCAGGCGGGCGCGTATGCCGCATCGCAGACGGGCGTCACCAATCTGGCCAATGTCGCCAATGATTTCTGTTTTCGCTATGCCACGGTCAATTCGCCGGGTGCATCGAGCGTGGCCGGGCCGGTGGCGGGGGCCTTTCGCATGCAGCCGGTGCTGATGCAAGGTGTTTGCAGTCTCGCGATTGATGTTGGCCTGCCGGTTGCAACGCCCCCCGGCACCATCGATTGGTACGGCATCAGCGGGGCATCGCTAAACCCCACGCTTTATCCGCTCAATGCGGATATCGGCAGCACCACCGGCCATTTGGACACCGCGGCTTTTGTCTTTACGCCGGCCAGCAAGCCCGATTGGCCCGTGGCGCTGCGCATCACCTACATGGTGACCGATCCGGCCGACCAACTCAGCGGCCCGCTGACGATTACCCAAATTGTTCACTTGCCGCAATAACCGTGGCAGGGGAGGTTTTTATGATTCGCTCAGATTCTCAATCGCTTTTAACCCCGCGGCGCGGCATGGTGCTGCTGCTGGTGGTGGCCGTTCTGGTGCTTCTGGCCTTGATGGGCACGGTGTACATCCTTACCGCCGATACGGATCGGCAGGTGTCGTACGCCACCAATGATCAGGCGAATTTAAATTACGCCACACAAGGGATGCTCGCAGTGGTGCGGGCCGATATTTTAAACAGCACACTGAATTCCGCCGGCACGCCGCTGGCCCTTAACGGCGTTGGTTCGCCTGCCCGCGTTTGGACGGGGCCTGATCTTGGTGAGATGAACAACGGCCAAATCGCAACCCCCATGGAAGATACGCCGAGCTCAGGTGGCACCACCACGTTGGCGGTTGCCTCTCAGCCGTGGCTTTGCGGTGTGATGCCGTGGGAACCCAACACCACCTACGCGCCCGGCACCACCGTGGTATCAACCATATTGGATGGCGCCAACCCGCCCGGTGCCGCCGAAGTTGTCTGCGAAACCGACCATTTTTCCAATCCGGCTTCGCAACTCACCGGCACGCTCCCCACACCGCCGACCGGTGCAAGCACCGGCAATTGGCTCGGGCGCACGCCGGGTGCTGAAGAACCCCTGCTTTCCGTCCTTACACCGTACCTTTATGACCCGGCAGATAGCGCGTATGACATCAGTTATTCGGGCTTTGGTTTGAACCCGTCCAAGACCGCGGGCGCGGGCGGAGTGGTTTACGTTCCCAATGCTTCGGTGGTGCAGCCCTCGCTGCAGTACATCAGCAGCGGCAGCGCCTTGCAATACAAAGCTTATCCCTTTGGTACGCGGGATGCCATGTGGAATATGCTGCCGTATTCTTCCCCCAATGGAACGCATTACCGTTTTGCCACCCGCATCATGGATCTTTCCGCCAGCATGAATGTGAATACCGGCTACGTGGCGTCCGCCAACCCGCAAGATACCGCCAACAACGCCCTTTATGCCGACACCGGGGCGGCGATGGGGGCCTATCCCCTTTATGAATTGGCCGCCGCGTACAGCTACAACACCACCGAGGCCACCAGCGCCGCGGCGATGCAAAATGCTAACCTCACCCCTCCCACTCGGGCCGGCACGTACAGTACCAACTACAATTTGCTTTCCTGGCAGCAGGAACTGGAATATTACGAAAATCAAGGGTACCCCACCAGCACCACCATAAATTTAAACCTTTACGGGCCGGGCACCGAACTGCAATGGCTGGCCTACGGCGGGGCCGGCGGCCAATTTGGCGTACTGGCCAATAATCGCATCGGCAACAGTATGGTCGACACATTCAGCCCCGACAACAGCATTTTCGGCACCGGCTACACACCGTTTTACACCACCTATTCCTGGAGCCGCCAATACGCGGCTGAAACGCCAACGGGAAGCCCAGCCGGCCTGGTTACCGGTTCGACGCAGCTTTATCCCGCGCGCGTGAATCTTAATGCCCCGATTTCAACTTCGGCGCAGGCCGGCACATTGGCCGAACAGATCGCTAATTCGCTGACAACCTGCGGCTTTCTTTATGGCCACCCACTTAATTATGTTGCCAACTACATGGATTACCGTTATGGCGTAGGCCAGCAAGGCCCGGCGGTGCTCGAGCCGAGCGGATCGATCATCAACACGCCATTCGGCACGGCCGGTACAACTCTGGTTGACCCCGCGACGTACTATGTTGGCAATGCTGCCCAGCCTTTTATTAATGAACTGCAAATTGTGGTCAATAAGCCCGGTACAACCGGCACGCCGAGGGTGAAAGGCTACGCAATCGAACTGCTCAATCCGTTTGGCTCGGGCGTTGACCTCGCGGCTGGTTATGGCTGGGAACTTATCATTACCGGTGGCGCATCCACGCAAACCATCGCGCTCAAAAACATGGGTGCGTTGTCGGCGTATACGGGTGCCACCGGCGCATCATATGCCGTGGTGTACAAGGGGAACCATGGACCGATAGATCCCGGTGCCAAAAGTGAGGCGGGAAGCGTGAGCCCCACTAATTTTCCGGTTACAGGAACTATCCTGCTGGTGCGCCCGTGCACCGGTATGCCGGCCCTCGGCAGCGCACCGGCCAACTATGCGGTGGTGGATGAAATGAATTACACCATCGCGGCCCCCATCCCCCCCGGAAACACCTCCTATGATGCATCACGTAACAATGCCACGCAATGGGGGTGCGATTCGGCCGGCGTGCTCGCTACTCTGGTAGATGCCGGCGGTACCTCGGATGTCACGCTTGGAAAAGCCAACACCATTGCAAATGCCTCTGGAGGCAGCCCCGGCGTTCCGCTGTATGACCGTGCCGCCGGTGATCCGGTGGATACGGGCTTCATGCCAACTTCGTACGATAATTATCAACTGCTGAACTGGGCCGATGCCAATTGCATTGCCCGCGAGTGCAGCACCGAAACGACCGGAGGCGTTTTCACGCCCATATCCTGGCAGATTGGTGCCAACGTCGCCCGGCTCGGCGTTCCCACCACCGCCACCAACGGCTATACCCCCATCACCGACGAGCAATATCTGGCCGATCTGTATTTCGATTTCCCCTTTGACAGCCGCGCGGCCCTGACTTCTGTTGACCGGCCCGCCGGGGCTTTGGGGCCCAATGTTCTCGATATGTTTTCTCTCGGTACCCGTGCCGATGATCCCACGCTCACCCTGAGCACCGCCACCGGATCGACGCCCTACGGCCTGGCCAACACCAGCCTGCTGACCCGCATTCCGGGCCTTATTAATGTCAACACTGCCGGCGAAGTGCCGCTTTATGACGCCATCTATAACGCCGCTGCCTACGCGACCGGAAGTGCTACCACGGCCGAAACGGATACCGGCCAACTCGTGGCCGACACCATTGCTTACCGGGATCGGCTTGCCGCCCAAAGCAATTTCCCAATCATCGCATCTACCGCAACCACCGCTT